>JBEKYJ010000081.1:0-25419 GCA_049511095.1 Verrucomicrobiia bacterium
TGAACTGCGGGACTTCACCCTGCCTGTAGGTAAGAAGCGATTTCAACACCCCAGGCTTCTCCCATCGGGAATAGGCACGAAGCAGGGCTCCGGCCGTCTCCAAACACGCGACCATTTCGGCGTGTAGGTGAATCTGTAGGTGGCCGACTGTAGTGAAGTCCTTCTTCCGATGGGCCTCGACCAGGGCGGCATAAAGACACTCCGCGATTCGGAGTGGACCGAATGATGAAAACGCTACGTACTCTCGAAGAAATGCGGCGTCTACCGCCTGTTGGGGTGGCAGAGTCACGTCTCACCTGTCATGAGTTGTCGTGCGCGTTGCGATGGCCGTGCGGTCCCTTACCCCAACACTCCAATACTCCATCACTCCAGCCCTCTCCCCTCGCCCCCCCCCGTCACGACTCCCGCTGCGGAGGTTCCCGCCGCGTAAACGTGTGGGTGGCGTGACCGTAAAAGACTTCGGCGCATTCCATGATCGTCTCTGACAGCGTCGGGTGCGGATGAATCGACGACGCCAGATCGTAGGCGGTCGCGCCCATCTCGATGGCGAACACCAACTCGCTGATCAGTTCGCCCGCGCCCTGGCCGGTAATGCCCGCTCCCAACACCCGTTCGGTCTCGGGATCGATAATCAATTTGGTCAGGCCTTCGGGACGGTCGTAGGTCAACGCGCGGCCCGATGCACTCCACGGGAACCGCGCAACCTTTACCGCAATCCCCTTCTCTTTCGCTTCCGTTTCGGTCAGACCGCACCACGCGATTTCGGGATCGGTGAACACCACTGCTGGAATGATGTACTTGTCCAACGATTCGTATTCACCCGTGATGGCATCCACCGCCACCTTTCCCTCGCGCGTCGCCTTGTGGGCCAGTAACACGCCACCGGTCACATCACCGATCGCGTAGAGAGCGGGATCGTTCGTCTGCTGCTTCTCATTGACCTTGATGAACCCGCGTTCGTCCTTGGTGATCTTCGTGTTTTCGAGACCGAGGTCCGCATGGTTTGGCACGCGTCCGACCGATACGAGCACCCGGTCGTAAAGTTCCTCGATCTTCTTCCCATCCGCTTCCATGACCACTTTGATCTGCTTGCCCCCCGTCGCCATCGAGACCACTTTCGTCTTCACGCGGACTTCCTGGAACGCCTTCTCCGCGTAACGCTGCACCGGCCGAATGAGATCGGCATCCGCCCCGGTCAAAATCGATCCGAGCGCTTCGACGACCACCACTTTGCTGCCGAGCGTCGCGTACACCGTTCCCAACTCCATGCCGATGTAGCCGCCGCCCACGATCAACAGCGTTCCGGGCACGTCGGGGACATCCAGCGCCTGCCGCGACGTCATGATCCGCGGGTTGCCGAGGTCAAACGCCTTCGGCATCGCTGACTTCGAGCCGACCGCGATGATGGCGGAGTCATACGTGACGAATTTCTGGCCTTCCGCCGTCTCGACCCGCAGCGTCTTGGAATCTTCGAAGTAGCCACGTCCCTGCAGTACCTCGACCCCGCGCTGCTTGGCGAGAGCCGCGACGCCACCGCCCAGCTTGTCGAGAATCGAATTCTTCCACGCCCGCAACTTGTCCAGATCGAGCTTTGGTTCGCCGAAGAGAATGCCGCGATGCCCGGAGTCGCGCGCTTCGGTGATGAGTTTGGTCGCGTGCAGCAGCGCCTTCGAGGGGATGCACCCACAGTTGAGACAGACGCCGCCCAACCGCTTGTCCATCTCGACGAGCATCACTTTCTTGCCCTTGTCCGCCGCGTAAAACGCCGCCGCGTAACCACCCGGGCCCGCGCCCAACACGACCACTTCAGTCTTGATCGGTTCCATGACCTTTTACACCTTCACATCCGCTTCCTTGAATTGCTCGAGCGCGTGCACGATCTCGACAATGAACCGCGCCGCCGTCGCGCCGTCAATCACCCGGTGATCGTACGATAAGCCGAGCGGTAACATCATCCGCTTCTCGATCTTCTCACCACGGACGACCGGTTTCAATGCCCCGCGCCCGACCCCCAGGACTGCGACCTCGGGCTTGTTGACAATCGGCGTGAAAAAGCCGCCGCCAATGCCGCCCTGATTCGAGATGGTGAACGTGCCGCCTTTCAACTCGTCTGCCGCCACCTTGCGTTGCCGCGTCTTTTCAGCCATGTCGGACAACTCCTTCGAAAGTTGCAGCAGGTTTTTCCTGTCAACGTCGCGTATCACCGGCACGATCAATCCCTGTTCCGTGTCCACCGCGATGCCCATGTGATAGTAGCTCTTGAAGACAATCTCTTCCGTCGCTTCGTCCAGGCTGCTGTTGAAGATCGGATACTTCTTCAGCGCCACGACGACCGCCCTCATCAGGAACGGTGTCAGCGTCAGGTGCCCGCCCTTCTTCTCATACTTCGCCACGTACTTCTTTCGCAGCGCCACGACACCCGTAACGTCCGCTTCATCGAATTGCGTCACGCGCGGGACGCTCACCCATGATTCGCGCATCCGCTGGGCGATGATCTTGCGCAGCGATGACACGGGCTTGCGCGACACCGGCCCCCATTTCTCGAAATCGATTCTTTCCACCGTCGGTTTCGGCGCAGGTGCCCCGGCCGACGGTGCGCCCCCCGGACCGAACGCCCGTTGCTGAAGCTGCCGAACGTAACCGCGCAGGTCTTCGAGTCCGATGCGCCCGCCGCTCTCGGTGCCCCGCACACGGCTCAAGTCGATGCCCAGTTCATGCGCCAGCTTGCGAACCGTGGGTGACGCCGCGACCGACTCGTTCTGAACAGGTTCACCCACGAAGTCAACGCTCGGAACCTCCGCCGTCGGACGATCTGATCGTCGGGCCGGCGCGGGCGCCGTTAGTGTTGTAGGCCGCGTGCCCTCACGCGGCGTGTCCGTCGCGCTAGTCGCCGCAACCGCACTGTCGTTCGTCAACGCCAGGATCGGTTGGCCGACGGAAATCTTGTCGCCTTCCTTGACATAGACCTTGGCGACCCGTCCCGCTGCGCTCGCCGGAATCGGAGCAACCGCCTTCTCATTTTCCAGTTCGACAATCGTCTGGCCCTCTTTGATCTGATCACCGGGCCTGACGAAGACGCTGACCACCGTCCCCGATTCAGCCCCTTCGCCCAGACGTGGTAATCTGATGTCCATGAGTTCGCTGACCTTTCAAACCGCCCAAAGTTCACACTCCTGATATGCCATCTTGTGGCCCTGCGCAAGAGTGTTTTGTTGTGGCCTGAATCGGGCAGGTCGTCCGGTGAATCATTGACTTCGCGCGTATTGGGCGTAACATGGAGTGAAGTTAGGTGAGGCGGGCAGGTTTGCTACTGCGTGGGGTTGTCTGGACACGGTGTCGAGAGAGTTCTTTCCGGCGACGCCCCCCAGGTGACCTCCAGAAGGTTGAAGGCAACCATGGTCACAAATTGCCAGCCCTCGCATGGGGGCAAGCCAGCCGTCAAAAGTCGTACGGTCTGTCCGGCCGCCAAGAGCAATCCCCCTTCAAGTCTGACTCGGCCACGTCCCCATCCTTTGGGCGCGGCGATGTTCTCCGACCGCGCGTGGCGAGAAATCACCCGCTCGCTCAAGCTATCCGCGCGCGAACTGCAAATCGTGCGCGGCGTTTTCGACGACCGCACCGACTGCGCCATCGCCGCCGACCTTGGCATCTCGCCGCACACCGTCCACACCTACATTGAGCGCCTTCACCACAAACTCGCCGTCGCCGACCGCGTGGAACTTGTCCTGCGTGTCATGAATGAATTCCTCCTTCTGGCGGTCGCGCCAGAAAGTACCCTGCTCTCCATCCGCGCGAACCGAGCCGCTGGTCGCTGTCCTCTTGCGGGTCGCTTCCCGGCCCCTAAGCCCTTCGGCATGAAAGAACCGATGAAACCGCTCGGCAGCACGCCAACCCACTGAGTCGGTCGAGAGCCCAAACCTACCCGAGCCAAGTTTCTTGGCAACCTGCTAGGTATTCCAAGAACGCTCACGGGCAGAATTGCCAAAAGTCGGGAAGACTTCCTGAATCCTCCTGTCCCTTGGGTCGGCGACGCTTGAACAGCCGACTGGCGCAAATGGGTCGCCGCGCGCATAAACCACGTCGCGAGAAGGCGGAAAACTGATTCCTTCCGTGCTGTGCTGCTGTTTCGCGCTCACGAAGCGATGGCCGCACGGGCAGGGGTCGCAATCGGTTGTCAGCCCTAGCGAGAGCTCGGCAACCAAAAGGAGTCCTAATGAAACGTGTTCGTATCGACCGGCTGTCCCTGACAGCCATCTTGGCAGCCATAGCGTGTGTGCTGCTAGCTGTTCCATGTGCCCGTGGGCAAGGTTTCACGTTACAAGTTACCGAAAGGACAAACGGCTGGGTCAGACCCTACTTGCCCAACTTGTTCAATGGTGCAGACCACCCCGGTTTCCTGCAGCAGGATCCCGGTCCGGGTGGTCTTCCAAACGCGCTGACGTTTACGACGCCGGCCGGACTTGTGCAAGGAGACCTTGTGCTTCAAGAGCCAGGCGGCGGATCTTCGGATCTGATTCGGTGGAACAACGCCAACGCCACGCTGGTGTTCTATTCGGATCTCTCCGACGGTGAGATTCAGGATCAAGCCGACATTGGGTTGCCTGGCGCATCGTATCCCAACGTAATCTATGCTACCGAGACTGGCGTGCTTGGATATCCCTATACAGAGGAGAAATTCAACGGGTATGTGTACATACCCTTGGTGGGCCAACCTGGGTACGATCCGAGTAACCCGGGTAATCAACCAACCTACACAATCATCAGCGTCCCCGAACCCGGCACCGTGGCGCTGGTCGGGTTGAGTTTGGTTGGATTGCTGGCTGTCATTCGGCGCAAGAAGTAGTCAAGTAAGCCTCGGAGCAAGAGAGCCGCTTGATCAGTCCGGTCAGGCGGCTCTCGTTTGGTGCAGGAACCGCCACCACCAACGCATCGTCACGGTATTCTGGAAGCTCCTGCGGAGGGAATGAACTGCTTCGGCCATCGCTCAGCGGGCACTACAAATCGCTGCTCAGTGACCGGCGAGCACACGGGGTTAGCCCAACCGCTTCTGGCTACCAGTCCCGAGTCAGATCGCTGCTCACATCACATGCGGGAACGCCTTCTCCGGGTCGACTTTCAAGTTTTTGATCGCCTGCGCGACAACCTTCATCTCAATCTCGCCTTTCTTGGCCAGCGCGTAGAGCGTGGCGATGACGGTGCTTTCGGCGTCGATTTCAAAAAAGCGGCGCAGGTTTTCGCGCGTGTCGCTGCGGCCAAAGCCATCCGTCCCCAACGTGTCCAATCCGCCGGGAACCCACGGCGCAATCTGGTCGGGCACGAGTTTGATATTGTCCGACACGGCTACAAACACGCCCTTCTCGCCTTCCAAAACCGTCTGCAAGTATGATTTCCGCGGCGGTTCGGTTGGATGAAGCATGTTCCAGCGGCTCACGCGCTGCTGGTCGGTCTTGAGCAGCTTGTAGCTCGTGGCGCTCCATACGTCGGCGGATACGTCGTAGCGTTCGGCCAGAATCTCCTGGGCGCGTAACGCTTGCCGGATGATCGTGCCGCTGCCGAAAATGTGCGCCTTGTGCTTCTTGCCATCCTCCCCTTTGCGGAATTTGTAGAGCCCCTTCAGGATGCCTTCCTCGACGCCTGCGGGCATGGGCGGCATCGGATAGTTTTCATTGTAGAGCGACAGATAATAAAAAATGTCCTCGCCCTCCTGATACATGCGGCGCATGCCGTCCTGAACAATCACCGCAATCTCGTACGCAAATGCCGGATCGTAGGTCATCAGCGTCGGAATGGTTGCCGCCAGCAACTGGCTGTGACCGTCCTGATGCTGGAGCCCTTCGCCGTTCAGCGACGTCCGGCCCGCCGTCGCGCCGAGCAGAAAACCCTTCGCCTTGATGTCGCCTGCCAGCCACATCAAATCGCCGATGCGTTGGAACCCAAACATCGAGTAGTAAATGTAGAAGGGAATCATGTTCACGGCATGATTCGCGTAGGCCGTGCCCGCCGCAATGAACGACGACATCGATCCCGCCTCGGTGATGCCTTCCTCCAAAATCTGTCCGTCCCTGGTCTCGTGGTAATACAGCAGCGCCTCGCGGTCAACGGGCTCGTAGACTTGCCCCTTCGGCGCGTAGATGCCAATCTCGCGGAATAGCCCGTCCATGCCGAACGTGCGGGCTTCGTCGGGGATGATCGGCACGATGTGCTTGCCGATATTGGCGTTCCGCAACAGCGCACTCAACAGCCGCACGAACGCCATCGTCGTGGAAGCTTCCGTCGCCCCGGAGCCCTTGAAAAACTCGACAAACTCGGCGCGGGCTGGGATCTCGATCTTCGGCGCGCGCACGTTGCGGGCCGGAAGGAATCCGCCCAACGCCTTGCGGCGTTCCAGCAGGTACTTCGTCTCGGCGCTGCCCGGTGGCGGTCGATAGAACGGCGTCTGGGCCACGTCCTCGTCGCTGATCGGAATCTCAAATCGCTCGCGGAACTCGCGCAGCTCTTTCTCGTTGAGCTTCTTCTGCTGGTGGCTGATGTTGCGGCCCTCGCCGGCCTCGCCGAGTCCGTAGCCCTTCACGGTCTTGGCCAGTATCACGGTCGGCGCGCCCCTGTGTTCCACCGCCGCTTGGAACGCGGCGTACACCTTCTGGGGGTCGTGACCGCCGCGCACCAACTTGCGGATCTGATCGTCGCTAAGGTGATTCACCAATTCGAGCAGTTCGGGATACTTGCCGAAAAAGTGTTTGCGCGTGTAACTGCCCGGCTCCACCGAATACTTCTGGTAGTCGCCATCGACCGCCTCCTCCATCCGCTTCACGAGTAACCCGGTCTTGTCCGCCTGCAGCAGCGGATCCCAATTCGAACCCCAGATGACCTTGATGACGTTCCACCCGGCCCCGCGAAACGCCGCTTCGAGTTCCTGGATGATCTTGCCGTTGCCGCGCACGGGACCGTCCAGACGCTGCAGGTTGCAATTGACGACCCAAATCAGGTTGTCCAGCCCTTCGCGCGACGCGAGCGTGAGCGCGCCGAGTGTCTCTGGTTCATCGCTTTCGCCGTCACCCACGAAACACCACACCTTGGGCTCCTCGCCCTGCACGAAGCCGCGCGAGCGCAGGTACCGATTGAAGCGCGCCTGGTAAATCGACATGATCGGGCCAAGGCCCATCGACACCGTCGGGAACTGCCAGAAGTCCGGCATCAAGTACGGATGCGGGTACGAGGAAAGCCCGCCGCCTTCTGCTAGTTCCTGGCGGAAATGCTGCAGGTGGGCTTCGTCAAACCGCCGTTCGAGAAAGGCCCGGGCGTAATTGCCCGGCGAGGCGTGCCCTTGAAAGTAAACCAAATCTGCTGGACGGTCGCCGTCGCCCCCGTGGAAGAAATGGTTGAAGCCGACTTCGTACAGGGTGGCGCACGAGGCGTAGGTGGAGATGTGGCCGCCGAGACCCGGGTATGCGTGATGGGCGTTCACCACCATCGCCATCGCGTTCCAGCGGATCAGGCTCTTGATGCGGCGTTCGAGTTCGCGATTGCCCGGGTATTGCGGCTCTTCCTCGGGAGGAATGGTGTTGACGTACGGCGTGCTGATGGTCGACGGCAGTTTGATTCCCGCTTCGCGCAAACGCTTGGACAGTTTGCTCAACACGAGGGGTGCCTGCTCCGTCCCCTGGTTCTTCAACACGTATTCGAGAATGAATTCCAACGAATCCAGCCAGCGCTGGTCTTCGCCGCCATTCCGGTCATCAGTCGGCACCCGGGGCTTATCCAGCCGACCCCCCGCAGGCACAGTTTGTTGTTGTTCTTTTGGTTCCGCTTTCACAATGTTGCCCGAGCCACTATTTGGATAATAATCCTTTTCCGACTAAATCCAAGCGCCATGAAATACCTGGACCGAACCCTGCAAACTCCGCAAGAGAATCTCGCGTGCGACGAGGCGCTCCTCGACTGGTGCGAAGAGGGATTCCCCGATGAAATCCTTCGCTTCTGGGAGCCTCGCCAACACTTCGCCGTACTCGGCTATTCTAACAAGACCCGCTCCGAAGTGAATCTCGATTCCTGCAAGCGCCTCGGCGTCCCGGTGTTGCGCCGCTGCAGTGGCGGCGGGACAGTCTTGCAGGGGCCGGGCTGCCTCAACTACGCGTTGCTCCTGAAAATCCAGGGCGATTCGCCCCTCACGAACATCACCAAAGCCAACGCGTTCATTATGAACCGCAACCGCAATGCCCTGAACCCGTTGCTCGGTGGCAAGGTCCTCATCCAAGGTCACACCGACTTGACGCTCCAAGGAACCAAGTTCTCGGGCAACTCGCAGCGCCGCCGTCGCCTGTTCCTGCTCTTCCACGGCTCGTTCCTCCTCGATTTCGACCTCGCCCTCATCGAACAAACTTTACACATGCCTTCCAAGCAACCGCCGTACCGCCGCGACCGCGCCCACCAGGATTTCCTCACAAACCTGCATCTGCCCGCGACCGCCGTCAAAAACGCAATGAAACAAATCTGGAACGCCACCACCGCCCTCGATGAGCTTCCCGAAAAGCGAATTAAACAGCTCTTACGCGATAAATACGCAACTGACGGTTGGAATTTCAAATTCTGACCCCCGCCAGTTGCGCAATACCGCCCCGCGCGCTACACTCTCTCCATGAAAATCCCCGGTCTTCGCAGTCCCCACGACACGGTCGGCAGCATCGTCCACTTCGGTCGCATGCTCGACAAAATCCGTCTCCACGCACAAGGCAAACTGCCCGCCGATTACCACAAAAATCTCGGCACGGGCTTTGACGGTCGCTGTTGCAGCCTCCTCGGCGTGAAATACGAGGACCTCGTCGCCCGCGTGAAACTCGGCGGCGAAGACATCGACATCCTCGAATGGTGTTTCGCCAACGGCCGCAAACCGTCCGACGAGGAAATCGACATCTGGAACCACTACCTGCGCAAGCGCGGCTGGCGCGATGACGCGAGCAAACGTCTCGCCGACCGCAAAAAGGAATACGGCATCTCCCACCGTGACGACGTCCAGACCTTCTTCGACCTCCTCGACATCGACGAAGGCCGCGACCCCCGCACGCAGTTCTGAGCAGCGCCCCGCCCGCTCGGCTCCCGTCGTTGGCCCGCCCGCGATTCCTAATCGGGGTAGGGACGCCTCTCCGAGGCGTCCGCTCCGTTCTGCAAATTGACGCCCCATCCGTCCGCTCTGTCGGCGTGCCCGTTGTGGGAGCGCTTGCCACGTCTTACGTGGCCCTTCCGGGCGCGACCGGTCCGCCTCCCTGCTTGCCGCCGTTTCCCACCCGCATTGGAGGGCCACGTTTACCCCGATTCCGAGATCGGGGTTCCATCGTGGCCGCATAAATGCAATCGAGTCGCTGTAGCCGCGCTCGCCGAGCGCGGGCCGTCGCCGTTTCCGTGACCGTTCACCGCCTCATCCATCCTGGGCGCCATCCGTCCGTGAAAGTCGGTGCAAGTCCGTGTGCGTCCGTGCCCGATCCTGCCGAACTTGCCGCCACTCCCCCCAAGCGCGCCATCGGCTTTCACGTGCGCGAGCGGCGCGCTAGTCACAGAATTCGCTGACCGCCGTCTCGCCTGCCACCGCCGTCCCTCTGAAATCTCAAGCCGAGTCGGACGAGACGCCGTCGCGGCAATTTTCAATCTCCGATTCCTCGCCCGCCCCCTCCGCCCTATCGGTCCTATGCGTCTTATGCGTCCTATTCCAGCCGCGACCACCCCATCGCTTGTCGCCGTGCCACACGCGGAAGCCCGGTCTTTAAGATTCCAATTTGGAAGCTTGAAGCGCGGCCGGAACATCAAGTATCTCCCGCACGCCTTCACCCAGGAAGGCGTCGCCATGCTCTCCAGTGTCTTGCGCAGCCAGCGCGCCTCGTAATTGCTTGTGATTAACGGAGAAGCCGAGCGCAGCACTAGCGGAGCGAGACGCCACGGCGTTGTTTCCGTGGCAATCAGGGAGATCATCGAAGCCATTCGACAATTGCTCGCCGCACCAACCCCACCCCCCCCAAGCGCGCCATCGGTTTTCACATCCGCGAACGCCGCGCCAAGTACACAACCCGCTAACCGCCTGCTGTCCGCCGGTGCAGCGTGCGGCCTTGCTCGCGTGGTTTACCACGTTTCACGTGGCGTTCACGGAGCCGTCTCAGCCCATCCGGTCTTCCGGCTTGACTCCACGCTGAGTTGGTGATTATTTTCACAAGCGGCGGCTGAGACGCAGCCACGATGCCCCGCCTCTTCACGTCTTGGGTTCAAGTGAAAGAGAAGCACTGGACTTAAATCGGACATCGGCCGTACTCGCCGGATCTGGCATCCAATGCCGAAGGAAGTCCTGTTGCCGCTCCCTTTTCACTCCCTCCACGCAGTCGATGGGGAGGTTCTTCAGTAGTCCCGGGCGATCCAAACGAAAGGACGCCGGTATTATGAGTGCTCGTTTGACTGAATGGCCCGCGATGGTCGCGGGGCGTATGTCATATGGGAAATGTCGGAAGGAATGATTAGAATGAAGACAAACCAACGCTTGGTTTTTATGTTCGTGATGCTGCTGATGTCCGGCTGCCAGTCCGTGCCGGAGGCCTCTTCTGATCTAAAGCAGCAGGCATTAAACTTTACTCCCCCATCTGGCATGGCCGGGCTTTATGTAATCCGCCCCTATCACTTCGCAGGTTCAGCCGTCAACTGGCTCGTCCGTCTTGATTATCAAGATTTCGGCTTGCTGGAGACAAGTTCCTATCTCTATAGTCCAATTCTACCTGGAAAGCATTTTCTACGAATGGGTCAAGAAGGTAGTAAAGTCGAGACTTTCGTAGCAGAGGCAGGTGTAACTTACTATTATAGGATGAAGCCTTCTTTTCATCCAATTGCCAGGATTTCTGAAGCGGAAGGTCAGAAATATGTTCGGGAGTTTAAGATCAGTGGTGCAACTAGTTATAAAGTGCCGTTTAATCCATAAACTGGGATTCCGCCATGCCGAATAACCAAAACAAATCTATGAGAACCATAAAGGCCATTCTATCGTCAATTATATTACTCGGCCTCTGCCTTTGTCTGTGGGGTTGTGCGTGGAGCCATTACACACAGGGCAGTGTCTTTGGTGCCTCCGACATCAATCAGATCGTGAAAGGAAAGACGACCACGACTGACCTGATGAATATTTTTGGCACGCCTTATTCCAAAACTCCGGAAGCCGACGGCGGGGAGCAATGGTATTATTTCTGTTCCCACAACTACCATTCAGTCGGCGGGGTTCCGGCTCTTATCGTGGAGAATACAAAAAAACAAAACAGTGACCTCGTCATCTTGATCAATAAAGACAAGGTGGTTGTGGATTACACGTTAAGCGAAGGGCCGACTGTTACACATTCGACCGAGACGATGGTGATTCAGGGAATTATACCCGTCGAACTCGGCTCGCAGACCACTACAAATTCAAAGGCTGAAGAGGGCAGTCCCAAGCAGTGAAACAAATCTAAGGGGTCTAAGGGATCAACGCTTTACAATTTACACATAAAGGGATCAGTCCCGCACAATCGCATATTCCTGTTAATCGTCCCCCCTGTCCGCCATCTCGTCCGCCAAGCCGAGTCCGACGGAGCCGAGTCGGACGAGACGCCACACGCTGTGCTCCCGTGGCAAACCCGCTGTCGTTTGCGGCAACCTTCAGCGACGGCGGAAACGCCGCGCCAAGTACACCACCCGCTAACCGCCTGCTGTCCGCCTCCTCCTCAATTTGTCATCCTGAGCTTTATCCGCCGAAGCCTTCGCGAAGGAGGATTGTCGAAGTTCACCACGTTTTACGTGGGATCTCTGTCGTATCCTCACGCCCCCCTGCGAACGTTGATCGTTGAGCGTTGAATGTTGGGCGTTCGACGTTGATTCGTCCCATCCGTCCTATCCGTCCCATCTGTCCCATTTTCGAGTGCTTGCCACGCTCTACGTGGCGTTCACTCCCCACGCCCCGCCAAATACACACCCGCTAACCGCCGCCCCCCGACCCCTTGTCGCCCCGATTTGTCTCGTCATAGCTCGCAGTGCTCCAAGAAGAACTCGACTTGACGTGCGCCCACGTCTTTCGGGTGTTGCTTTTTATGGAAAAGGATGTAACGCTTGGCCCAATCGACGTAAGCTTGCTCGGTACGGAGGGAATAGTGCTTCAAGCGAATCGCATCGCGTACCTGATCGAGGAGCCTTCTAGGCCTCGGAGCAGGGTCCACTTTGTCGGCAGCATCAGAACCACTCATAAAACCATAAGGGGTTGGTGTCCGTTGTCTTATGGCAGAAACGGGCGAACAATGGCAACCGGGATAGGTGGTACTTTTGCTCCCTAATGCATGTTAGGCGGCATCAACCGAAACCACTATTTATGGAATCAGAACCCACGAAAAAGACACGGTGCACTTGCTGTGGAAAGGCAAGTGGCATTGGCATTGGCGTTGGCATAGCCATTGGAGCCGGAGTAGGCGCAGCCATGCAGAATCTTGCGCTTGGCATTGGACTGGGAGGGGCATTAGGCGCAGCTATCGGTGCAATCTGTGCATTCAGAAAGGCAAAGCGCGATTGAGAAGGTTGCCGCCTAACAAATCGCTGCAGGCAACAGGCGCTGGGCGTCCAGTTTTGGACGGCATGAGAGATTCGCAGCTCTCCGGCTTCGTCGTGGCGCCGTTTCCCGCGCCTCTGCCTGAGCTTGGACGTTAGGCAGCAAACGCACCACGCCAAGAGATAAGCGTATGAAAATAAGCGAGACATTAAAAAAAGAACCGGAAAAGACGGTTATTTTGTCGGTGCTCACCATAGTCTTTTGCTGCTATATCATCCCATCATGCAGCGGGCTACTGAAGTCAGTCGGCGCGGCCATCTTGTTCACCACCTGCTTTTGTTTTTATCCAGACTGGTTCCGCAGTCGTAGCCGTTCACTTATACCGGCATTTTGTTTGACGGCGTTCGTATGGCTTTGCGCTGTCGTTATGGTCGTGTTTCCGTTTTTCGGCACACATTGAGTTATGACGATTTTGCTGCCTAACGGCATATCGTCCAAGCTCAGGCACAGCCACCGGAGACTGACGCCGGCTGCAATGATGATAAACGAATTTCATAAAATCGTCGAACTGGCAGGCGCGGTGGCTGTTGCCTGCAGCGATTAGGCTTTTTCCCCACCAATCCGAGGTTCGCGTCCACCCAGTATTCGCCTGATGTTAGAATGGTGGCGCACAACTGCAAGCACCGCTAGCACGAAGAAGACGCCGGTTGCGACTGGTCCACTGCCGCTGAGCCAAACAATCACCGGTGAGAGCACTGCTGCGACGATGGCCGCCAAAGAAACCATTCGCGACAACGCGAAAACAACGGCAAACGCCGACAAGAGTGCCAGACCTACCCGCCAGTCGAATGAAAGCGCTACGGCAAACGACGTCCATATCCCCTTGCCTCCGCGAAACTGGAAATAGAGGGGCCAGTTGTGTCCAAGTATTGCTCCGAATCCAGCAGCAAGTCCACCGAGAGCCGCAAGTGATGGGCTGTCCTGCAAGAGGAACCGACCGACCAGGAACGACACGACGCCCTTGGCTATGTCCCCGATAGTGGTGATCACGGCAGCCTTCTTGCCGAGAACTCTTAGCGTGTTCGTCGCCCCAGCGTTGCCGCTGCCGTGGGCACGAACGTCCGTGTCGAAAAATTTCGAGACTATAAGCGATGTGTTTGCGCTGCCTAGAAGGTATCCACAAGCCGCTGCAGCCAAGAATGAGAGTGTGATCGTCACAGCCTAACATTATTATTCGGCCGTACTCAGAGACGTCCTTCGCGTGGGAGAACGGGCCGCGTTCAAGACGAAAGCGTAAGACTGGGCCGTCGCTGTGTCAATCTGAATCGCAACAGGTTACGGCAGAAATGGAACGTTCGCCGTGGGCTGGATGCTGGACCTTCACAGTGCAAATATCGCTCCGGCAAAAGCCATACTGAGTTGGGCTTTTGCAAAGTGAATTTTCGGTCACGCGCAGTTGGTCGCCGTGGGCGGAAGGCGCGGGGCGGAGCGGAAGGGATCGAGGGTTGAGCGGAGTCCCGGCGCGTGGAGACCAGGACGATCCATCTGCGCCAAATGTCCAAGGAGGGGGAAAGGAATCGAAAGGAAAACTGGGGAGTTAAGGGGTCACCCATTAAAGGTTCCGATCAAGACAAAAGTTCCTGGCACTGGCTTTCCCAGCCCAACCCGCTTCTTCTTCGGTTGAACCTCTCACCGCGACCCGAGTCCGCTGTCCGCGCCTGGGTTGTTTCTTGTCGCTGTTTTGTTCAGTCACCCATCTGGTTCTAGACCACGCAGCGGACTCGCGCCCGATCTCGCGTGGCCCTTCCCCGAAGGCTTTCGGGGCCAGAAAACCCTCAGTACCGCATCGTGTCCATTCGGTGAGGTTCACAATTCTGTGGCTCGTCCCGATCGGATCGGAGCGTCCAACCCTCGTGGGCTCGCGATGCAGGCAAAACAGGCGATTCTCGTCTCCGGTGAAACTGTGGCGGCGACCGCTCCCAATCAACTCTGGTGGTTGTGAGCCAACCCCAAGACGGGCTTGCGCTCGCCGCCGGTTACTCCTCCAAACAGTTTGTTCTGGTCGAAGTCCACGCCGTCGCGCAGCACGTAGTAGGCGGCCTTGGCCAGCTTGCACGCCAGGGCTTTCACCGCCACCACCCGGCCCGCCCGCGCCGTTTTGCTGGCAAACCACGCCTGTGCCCGCGGGCTGTAGCGCTGCGCGAAATGGGCCGCTTCCACATAGGCCCAGCCTAGGTACTTGTTGCCGTTCTTGCGGTTGTTCTCGCCCTTCTTCTTGCCGTCCGATTCGCAACGGCTGTTGACCGCGCGACAGTACGACGCGTAGTCCCCCGCACTGGCAAAGCGACCGATCGGCCCGGTCTCCAGCGTGATGGTCAAGCCCAGAATATTGCCGATGCCGGGAATCGTCAGGAGACGCTGAAACGACCCGGTCGATTTGGCCACCGCCACCACCGGCTTCTCCAGGCGGTGTTGAATGCGCCGTTGCTCGCCCAGCAACTCCACCATCGCGGCGGCCGTCTGCTGCGAATACGGATCCACAAAACTGGCGCGCACTTCCTTCAACGTCCAGCCTTGCAGCTTCGCCGCGCTGACCGATTGGCCGGTGTGCCGCGTCACCATCGATTGTAGGGACAGCAACGTCTGCGTTGCTTGGCGCACAACCAGCATCCGCCGCCGCAACATGTCGCGCACGGGCCGCTCTGCTTTCGGGTAGATGTAGCCCGTGGGCAGAATGCCCAGTCGCAACAGCTCGGCCAGCCACAGCGCGTCGGTTTCGTCGTCGGTCTGTTTCAACCCGCTGTACTTCTGCATCTCGGCCGGGTTGGCCAGGCGCACCGGGTAGTCCGCCGCTTGCAGGCCGTCGACCAACCAGTACCAGTTGAAGGTGGACTCCACGGCGACCGCTTTCAACTGCGGGCGATACGGCGCCAACGCCTGAAGGATCGTCGGCAATTCGGCGGGCAGGCGGCGACGGTAGATCGGTTTGCCCTCCTGATCGATGAGACCACAGAACACATTGTGTTTGTGCAGGTCCAAGCCGGCATATAAACTCTGCCGGGCTTCGGTCGGCATGACTGGCTCCTTTCGTTGTGGTTAATGGCGGGGGCCAGTCTGCCACAACCGGAGCCTTCTTCGTCTTCACCTTTAGATGCTTATCAACGCTTGAGGGGCTGTTGCCCAAATGCCGTTTGCTGTTGTAGGTGCGCTTCTGCGAAGCGCGGATCATTCATTTCCCGAAGGAATTCGGCGTTTCACAGAGACGCCACTACACCAAAACGCGCCATTGACACTTCTCTGAGATCAACTCTCCACCCGTCAAAGCCTGCAGCGGTTATGGATAGTGCTATCCATAAAATTACAGAACGCCCGGGCTCACATCTCTGCTTTCGGGGATTGTCGCGACCGCCCGCAGCAATCGGCGTCACCGCTTTCCCCTTCCCAAACTCCTGCGCGGCCACTCTTTTCCAATCTGCCCTCGCTCTGAGTTTCGCACTTCGGATTTGTTTCGGATTTCGAGATTCGTGTTTCGTGCTTCGCAGCGCCACTTGCCACTCTTTTCCAATCTGCCCCCTCGTCGCTCCAACATTCACTACGTTTTACGTGGCTCCAGTACTCCAATACTCCAACGCTCCACCACCCTGAAGGTTGAACGTTGCTTGACAGTTCCTACCGCATACCACACATTTGTGTGGTATGCAGGCGCGGCACCAGCGGATCCTACATGTTGACGGCGATTCGTTCTTCGCGTCGTGCGAGATGGCGCTCGATCCGAAGCTGAAGGACAAACCCGTGTTCGTCGGCGGGGGACGGCGTGGCGATGGCATCGTGATCGCGGCCAACTACCGCGCCAAGGCCTACGGCATCATCACGGGCATGGCCTGTTTCGAGGCCAAGCACAAATGTCCCGACGGTGTGCTGGTGCGTCCGCACTACGATGAATATCGCCGCCTCTCGCTGGAAATTTTCCGCCGCGTACGCCACTACACTCCCCTGCTCGTGCCCACCTCGATCGACGAAGGGTTCCTCGACTTCACCGATTCGCCCCGTGTGTTTCGGTGTCGCACCCCGGCCGAACTGGTCGCGCGCATGAAATGCGAACTGGCCGCGGAAGTCGGCGTGCCCGTGTCGATGGGGCTGGGCTCGTCGCGTTGGCTGGCGAAGCTGTCCACGGAGCATTGCAAACCCGACGGCTTTCGCGAAGTGTCCGAAGACAACGAGCGCGAGTTTCTCCACGACGTGCCGGTTCAAAAACTCGCGGGCATTGCCAAACGGCGCGCGCTATCATTGCGCGCGCTGGGCATCTGGACGCTCGGCGACGTGACGCAACTCCCGTTGGGATTGCTGGAGAAACGTTACGGCTTCTTCGGCCTTGAGTTATGGTTGTTGGCCACAGGGCAACTTCGCGAGCGGCTCTCGCTGGCCAACAAGCCGCGCACCTGCATCGGCAGCGCCACCACCCTGCCCTACGACGAGCCCGACTACGAAACCGCGCTGCTGTTCCTGCTCGACCAGACCGAAAAGGTCGTGACGACGTTCTTCAGGGAAAACCTCAAGGCCCGTGAGATGGGTTTGTACGTGCGCTTCAAAAACCTGGAAGGCCACGGCGTCAGCGTGAAGTTTCCCGCGGCACAGTTCGAGCCGCGCCTCATCAATCCGCAGGTCGAGCGATTGTTCCGGCAACTCGTCGCCCACGAGACGCAGCCGATCCGCCAGGTCTGCATCAACTTCTGGAACATGAAGCCGCTGGAACTGGAGCCCGATTTCTTCAATCACGACGAGGAATTCAAGCGGCGCGAACTGCATCACGCGTTGGAGGAAGTCGAAGCGCGCTACGGCAAACGCAGCGTCAAAACGGGCACGCGTCTCTTGCTGGAAAAAGAAGCGGCGTATCTTGTCGGCGACAAGCCCAAATGTCCGTTCATCCCGCAACGCGAGATGGAAATCAAAATGGATGATATCCCCGAGCCGATGCTCGATTTGATTTACGAGGACGAATGGAAACCGTTGGAGGGCGAGGCTCCCGTCCCGCCGCTTCCCCTGCCCCGCACGTGGGGCCGCTCGACCGGTCGTACACAGAAATTCGCGTAATCGCCAATCCTATCCGCAACCGTCTTCGCATCCTGTAGCGCCTACATTTTGCTTGCACCCGCACCCAGCCGACATATTCTCCGGATACGCGGGACAACACACCGCCGACGCCCCGAAAGGACCAACATGGCTACCGCTGGGAGACGCCGCCGCCGCATCATCATCGCTATCATTATCGGGCTCGCGCTCGTTGCATTAATTTCCGTGATTCTCTTCAAACGGCGCGAACCGGCCATTTCCGTTCAGACGGAAAAGGTCACGCGCCGCAACCTCACCGAAACCGTTGTCGCTAATGGCCGCATCCAGCCGGTGGTACAGGTCAAGATTAGCCCCGAAGTCAGCGGCGAGATTGTGGAACTGCCGGTCAAAGAAGGCCAGCAGGTCAAGAAGGGCGATCTGGTCGTGAAAATCCGGCCGGACGATTACATCGCCAACCGCGACCAAGCCAATGCCGGTTACAAATCCGTTCTGGCCGCGAAAACCACCGCCGAAGCGAATCTCAAGAAGGCGAATGCCGACTTCAAACGTAACCAGGGATTGCTCGGAGCCAGGCTGATTTCGCAAGCCGATTTTGACCAATTCCAAGCCTCCTACGAAGAGGCCCAAGCGCAACTGACAAGCGCCGAACGCCAGGTCGAAGTAGCGCGTGCCTTGCTGGATTACGCCGAAAAGCAGCTTGTCAAAACGACCATCTCCTCCCCGCTCGACGGCACCATCAGCAAGTTGAATTCGCAACTCGGCGAGCGGGTCCTCGGCACGGTCCAGAATGTCGGCACAGAAATCATGACCATCGCGGATTTGAACACCATGGAAGCGCGGGTGGACGTCGGCGAGATCGACGTCGTCCTGATCCGTCCCGGCCAGAAAGCGCGGCTGGATGTGGACGCGTTCAAGGACCGCAAGTTCAATGGCGTGGTCACGGACATAGCGAACTCGTCGAAAAACACCGGCTCGTTCTCCAGCAGTTCCAGCCAATCGCAGGAAGCCACCAAGTTCGAGGTGCGCATCCGTCTTAGCGAAAAGGAGGAGTTCCGCCCCGGGATGTCGGTCAGCGCCGAGATCGAGACCCGCTGCCGCACGAATGCGATCGCCGTGCCGTTGGCCAGCGTCACCACCCGGCCGCCGAAGCCGCCGGACAAAGGGAAGGCTGTCAAAAAAGACGCGGCCAAATCCGGCGCGACAAACGTGGTTGCGTCCGCCGATCCCACCAATGCCGTCCCATCGGACAAAAAGTCCAAGGATGCACCCAAGTTGTCGGAAGTCGTGTTCGTGGTGGAAGGCAACCGCGTGAAGATGGTGCCGGTCAAGATCGGCATCTGCGACGACAATTATTGGGAGATCACCGAAGGACTTGCCGAGGGACAGGAGGTTGTCTCCGGTGGTTACAAGGCCATCAGCCGCGACCTGGACGGCGGCAAAAAGATCCGCAAAGGCAAGGCCACCGACAAGGAGCCGAAGACGTAACGGTGGCCCTGATCCATCTTCAGAACATTTCGCGGCGTTACCAGATGGGCGCGGAGACGGTCCACGCCTTGTACGACGTCTCGCTCGAAATCGATCGCGGCGAATACGTCGCCATCATGGGGCCGTCCGGCTCCGGCAAATCGACCCTGATGAATCTCGTCGGCTGCCTCGACACCCCGACCTCGGGCCGCTACGAGCTAAACGGTGTGAACGTTAGCGACATGGACGACAATCATCTCGCCGAGATCCGCAACCGCGAGATCGGGTTCGTGTTTCAGACGTTCAACCTGCTCCCGCGTTCCAACGCGCTGCACAACGTCGAGCTGCCGCTCATTTACGCGGGTACGCCGGCCGACGAGCGCCGGAAGATCGCGCTTGAGGCGATTGCGCAGGTCGGCCTCGCGGATCGCGCGCATCACAAGCCCAACGAACTTTCCGGCGGCGAGCGCCAGCGCGTGGCGGTCGCCCGCGCGCTGGTCAACAAACCGTCCATCCTTCTGGGGGATGAACCGACCGGCAATCTCGACTCCAAAACCGGGGCTGAGATCATGGCGTTGTTTGACGAATTGTCGCAGAAGGGCAACACCATTGTCGTCGTCACGCACGAGGAAGACATCGCGAAGCACGCCCGCCGCATCATCCGGATTCGCGACGGTCTGATCGCCAGTGACGAGTGCCGCGGCGACGGCCAGACCCACCCTCAATCACGCTCGGAGCGCGATGAACCTGCTCGCTGAGATTCGGGAAGGCTTCGGCATCTCGTGGGACGCCATCCGCGCCAACAAGATGCGGTCGGGACTGACGACGCTGGGCATCATCATCGGCATCGTCACGGTGACGCTCATGGGCGCGACCATTACCGGGCTGGATCGCGCCTTCATCCAGAGCATCTCGGCGCTGGGTGCGGACGTGTTCTACGTCCAGCGATTCAACTGGATGACCCATACGCAGGAGGATTGGCTCAAGGAGCAGAAACGCCGCCCGATCACCATCACCGAAGCCGAAGCGCTGGCCGGACAGCTCACATCAGCCTCCGGCGTCGCTCCCGCCGCGAATTCGAGGCGGTCCGTCCAGTACAAGAACAGGGGCGCAGACCTAGTGTGGATTGTTGGCACGACCGAGGCCTACTTGCTCACTAGCGGCGTGGAGGTGTCGGAAGGCCGGTTCCTCTCCGCAGTCGACGCCGCCGGCGGTCGTCCCGTGTGCGTTTTGGGCGCACAAGTGGCCACCAACCTGTTCCAGAGCGAATCGCCGCTCGGCCACAAGATCAGGCTCGGGGGACAATCCTTCGAGGTGATTGGCGTTCTCGACAAGCAGGGGATTTTTCTGCGCCGGTTCAGCCTCGACAACCGTGTGGTCATTCCGTTGAAACAGTTCATGACTTCCATCTGGAACAATCCCAGCCTCGAGATCCAGGTCAAGGTGAAGCACCCCATCCAACTGGAAGAAGCGCGGGAAGAAATACGCCACGCCATGCGCCGGGTCCGCAGGCTCGCGCCGAACGACCCTGACGATTTTGCGGTGAACCAGCAGGACTTGATTGTGAGGATGTTCCATCGGGAAACCACCGTGATTGCCGCCACCGGGCTTTGCATCACGGCGCTGTCGCTGTTCGTCGGCGGCATCGGCATCATGAACATCATGTTCGTCTCGGTCACTGAACGCACGCGCGAAATCGGCATCCGCAAGGCCATTGGCGCCAGGCGACGCACGATTCTCTTGCAGTTTCTGACCGAGGCGGCCTGCATTTGCATGCTCGGCG
Source organism: Verrucomicrobiia bacterium (assembly GCA_049511095.1). Lineage (GTDB taxonomy): Bacteria > Verrucomicrobiota > Verrucomicrobiia > Palsa-1439 > Palsa-1439 > Palsa-1439. Next base: position 20,850 of record JBEKYJ010000081.1, read on the forward strand.
GACTCATCGCCTTGGGGATTGCCTGGCCGCTGACGCTGGCCGTACGGCGCTGGGTGCTGCCGGTGGCGCTGTCGCCGACGATCGTGGTCGCGGCGCTACTCGTATCGCTCGTGACAGGGGTGGTCTCGGGTTTTCTTCCGGCGTGGCGTGCGGCGCGGATGAACCCGGTGGACGCGCTGAGAAGCGAATGAAATGGCACAAGCCAACATTGTTGTTTGCCGAAGCCGGAGAGAGTTTCTCCATGGCCATGAACGCGCTGATGGCGCACAAACTGCGCTCGGCGCTGACGATGCTGGGCGTGTTGATCGGCGTGTTCTCGATCGTCGTGGTGATGACGGTCATGCGCGGGCTCAGAAACAAGATTGAGGCGGACATGAGTGAACTCGGCGGTCAGACGTTCGCCATCCAACGATGGCCGGCGGACCAGTTTGGCGGCGGCCCGGTCGACTGGCAGAAATATTGGCGGCGCAAATATGTCACCTTGGCGCAGGGACGGCAGGTGCAAGAGAAAGCGACGCTGGCTGCGAGCGTCGGCATCGAGGGCGATTTTTGGATCGGCCAGGTCGAGACGCGCCACGAAAAGACGTCTCCGACGGTGCAGTTGCTCGGTGAAACGCCGGGCAGTTTTGCCGCCCGAAACTGGGTTCTCGCGGAGGGCCGCGCCATTTCGGAGAGCGACTGCGAGGACGCCCATGACGTGTGCGCGCTCGGCAGCGACCTGGCTAGGACGGCTTTCCCCTTTGGCACAGCGGTCGGCGAAGCGATCAAAATCAACGGCTACAAATACACGGTGGTGGGCGTGCTCGCTCCCCGCGGAGGTTCCATGGACGAGCAGGAGGATAGCTTCGCCATCATTCCGCTCACCACGGCGCTGAACCGCTACGGCCGCCGGTGGGATGACCTGACCATTCTGGTGCAGGCGCGCGACGCGGCCGGCTACGACGATTGTGTCGAACAGGTGCGCGGCATCCTGCGGGCGGCGCGCAAAGTCCCGCCGGGCGTGGAAGACGACTTCGAGCTGTTCTCCAACGATTCGCGGATTGCGCAGTTCAATCAGGTCACGCGGGCGGTGCGCATCGGCGTGGCCGTGGTGAGTTCGATTGCGCTGATCGCGGCGGGCATCGGCATCATGAATATCATGCTCGTTTCGGTAACGGAACGGACCCGCGAGATCGGCGTACGACGTGCCGTCGGTGCCAAGAAGCGGAACATCATGATGCAATTCATCATGGAGGCGGTCGTGCTCTGCGAAATCGGCGGTGTGATTGGCGTCCTGCTGGGCATCGGCGGCGGCAACGTGGCGGCCCATTTCTTGAAAGCACCGACGGTGATTCCGTTCGACTGGGCTTTTCTCGGATTGGTGATTTGCTCGATGGTGGGGATCGTCTTCGGCACTTATCCTGCCTGGAAAGCGGCCAACCTCGACCCGATCGAATCGCTCCGCTACGAGTAGTTCCGCAGCTACAACTTCCCCTTCGTGCTGGGAACGCCTTTGACCCGCGAGTCGCGTTGACAAGCCAGATCCAGCGCCTTCGCCAGCGCCTTGAACACTGCCTCCACGACGTGATGCGGCTCGTCGCCGCGCAACACATCGACATGCAGATTGCACCGTGCCTCGTTGGCAAAACCTTGCAGGAATTCTTTTACCAGGCCAACGCGAAACTCATTCTTCCGCCCCAGCGACACATTGGCGATGCGGTTCCAGTTCTTCGCTTCAAACACGAGGAATGGCCGATTGCTGAAATCGAGCGCGATGCGCGCTTGCGCCAGCGTCTCGTCCATCGGCACGAGCGCCCAGCCGTAACGCCGAATCCCACGCTTGTCGCCAAGCGCCTGCACGAACGCTTGCCCGAGCGCGATGCCCACGTCCTCGACCATGTGATGCGAATCCACATCGAGATCGCCCTTCGCCTTGACTACCAAATCGCACAACGAATGTTTCGCCAGCAGCGTCAGCATGTGATCGAAGAATGGAACACCCGTTGACACATTCGCCTTGCCGCTGCCGTCGATGGTAAGGGCCAGTGAAATCCGGGTTTCCGCCGTGTTGCGTTGAACCTTAGCGCTTCGCTTTCTCACAAATCTCCTTTGTTGCCGCCAAAAACTTGTCCATCTCCTCATCGGTCCCGATGCTGACTCGCGCGAAATCGCGAATGCGATCCGCGTCCCACCAGCGCACGAGAATGTTCCACGCCCGCAGTCCGTCGAACCATTGCTTCGCCGTCCATGGAGCGGGCGGACGCGCGAACACAAAATTCGTCTGGGAAGGATAAACGAAGAAGCTGAGCTTGGCGAGTTCTGAGACCGTGCGGTCGCGGGTGGCGCAGATCTTCTTCACGTTCTGCTGGAAGTACTCCCATTCGCCCAGTGTTGCTTCCGCGCCGAGTTGGCTGAGACGGCTGACATTGTAACTGTCCTTCACCTTGTTGAGCGCGCCGATCAGCGCACCCGAACCAACCGCCCAACCGACCCGCATCCCGGCGAACGAAAACGCTTTCGAAAATGTCCGCGCCACGATCACGTTCTCGTAATCATCCACGAGATCGAGACAATTCTCCGACGCGAAGTCCACGTAGGCTTCATCAATCACCACAACGCCTTGCATCTCTTCGATCACGCGCTGCAATTCGACGCGCTGCAACCACACGCCGCTCGGCGCGTTCGGCTGCGTGATAAACACCAGCTTCACGCCCGCGAGTTTGGCCAACAACGACGGATGTGCCTTGATCTGAAAGTTCTCATCCAGTGGCAACTCGACCTGTGTCGCACCCTGGATGTTTGCCAGCACGGGGTACAACGAGTAGCTCGGCCAAAAGTACGCCAGTTTCTCGCACTCGCCGCAAAATGCACGGACGCAAAGATTCAGAATATCGTCGCAGCCGTTGCCGATGATGACCTGGTTGGCATCGACACCATGTATCTTCCCCAGCCTCGCGCGTAGCGCGGACGAGGTCGGGTCCGGATACAGCCGCAACTTCCCGTCAATCGCTGCGCGCAGCGTCTCCAGAACCTTCGGCGACGGCGGATACGGGTTCTCGTTCGTATTGAGCTTGGTGAGGCCCGCGACCTGCGGCTGTTCGCCGGGCACATACGCGCTCATCCGCTCGACTTGGCGACGGATCAAGCTCATGAAAACCGGATCCGTGCCGACGCGACGTGTGCGTCCAACCCTTCCACATTCCCAAAAGCTTCGAGCGCGGGTAGCGATTTTCCCAACGCGGCGCGCGAAAGCTCGATCACGCTCGTGCGCCGCTGAAACTGGTCAACCGTCAGCCCCGCAAACGCCGCCCCCGCACCGCCCGTCGGTAGCGCGTGGCTCGGCCCCGCGAGGTAATCACCGACAACCGTTGGCGTCCACGGGCCAAGGAAAATCGCACCCGCCGTCTTGATCGCGCGCGACACCTTCGGCGCATTCTTCGTCATCAACTCACAGTGTTCGGGCGCGAATTGATTGGTGATCGCAACGGCCTGTTTCATGTCCTTCGCCAACACGCACACACCACCATTCTGAAGCGCGCGCTGGACAAACTCGCCCCGCTTAAGTCCCACACTCTGTTTTTCGATCTCCGCTTGTGTGCCCTGCAACACTTTTTCAGACGTCGTCACCAGCCACACGCGTTCGGAACCGCTGCCGTGTTCAGCCTGAGCAAGCATGTCGGCGGCGATGAAACTCGGTTCGGCGGAGTCGTCCGCAACCACCAGCAATTCACTTGGCCCCGAGAGCAAGTCGATTCCGACGCGACCGAAGAGGAGCTTCTTGGCCGCGGTCACGTACGCGTTGCCCGGACCGAAAATCTTGACGACGCGCTTGATCGACTGCGTTCCGAGCGCCATCGCTGCGATGGCTTGGGCCCCGCCAAGTTGATAAACCTCGGTCGCGCCCGCGACATGCGCCGTGTACAGCAACGCAGGGTTGATCGGCGACGGCGAGCAAACCACGATTTCCGGGCAGCCAGCCACTTTCGCCAGCGTAACCGTCATCAAAACGGTCGAAACCAGCGGAGCGGTTCCGCCGGGCACGTAAATGCCCACGCGCTGCAGGGGGTCGAACTTTTCGCCGACGCTTCCGCTCTGCGCATTGCGCATCCGCCAATCCTTGCGCAACGACCGTTGGGCAAAGGCTGCCACGTTCTTGTGCGCGGACGCAACCGCCCGTGCCAATTCCGGAGCGGGCTTCACGGGCTTGCCGGTAATGCGGAATTCGGAGGGGTTCAATTGGACCCGGTCGAAACGCTCGGTCAATTCCACCAACGCATCGTCGCCTCGCACGCGTACGTCATCGATGATGGCGCGTACGCGCTCTTCGACTTGCGGGTCGAAAAGGCTCGACGCCGCGCACGCCTCGGCAACGGCGCGCGCGAAATCCGGTTGATCGTAGCGCAAGGTTTTCATGTGAATTGATGAAGCATGGTACTAAACGGCGCCGCAAAAGCAACCGCTACGGTTTCACGTCCATCGCCAGAAGAACGCGGTGCTCCTTGGGACCTGCACCCGTTAGCTGTACAGAATCTTGGGTGAGTCTGGGCACTGGTTTTACTCCTGTTGGTTGTGGTTGTTCAATCCTTCTTGC
>JBEKYJ010000082.1:0-15752 GCA_049511095.1 Verrucomicrobiia bacterium
CCGCCTTGCCGTCTTCCCTGAAAGTTTCGCGTTGAAAGCTGATTGTTGAGCGTTGGATGTTGGACGTTGATTCCCCCCTCCCGCCGCTCCCCTCCACCGGAGGTTTACCCGCCGCAGGCGGGGGATTCAGGGGTGGGTGCCGTTTGTCCGTCCGTTTATCCCCTGTCGTTGGCAGGGCGCGTCTCGCGGGCCGTTAGGCTCTCGGATCGTCAGCGGGCGCTGCCGTGGGGCGTAATGGGCGGGATACCCGCAGCCTCACGTTGCTGCTTCTCCAAATCTGCGCGAAGGGCGGCGTTGAAAGCCTGCTGCACCTTCGACCGGGTTGGACGCTGGTACACCCGCGCCGTACCGTTCTTGACGGCTTCAAGGTCACGATGCGTGCGGGTCAGTTTTACCAATCGCGGGCACCGGTACAGCAACGACTTCAGCTTTTTCCGCTCATTCTGGTTCAGATGCAAGTTGTAGATGGCCTGTGTGTCGATTAACAGGAATCGCAAGACCGCCAAAACGTCCAGAATCATGCCGGGCATGATGAACAGCGCAATCGACCAGCCCCCCGGTTGGTAGTGCGCGAACGCGTTCCGAAACTGCCCCTGCATCTTCTTGACCGAACGCCGCTGCTCGGGTGTGATTCGTAACGGGCAATGCCGCAACCAGATACCGAGCGGGTTGTCTTTCTGACACCGCTTCAAAGCGGTGTTGAAGTCAATCAATCGCTTGACCGTTCTCCCATTGTGGAGAACGAAATCAACCAGCCGCCCGCCGGTTTTGTCATTGAGTAGAAAGAAATTGAAATCACTCAGCCGTTCGCCGGATTTGCCGTTGGGGAGAATGACATCACGTGTCACGTTGTCGGGATCGGTTCCCGTCAAGGCGCAGACCATGAAGCCATACAACGCATCGTGCAGGAAAATAATAATCGACTTCCACGCCTTTTCGTCGCGGTCAACAACGCGGAGAAAATCATGGGCGCGTTGCAGGGAGTCCAACGCATTGCTGGCTTCTGTCCATCGAAGCCATCTGCTTTGCACTACCCGCTTCTTTGCCGGTCGCCTCACGATGGCGTAAATACACCATTGGCGGGGGTGATTCAACCCCGGCCCGCAGTCCCGCTCGTTTCTCGACGGGGGCCGAGTCAAGTTGCGCGGCAACCTTTGGCTACGTCTGTTCCACAGAAGGAAGAAACCCCTCTATAAAACGAAACAACTCCGCCCGCAGTTGGTCCTGCGTAATTGCTGCAACCGGCATCGGGACGGGCTCGAAGACCTTTTTTGATTGTCTGAGCGCGTGGCCGCCGTATGAGCCGACGCACACGATGTTTTCCAAATCTCCGTCTGGACTAATAGCCACGGCGGGATGACCAGTGGCGTCACCGCCAGCCGGGAAGAAATCTATCTGATAAAGTCCGTTTGTGGAATCGACTCTCGCCTTCAGGCCGTTACGTTCAAGCCAAGCCACGAGAGGGTTGAGGACGGGCTTCACAACTTCTATCACTGCCTTGTCGTATGCCGCCTTTTTGGTCGCGTACCGTTGGGCGTTTTCTGCTTTCTTCAAGTTTTCCAGCCGTTGCGCCTCTCCGGCGTCGTCATTCATCTTCTTTACCTTGGCCTGTATCCTCGCTTCAACGTCGCTCATGTCAGCGTGTCCTTTCTGGTGCAAGTGTTCTGCCTCTGTGGCCCGGACGTGTCATTGAACACAAGCTTACCGCAACTCATTCCACTGTCAAACCGCCGAATCGAATTCGGTCGGCAACTTTCTTCAAGTCAGTGGTTAGCGTGTAGCGGCCACACATAGCGGAATCAGAATAGCGTCACGAATGGTCAAGTGCAACGTCACGCCCTGTTATCCCGTGTGCGCTGGCTTGCGGTCTTTACTGCGGAGCCATTGGAAAAGTTGAATTCTGTGCGTAAAGTATGGCTATGAATTCAGATAAGCCAGATTTGGGAAACGCAGAGAGGAAAGAAAGCTCTACTGAACAACTTGGGGTGATCTTCAAACCGAGAAATCTTCTGAAAACGGTGTCGGCTGCACTTCCGGGAGCGTCGTCAATCGCAGAGATTCTGAATCAATTTGAAGGTCATCGTATTGAAAAGAGACTTGATGCCTTAGAAGTTCCCAGTGCCGAGCTTGCGGCCAAACTTCAGAGATTGGAAGAATCGCAGCCACGGGAAACCGTGCCCGCTCGCGACTGGCCAAGTGCTGTCAGTGAATATGTTCGTCGGATCGTCAACATAATCGTTTGTTACGATGGTGGCGTTGAGTCTCCTTCACAGTCCGGGCAGGAGCTTTTCTCGGTTATTGGTCATGGGTGCTTCGTCGGGCCGAAGGCTGTGTTGACGTGCAACGAGTCCATTGAGATGGCTCAGGAAGTGGCTCGTGTGAAGCGCGGAAGGGTCGGGATTGCCGCCGCCAATCTGGTCAGGTACGATGTAGAAATCAGCGAAGAGGATACCGGCTACGGTTTGGCAATTTGCCGGGTTACGGGCCGCAACGAAGAAGACTTTCAGCATGAGAAAGCACAGCGCGAGAAATACGAGAAACGCGGGGCCAAAAGTATGTTTGTTGAGCCGCTTGAAACCGTGGTGGAATTTTCAATCTCGCCTTGGCTTGGGCAAGAGGTAGGATTTCTCTATACGGGCGAAGCCCCCGACATCTCGATGTGGCCGAAAGTCCAATTTGACACTGCGGTCATTTCACATTTCAAGAAACCCACCGACGTTTCATTCAAGACATTTGTGACGGGCGTGCTACCGAGCCGGTTCCTTTATGCCGGTTCTCCCGTCTTCACGAGACTGGGAACATTGGTGGGCGTTATTGCAGACGCGGAAAGCTACCGAGCCGATGCAGGAAGACGAGCGGTTGTAAGGTCGCTTCTCGGTCATCCGCAGTTTATGAAGAAGTCGCCAAAGTCGCCTTGAGAGGCTAAAATATGAACCTCGACACGGGCCAAGCGAAGGAAAGACAAGCACAGTGGCGAAACGGAAACAATCAAAGCCGTCAGACCAAGCCCTCCGTGATTCAGTAGAGCGTGCCAAGAAATTGGCGATGATGGCAGCAAGCGCAGATTTCTTCCCGACTTTCGCATCTCTTACAGAAGCGGAAGCCTACAGCGATAAAGTTGGCGATGCCTATTTTGAGATTTGCTACCACCTTGAAGGCAATATGAATCTTTGCATCAAGGCCATGCACGATCTTTACGCCAACGCGACACCAACAAAGCGACAGAAAATGCAGACTGGTGTTGTGCGGGGATTCGTCTGCCCGGAAGGCTGGCCAAGGCATCCGAAAACGCTGGTGGCCACACTGCTGGCATTTGCTCGTTTCCGCAATGAGAAGACGTGCCATGCGTACACAGTCAACGAAGCGATGACGGCGCTGGTTTTGGAAAAGCAGCATGATGGAACGATGCACGACGCTGAGTATGACAGTGTGAGTTTTGAGCCGACTACACCGGCTGACGCCGAAAATGTGCGGCGTGATCTACTGCGATTGTGCGACTGGGTTGAAAGCCGGTTGCACTACACCACACACGCATCGTGGTATCGTGCCCCCGACTGCTTTACCGATAATCCTGACAAGGAACACTTGGCAAACATCGGGATTGCACAGCGACACCTTGCGAAGTTTTCAGAGCGCGACCGCAAACGCTGGGAAGGCATTCACGAGCGGGCGGCGATGAAGCACCAAGAGGATTTGAAGACGTGGGGCACGGTTGGCAAGGTGCAATACGATCCCGAACCCCGGACGTGGACGCACCCCGCCGTTGACGGGCTGATAATCGGTTTGTGGCCTTTGGTGCTGCGTCACAATTGGACGTACCCGGATTTACTAAGGGTGTTGGACAAGCTGCTACCACTTCCACCGAATAGCAGCGACCGCAGGTATCCTCTCGACAGTGTTGAAAGTCTAAAAGTCCATTGCCGGACTATTTGCGGCCTTACCAAGCCGAACAAGGGCAAGAGCGTGGACGGTCTTCCCGCAGGCTGGCAGATTGCCGAACGCCTCTTCTCTCGGTCATCGGAAAGCAAACAGTAGCAAGATACTTTCCCATCCCCTGCTTTTTGGTGAATTGTCACTACTCCCGCTAATGTGGGTGCATGTGGCAATTCATTGTTTCCGTGATTAGTCTGGTGTTGCTCTTGGGGTCAATCGAGCGCGTTATCAGAGCCGCCCACAACAACGGGCCGGGGAAGCGAAAGCGTCGCTGACGCGCACCCACCGCAACGGCGAAAGCTGACGCCAAAAAGAATTGGAACTCTTGACGCGTAGGTGTATTGTCCGAACATGGACGGTGGACGAGATTGGTTCTGGCACAAGGTAAAGGTTGGCTTGATTGCCTTCGTAGTTTTGCTGCCGCTCGTGATTCTGTTTTTTCTTTTCCTGATTCGGACGTTTTTCCCTTCAGTGCCATTCGACTTCGGTTTCACTGCCCCCTTTCTACTCATGGCTGCGGTAGCCGTCGCGGGTCGAGGCGCGTTTATGTTCGTGGATGTTTACGAGCACAAGATTTTGGGTCTTGATAGCGGCTACGGGCGCAACGCTCGCTACCGTCGCCGTCGCTATAACAGGCATTGAGCAGCATGACTCCGGCGGCTCTCTCGCCGTCGATTTACCGCTTGCCCTAGTACGCTGGCGGTCTACAATTCCGGCCTCGAAGGGAAGGCGAACACAATGGATACCCCAAAAAACAATCCGCGCCCTGTGCCGTTCAAAGTCTTCATAAGCTATTCGACGAAAGACCTAGAAAAGGCCACTCAGGTCAAGCAGCGCCTTGACTGTTATTCAGCTCTTGGCGTCCAGACCTACCTTGCTGAGTATGATTCTAAAGCGGGAACCAATCTCCCCGAAGACATACGAAAAAACATCCGTGATGCGGATGTGTTCTGTTTGCTCTGGAGCCACAACGCTAAAGATTCGGACTGGGTAAGCCAAGAGATCGGTATCGCCACTGCCGCAAACAAACTTATAATTCCCATTGTGCTAGATCGTGACTTGCCTCCTTCGGGTTTCATCCAAGACAGGAAGTATATTTCTGCGTATGAGAGTTTCGAGACGGCGATGGGTACTCTGCAAAAACTAATCACGGTTCACGCGGCTACGAAGGCGATAAAAACCAACGAGAAGAACATGCTCGCCGTGCTTGGCATTGGTGCATTGTTGTTTCTGGTTCTCCTGTCCGATAATTAGGCCGTGCTATTCACGGCTTCCGCTAGTCGGCTATAAAGGGGTCAGTCCCGCACAATCGCATATTTCCGGTATCCGCCCCCTCCACTCCGTCCATTTTGTCCACCCCGTCCATTCCGTCCACAGTTTATGGATAGTGCTATCCATAAATTAAGGGGGCAACGCTTTACAATTTACACATGCGCGTAACTTCGGCTCAGCCCCTCACCTTCATGCCAGACTGCTTACACCATAAGTATTTTGAGTGAACCAAGTCAGCTTGTTAACTAGTCGCCCAGTTGCTAGACTGGCCACCATGAAACGCGCACTTCTTATTAGCTGTGTTCTGATCTGCATCAGTACCTCCAGCTTCGCATGGTTGGACGCGACGGAGAAACAGTGCGAGTTGCGCTACGGAAAACCGGAACCCGCGCAGACTACAAATCTAAGGGGTCAACGCTTTACAATTCACAGGCTTCAGTTGGTTTCCGGGTCACACATAAGGAATGAAAATGGCTGACCCATTTCTTCGTAACTGCTTGGCCTTCTGATCTGGCAAAACCGCCCCTCCAACGTGAGCCGAAGAGGCAGTTCAATGGATTGCGTTCAGCCGGCAGATCAGGATGACCGGCGACGCAGTCGCAGACTGCCGAACAGTGCCACAAATCCCATCGCCACCATCGCCCAGCTCGCAGGCTCGGGCACGGGCTGGAAGGCGAGACCGATCGGGCCAACCCCGGTGGCAAAGGTGCTTCGCGCTCCGCCGGGCGTGAATTCATAGATATTGCCGCTGTTGGCATCCGCCTCAAACAAATTGCCCATGCTATCGAAGGCCAGGAACTGTGGAGCACTCAACCCCGAGGCGAAGGCGCTTTGAGCGCCGCTTGGCGTGATCTTGAGGATGGTGCCATGACCGGGGTCCGCCGCAAACAGATCGTCGTCTTTGTCAAAGGCCAGTCCAACGGGGTAAGCCAACCCGGTGGTAACAGTGCTTTGCACGCCGCTCGGCGTGACCTTCGTGATGCTGCCGCCGTAGTAACTCGCCACATACAGATTGCCCGCGCTATCAAACGCCAGCCCCTGCGGGGCGGCTATCCCGGTGGTAAAGGTACTGAGCGTTCCGGCAGGAGTAATTTTATCAACGGCGTCGCCGCCAAAATCCGACACAAACAGATTGCCGCTCTTGTCAAAGGCCAGTCCGGCGGCCCAAAATCCCGAGGCAAAGGTGCTGACCACCCCGCCGGGTGTGATCTTGACGACGCCGCCGGTCGTGTAGACCCAGCCGGGGGCAAACGCCGTGTACAGATTGCCGTCTTTGTCAAAAGCCAGCCCAGAAGACCACTGCGACCACCAGTTGACAAACGTGGTTTGCGCCCCGCTCGGGCTGAATTCCAGGATATCGTTGCCCCAGTCAGACGAGACAAACAGATTCTGCCCGCACGCGTTGGAGGACACCAGAATGACCGCTCCCAAACAAGCGGCCAGACCACCGCACGCCTTCATAACCAACCTCCATAGTTGGTTGCCCAAACGGGATGACGGAAGGCAGTATGTCCGTAATTAGTCCGACAAGCAAGCCAAATAGGCAGATTAAGGGGTCAACGCCCGATTCTTGACAGATTCACCGAACGCCCTCGTCAGCTCTCACCTTCAACCATCTCCTCGTGCTCGACCCATTTACCGAACCGCCCTCCCTTCCACAACGTGTTTCCTGCCGCAACTCGTCGGCCTGCCTCCTGCTCCTGCTCTTGCTATTGCTCTTGCTCTCACGCTCCTTTCGCCCCATTGCCCCTGAAAGTTGAACGCTTGCCACGTTTACCACGCCTGCCACGTTTTACGTGGTTCCACGTGGTTGAGCGTTGGACGTTGAAAGTCGACTCCTTGCGCCCCGCCCCCCTTGCGTCCCTTGTGCCTTCTTGTGGCGAATCTCTGCCGCCGCCCCTTCGTGCCTTCGTGCCTTCGTGGTGAACTGCTCGATTCTGTTCCGCCTCCCGTCTCCGCCCCCTTCGGCTACTTGTCCCAGCCGATTCCTGGCTCGCTCCGCTGTAGCGGCGGTTTGCTAAAGCACGGAATTGAAGTTTGCCGAAGTGCAGTTTATGCCGATAAAAAAAGGGCGAAATGCACTTCGCGTCTCTCTCTAACTTTTGCAAATTCTTGCACAAAAACGCACCTTTTAGAAAGTTTTTTGCCACAGATTTGCCACGCTTTGAACCGAAGCTCCAATGGGGGGTGGGGGGGGGGCGACAAGCAGGGTGAACGTGCCTCCAGCGCAAACTGTGAAGCAATGCAGGGCGCTGTGGCGGCTCGGGTGCCGGGGGCACCGGGCGTGATGATAGTGGCGGGTGTGGAGGGGGAACGATGAACGTGGTGAGTGCTTGCTGCGCTGGCGCTCGCGGCGCGGGGGAGGGAGAAGGCTGTAGGTTGAAGGGAGAACGCGGAAGGCGGAAGGGCGATGGGGGATGGGAGAGGTTATTCGGCTGCGATGAGGGCCCAGCAGACGATGGCGCTGCAGACGGAACTCCAGCGTCCGAAGCCCTTGTAGATGTTAGCGGCGAGGCGCGACTGGTCCCGCAAGGTGCCTTCGGCCTTGATCTGGGGGTCGGAGACGTTGCGGACGGCGACCCAACGAGGCGGCGAAGACGTGTCGCTGGCGACCTGGCCGAGAACGGCGTCGCCCATCTCGCAGATCATGCCGAGGCCCTGGAGGCCATAGTGGTTGTCCGAGATGTCGAAACCGAAGAAATCTGTGGTCACGACGGAGGTCGGATTGGTCTTGGCGACGAAGATCTTGGGCGGGCGGGTGTTGTCCTGCGGCAGGCGGTCGGCGTTGGCCTTGAAGAGTTTCTTCGCGGTGGCGAAGTACTTGGCATTCGGCTTGCCGTCGGTGTAGACCGCGTTGTGATACGGGGTTGACTTCAGCCACTTGATGGCGTCGTAGCGGACGATGGAGCTGACGACGACATCGCCGACTTCGCACTCCTTGCCGATGCCGCCACCGGTGCCGGTGGTGATCACCAGTTTGGGCTGCACTTCCTGGATGATCTGCCGCCAGACGTCGTAGTTGGGCAAGGTGCCGGGCGGCGGGGCGGTCTTCTCGGTATCCTGGGAAAGGTGGGAATCGCACTTGAAGACCACGACGCTTTTGCCGGCGATGGAGGTGTTCCAGAATGAGCCGAGGCGCCTGGCGTTGCGCGCGGGGCAGCCGGCGCGCATCTTCTTCGAAATCGCGGCGTAGTTGTGCGTGTACGGCAGGTAGTCGTCGCGCGAGTCCTTACCGGGCGTGAGGACGCGACTGAGGGCGTGGCCTTCATCCACGGTCCAGGTGACGACGAGAACGTCGGCCTTGGGGAGCGGCTTGCTGCCGTTGCCCTTGGGCTGGGGATCGGTCTTGGGGGCCATGCCGGACGGCCAAGGGATGTCCTCGAAACGCGTCATGCCGGTGGCGGTGGTGAAGGCCATGAACTCCCGTCCGGCGGGAGCTTCGGAGTCGAAGTCGATGATCTCGCGCTGCAGGTCCTCGACCTCGGCCCGCGGATGCGCGGCGGCGGCAACGGCGTAGGCCGCTTGCGGTGCAGGCGTGGCGACGGGGTCGAATCCGAGGTTGCGTATCACCCATTTGCGATCAGCAAACATGCCGTTCATCCTGTGAGAAGTGCGGTCCGGAGTCAAGTCAAACGGGCGGTGACGGTGAGAACGGGCGCCAGCTAGGGCCATAGTCATCAATGGAGTGAGCAGCGGCTCTGTTGATCGTAGCGACACCGGCTGGTGCTGGCGGGTTAGGGCAGTGGGGTCACCCATTAAAGGTTCCGATCAAGACAAAAGTTCCTGGCACTGGCTTTTCCAGCCCCACCCGCTTCTTCTTCGGTTGAACCTCTCACCGCGACCTCGCCGCTCTGTATGGCGTTACCACAGGCAACCTGAACAAGGCGATGAAGCGCAACCTCGGCCGCTTTCCAGCCGACTTCATGTTCCAACTCACGGCTGAGGAAGCCCGGTCTTTAAGATTCCAACTTGGAAGCTTAAAGCGCGGCCAGCACATCAAATATCTCCCGCACGCCTTCACCCAGGAAGGCGTCGCCATGCTCTCCAGCGTCCTGCGCAGCCAACGCGCCGTGCGCGTGAACATCGCCATCATGCGCGCCTTCGTCCAACTCCGCGACCTGCTGGACAACAACCGCGAACTCGCCCGCCGCTTTGAAGAACTTGAGTCCCGCGTCGGACGCCACGACGGAGAAATAAAGCAGATCATCGAAGCCATCCGCCAACTACTTGCCACGCCAACCACGCCCCCCAAACCGAAGCAAATCGGCTTCCAAGTCCGCGAACGCCGCGCCAAGTACACAACCCGATAACCGCCGTCTCGCCCTTCATCCTTTCCCGAATCCGCCCCGCTTGTCGTCGTTGTAGGCCGCGTGCCCTCACGCGGCGTCCCACTCGTCCCTCCCGCCCCCTCCGCCCTTTCCCGAATCCGCCCCACTTGTCGCCCTGCTGCTGTGCTCCCGTCCCACGTGTCCGCCATAGCGCTTTGGCGACGGCGGATCCGTCCTATCCGTCCGCCCCGTCCTACACGTCCTACCCGTCCGCCCCGCTTGCCGCCGTTCACCCGCTCCACACCTTGCCGGTGTAGCGTGCGAAGCCGAGTCAGACGAGATGCCGCTGTCGTGTGCGGCATCCCTGTCGTTTAGGTATCTCGCCGCTCTGCGCCGTGTCGCCCGCCCCCTTTCATCTAACCCGGACATCGAGTTACGTGTTCACGGCCAGCGGTGCTAACTGCCGGCATTCATACTATACCCACACCTATAGCAACGTATTTCTTTGTCCGGCGTAGGTCTCCCGGCCGCGACCGGTCCGGATGTTGTAGTCGCGCTTGCCAAGCGCGGGTTGTTCTCCGGCTGTACCCCCGGCTTGCCCCGATTCCGAATTCGGGGCTCCGTCGTGACCGCTTCCGTCCTCGCTCCCCACCGGCGCAATCCCCGCCCCCTTCATCCCTCATCCCGCCACGACTGCCGCGCCACAGCTAGTAGTTGACGGCGGACTCCCTTGAGAAAGTGATTATGAGCTTGTGACAAATTACTGTGGCGAGCACGACTAACGAGTGTGGCTATAGAGAATCATTTCTTTGCCCTATTAATCTCCAACTCCAAGACTCGGAGGTGTTCTATGATATCCTCAAACCTCGGTGGCTCACCAAAGAACATGATCCGCGTCTGGTTGAAATCTTGACGGACGTCGGCAAGACGATGGTCGGGAGGCACTAAATGCAACGTTCCCGGTCTCGCTTCTTCGTAATGTGCCCAGGAGTTCGCGAAGAACTGACTCTTGTGTACAGCGACAGCCTCCAATAGATCTAGTCGCTGTAAAGCTATCTCTCGGTGAGGACTTTGGGCCAGTGCCGCTAAGTCACTATAGTGTCTTGACAACCGTTCCGGAGACGGTTTTTCGCGCGGGCGGTTCCACTCTGCGTGAACGAGCGTCGCCTTCTCCCAAAACGTGCGTTCTATTTCCAAGGTCAGTATTTCGCAGGATGGCACTTGGAAATAGGCCGGATATTCCTTCGCGGCGTACGGAGTGATCGTCCTTGCGCTAGCAGGCCATAATTCACCTCGTGCTCCAAGTTCCACACGAACTTTCGGTTTTATATATTCAGGAAGTTCGACTCCCGTTGATGTCAACGCAGCTGGATACTCAAAATTGATTGTGGGCGAACCATCGGCTTCAATAGTTAACTCAACACCCCATACTCTGCCGGCTGCGTCTTTCTTTCCCAGCACGCTAAACAAGTCAGACTCCATCTTCGGCAGCAGGAACTCCTGGGCGTATTCAGCCGCCGTCGCCGTCAGTCTTTCCAAAAGCCTTTTCCGTTTGTTCCTGGACGGTGCTTGCGCCGGATCGTCTTCGCCTGTAAATCCCAGATAGCTCCGGTCCATCGTCACATCGATGTCTTCTGAGAAACGCTGAATCACTTGGTAGGCTTTCGACAGTGACGTGCCGCCCTTGAAAATTAGATGCGGGCCGATTTCTGCTAGACTAAACATTCTCTTTAGCACCCAGCAAACCCAGAAGTCCTTCTCGATGATCGCAGGTAGGATGCGCTGCCGTACTGCCGTCTCTTTGAACAGATCGGCCCGCTCTTCGGCGGAGAGTCTTGCAACTGAGTCCATCGGCAATCTCAGTAGGGGGCCACCGCAATCTTTAGCGCCAGTGGACGAATCCAACCGAAGGTGTACTTGATGTCCGCTTCGATCACTCGTTTATCCTTTGCAGAGAGCATCTGGTTCAGTTTCGCCAGTCTATCATTTGTGATGGCCTTTCTCCCTAAGTACCGCAACGCTTGAAAGACCGTGCCACTAATCTTCCCTGCACCCGCCATATTCCGAGGCGAACCGTGCCGAAAGATAATCTTTTGGCCACCTATCCGGAACTGTTTGGAAAATCCATCGGTGAAATATATGCGCACGGCTGGGACTTGCGTAGACAGACCGAGCAGGTTCGCCGCAAGGGCTCCTGCTGGTTGCAGGGCGATCTTGTTTTTCCTAGCAATTGCCTTTGCCACGGCATCCATATCAGGGGAGAGCTTTCCCAATCTCGGGTTCACTCGGGGGACATCATAGAGACCCGGGGAGATGCGCCGAATCACGCCTTGCCGAGCCAGCCGTGAGAGGGCCTGAGCGATGGCGTCTCGGCTTCCAAGATGCGAAAAATCATCTCTAGAAAATGTCCTTAGATTGCGCCTCAATTGTATACTTCTAAGTATTTTTGTAGCAATGCGTTGCATGTGTCTACTCCAAATGTTGTGTCACACAATACTATAGGTTTGTGTGACAGGCAATCAGGAAAACACAACCTAAATGCGCCGAATCACCCACTAGTATATATACTAGTGGGTGATTCCAGGCAAAAATACTCTGTATTTCTGGTGAAGGTAGCGGGCGAAGTATATATACTTCGCCCGCTACCAAATGGACATTGCCCAACAGCGAATCATCACGGCCAGCCTTGCAAGTTTGAAACGCAGTGTACTCCCACAGCAGGACATGATGACGTATCTCCAAAACGAACGTGCGAAGCTTTTGTTTCCAAAGAACATGCCACTCTCAGAAATCTTGGAATCGCTCATCGCCTCGCATCTGCTTCAAAAAATCAAGTGCAGATCACCCGGCAGGCCCAATATTGTCCGATACGCCTTACCCGCCGCCAATCCTTACGAAATTGGCCTATCATTACGGCGGGATTCGTTTCTAAGCCATGGCACCGCGGTCGTCTTGCATTCGCTTGCAGACCGAAGAGGACGGCTAATCTTCATAAACTATGAGCAAACGCCAAAACCTGCAGGCGACGAACTTACTCAAGACTCGATTGACACCGCATTCTCACGGCCACAACGAAGGTCCAACTCATTGTACACTGATGGCAAAAACCGCTTCCTGATCCTCAATGGAAAATTCACTGGCAAGTTGGGCGTCGTGTCGGTGCGAAGCCCCAGCGGCCAACTGATCCAAGCTACAAATCTCGAACGCACTCTAATCGACATTGCTGTCCGACCGGGATACGCGGGGGGAGCAAAACAGGTTTTGGAAGCCTACAAGCGAGCTAGAAATCGGATCGATCTTGAGGTTCTACTGCATATTCTAAAAGAACTGAATTACAAGTACCCGTATCACCAAGCCCTCGGATTCTATTTTCAGAGGGCTGGATTCAGTGATACTGTTTGCAATGCATTCAAGCGGTTCGGATTGGAGTTCAACTTCTATTTGGAGCACGGAATCAACAACAGACTTTACGATTCCCAGTGGCGCATTTTCTATCCCAAAACGTTCCCGCGTTAATCGCCGGCAGTGTAGGGGGTGTAAGGGGTCAGTCGCTGCCTATTGACATATTGCAGGGGAACGCAACTTCCGGTCAGCTCTCCACCTCAAACATTTCCGCGTGCTCGACCCATCTACCGAACCGCCCTCACTTCCACAACGTCTTTCGTGCCGCGACTCGTTGCCCTGCCTCCCGTCTCCCTGCCCCGAATCCTTTTCGGGGCTGCCTCTTGCTCCTGCTCTTGCTCTCACGCTCGCCGTCTTCGCGCCCTTTGCGTCCCTTGCGCCTTCTTGTGGCGAACCTTTGCCGCCGCCCCTTCGTGCCTTGGTGGTGAATTCGAATCCCCGCCTCTCCTGTCTTCTGTCTCCCCGCCCGCGCGTCGTTTACGGAGCTGTCTCCTGAATTCTCTCCGCCGCCCCCTCCTACCCCCCTCCCACCATCTCCACCACTTGCTTGTGGTGCTCCTCGCACTGCTTGGCAAATTGCGTCAAAAACTCCTTCCGCTTCGCGTTCCCCTCCTTGTCCGCCAATTGATTCGCCAGATGCGAGGCATAATCCAATGCCTGCACTTGCGTCAGCAACAACCGCAATTCAAATGCTTTCCCGCTGGAAAACAGCAGATCCTTCGTCGTCGTCGACTCGATGGCCGCCCGCGTCTTTTCCTCCATCGACGGCAGATGCTCCATCTTGAAACTCAGCCCGCTGTCCTCCTTCGCGAACCCATCCAATCGCTCCTTCGCCTTGCCGAACACCTCCGCAATCTGCTTGATCTCCGCCGACACCTTCGCGCTGGCCTTCTTGATGATCAGGATTTTGCCCACGTTGCTCTGCTTGTCCGCGAGACTATACAACAGGCTGTACCCCTCGTCCCGAATCCGTGCCGGCCTCCCGAAGATCGGAATCACCGGCGGCACCGTCGAACATCCCGCCAACGCCAGCACGCATACCACCGCGCCGTAAACGAAAAATCGTGATCTCATAAACGCCATCAAACCACATCCCCGCCCAAACGCCAATGCCGTTGCTTGACACGTCTTACGTGGCGGGCTCGACTCGCCCCGCCCGCCTTCCGCTCCGCCTCCGGCTTGTAGGGCGCGATGCTTGCCCCGACTCTGAGGTCGGGGCCTGTCGTCTAGAAGCCGAGTCAGACGAGACGCCGCACGCCGTACTCCCGCGGCAATCCCGCCGCTCCGCCGCCGTGTCTCCCATCTGTCCTATCTGTCCCATTCGTCCTATCCCGCCGAGCCGTCGCCGTGTCGCCTTTCCCCGTATCCCCCCGCGACCGCCGACCCTCTGAAATTTCAAGCCGAGTCGGACGAGACGCCGTCGCGGCAATTTCCAATCTGCGATTCCTAGCCCGCCCCGCCTTGTCGCGCCGACTCGTCCGCCATCTTTTCCGCCATCTTGTCCTCTGAAGCTTTAGCGAAGGAGGATCATCCTTCCTCCGCCCCCCTCGGCTACTTGGCTACTTGGCTACTTGCTACTACCTTCCGCTCCCGTCCTACCGGTTCGATCAGCAGATTTGCGCTTGACAGGAACAATATCACCATGATATCGTTCCAATACCATGCGGATAATGAAAGGAGCTATTGAATCATGAACGGCACTGCTAATCGAACATCCACAAGTCGCGAACAAGTCGTCACAGTCCCGAACGGATGGGTGATGCTACCCCTGTTGCTGGGACTGCTACTCTTTGATATTTTCCTCTTCATCTACTCGCTAAACGTTGGGGAGAATGCGTCCGGTCACCCGTTTGTGGGGCTCATCATCATCTCCATCGTGTCGTTTCCGGTTTACATCGTTCTGCTAACCGGATTCTTCACATTACAGCCCAACGAAGCCAGAGTCCTGATTCTGTTTGGCGCCTACCGCGGCACCGTGCGCCAGAGCGGATTTCACTGGGGTAATCCATTCTACGCCAATCACTCCATCCGGTCGACGGACCGGATATCCAACGCGACGGCTGCGACGACATCGACGTCGCGCAACAAAATCTCTCTGCGGGCGCGCACGTTGAACGGCGAGAAATTGAAGGTCAACGACAAGCGCGGCAATCCCATTGAAATCGCGGCGGTGGTCGTGTGGCGCGTGGGCGACACCGCCCAAGCCACTTTCGACGTGGACAACTACGAGAAATACGTCGAGACCCAAAGCGAAACGTCGCTCCGCCATCTCGCCAGCTCGTACGCCTACGATCACGGCGAAGAGAATGAGATCACCTTGCGTAGCGGTGTGGACGAGGTCTCGCAGGCCTTGCGCAAAGAGCTGCAAGACCGTCTCGCCAAGGCGGGCGTGGCCGTCGAGGAAGCGCGATTGACCCATCTGGCGTATGCGCCGGAAATTGCCCAGGCGATGTTGCGCCGTCAGCAAGCCGAAGCGATCATTGATGCGCGCCAAAAAATCGTTCACGGCGCGGTCAGCATGGTGGACATGGCGTTGAAAGACCTCGCCGAAAAACAGGTCGTGCAACTCGACGACGAGCGCAAAGCCGCCATGGTCAGCAATTTGATGGTCGTGCTCTGCGGCGAAGCCGAAGTCCATCCCGTGATCAACACCGGCACGCTCTACAGCTGATTGGCGAAGGCGTTGATGGCGGACCGCAAGTCATTTCTCCTGCGCATCGATCCTGCGCTTTGGGCCGATCTCGAGGCCTGGGCGCAGGACGAACTGCGGAGTGTCAACGGTCAGATCGAATACCTCCTCCGCCAGGCGATCCAGAAACGCAAAGGCGGGCCAACCCGCCGCCCCGCGTCCCAACCGGACCCACCCCCAACGCAGTC
>JBEKYJ010000083.1:0-15611 GCA_049511095.1 Verrucomicrobiia bacterium
CATTCTTGGCCGCGTCAACGACATGATCGTCACGGGCGAGCAGAAATATGTCCCGTCGGTGCGGTTCTACACGCTGTTCGAGACGCACGAGAAGGTACGCCAGTTCCAAGTGGTGCAGACCGGCCCGAACGCCGTGGTCGTGCGCATCGTGCCCGCGCGCGCGTTCGACGGGGCCGAGGCGGACGAGCTTCGCGGCAAGCTCGCGCGCTTCCTGGGCGACGCGGTGACGATCGATTTCGAATTGGTCGACCATATTCAACCCGAACCAAGCGGCAAGATCCGCAACGTGGTGAGCCTGGTGAAGCAATGATTTGCGCCGACCTCCATTGTCATACGTGCTACTCGCACGACAGCTTCGCGGCGGTGGACGCGGTGCTGGAGCAGGCGTCGCGGCGCGGGTTGACGCACCTGGCGATCACCGACCACGACGAGGTCGAAGGCGCGTTGCGCGCGCGCGACAAGAACCACGGCCTCGCCATCATCGTGGGCACGGAAGTCTCGTTGGAAGGCGGCGCGCACCTCATCGGCCTGTTCCTAGAGCGCAAGATCGCGGCGCGAAGCTGGCGGGGAGCGGTGGATGAAATCCGCGCGCAACGGGGCTTTGTCGTGCTGCCGCATCCGTTCCACCCGGTGTCGGGACTGTTGGGCGCGGGTCTGGATGAGGAACTGTTGCGCTCCGCCGACGCCATCGAGGTCTGCAACGGTTACGAGCCGGCCGAGCGCAACGCGGCGGCGGCGAAGCTGGCCCGCGAGCGCGGGCTGCCCGCGCAGGCTGGGAGCGACGCGCATTACGCGGTGGATGTCGGGCGCGCGTGCGTTGAGTTTTCCGACGCGTCGGGGGAATTGACGCCGGACCTGCTGCGGAAGGCGGCGCGCAAACTATACGGGCCGACACAGGACTTGGCGGCGCTGCACGCGGCGGACTCGGACTGGCGCGCGAACACGGCTCCGCGGGTGCGCAAACTGCTCCCGAAAGCGTTGCGCAACTGCGCCAAACGGGTAAACTGGCTGCGCGTGCAACGGCAGATTGAACGGAACGCGCACGAACCCGTACGAAGGGAATTCCAAGGATGACGGCTTCTCCAATCGACAAGTGGGTGCCGCCGCATGTGGCGGCATTGGACGGCTATCATGCCGCCGCGCCTGTCCCGGGCGGCCGCAACGTGCTGAAGATGGATTTAAATGAGTGCCAGGCGCCACCGTCGCCGCAGGTGTTGGCGGCCTTGCGCGCGGCCGTGGCACAGAACGCAACGCTGAATTGGTATCCCGACAGTTCGTGCTCCGCGTTACGGCGGGCGATTGGCCGTTACCTGAATGTGCCCGCGGATTTCGTGCTCGTGGCGAATGGCTCGAACATGGCGATGGAACTGATTGCGCGCGCGTTCCTGACGAAGGACGACTCCGTATTGATCGTGTCGCCCGTGTACGCCGTGTTCGCGGTGCAATGCAAACTGCAGCAGGCCCGCATCGAATCCTTCCAATTCAGCAAGCTGTTCGCGCCCGATTTCCAGGAACTGCTCGCCACGGGCGGCGCGCACAAGATCCTCTATCTGGCGAACCCGAACAATCCGACAGGGGTTGGCTACCCGCGGGAACGGATCCAGGCGCTGCTGGAAAAGCGACGCGATGCGCTGGTGGTGCTCGATGAGGCATACAATGAGTATTATGGCGTGAGCTGTGTCGATTTGATTGAGAGCCACCCGAACCTGCTGGTGTTGCGCTCATTCTCCAAGGCATTTTCCCTGGCGGGCATGAGGTGCGGCTACGTGGTCGCCCAGCCGGCGGTGCTGGGCGTGTTGGCACGCGTGCTCGCGCCGTGGGCCGTCAGCGGGTTGACGCAAGTCGCGGCGTTGGCGGCGATGTCAGACTTGGCATACATGCGCGAAACGGTGGCCGCGTGCGGTCGCGCCCGACAGTCGATCATTGACGGGTTGAAGGAACTCGGATTTGTCGCGTACAATACGCAGGCGAATTTCATCATTTGGCAGGTGCGCGAGCCCGCGCGGGCGGCGCAGGCGCTGGCGGCACGGGACGTGTACGTCAGCAACAAGGATTCGGTCCCGCAGATGAAAGGATGTTTGCGCGTCACCGTGGGCAACTCCGCTCAATCAGAGCAGTTCCTCAGGATTGTGCAGGAACTTCGAGCCAAAGGATTGCTTGAGCCGTGAAACAACTCATCCAGGACTTCAAGAGCGGTCAGATCAAGTTGGTGGACGTGCCGCCACCGGCGCTCGCGCCGGGTTGCGTGCGCGTGCGCAACGCGTTTTCGCTGGTCAGCGCGGGCACGGAACGGGCGACGGTCAACCTCGCGCAGCAATCGCTCGTCGGCAAGGCGCGTTCGCGGCCGGATTTGGTCAAGCGCGTGGTGGATACGGTCAAACGCGAGGGGCTGTCGGCGGCGGTGCGCAAAGTGCAATCGCAGCTCGATCAATGGAAGACGCTGGGTTACTCGTGCGCGGGCACCATCGTCGAGGTCGGCGAAGGCGTGATCGAGCTGTCGGTCGGCGACCGTGTGGCGTGCGCCGGCCAGGATTACGCGAGCCATGCCGAGATGGTGGTCGTGCCGCAGAACCTGTGCGCGAAATTGCCGGAGAGCGTCGAGTTCGAGCACGCGGCGTTCACCACGCTCGGCGCGATTGCGATGCAGGGGGTGCGGCAGGCCGATGTGCGCATCGGGGAAGTGGTCGCGGTGATTGGCCTGGGGTTGGTCGGGCAATTGACTGTGCAGATATTGAAGGCGGCGGGTTGCTGCGTGCTGGGCGTGGACGTGAATGAGGCGGCGGCGGATCTGGCCAGTCGATGCGGCTGTGATTCCGTGGTGAGATTGCCGCAGCAAGATGCGGAGAGAGCGGCAGCGGCATTGACGAACGGTTTCGGGGTGGACGCGGCGATCATCGCGGCGACAACGACGACGAACGAGCCGATTGAGTTGGCCGCAAAGATTTGCCGTGACTGCGGGCGGGTGGTGATGGTCGGCGTGACAGGAATGGAAATTCCGCGCGACCTGTTTTACGCGAAGGAACTCGAATTCCGGCTTTCGCGCAGCTACGGGCCGGGCCGCTATGATCCGTTGTACGAGGAAAAGGGCGTCGATTATCCGATTGGTTACGTGCGCTGGACCGAGCAGCGGAACATGGAGGCGTTCGTCCGGTTGCTGGCATCACAGCGAGTCAATGTGGCGCCGCTGATCACCCACACGTTTGCGATCGACGATGCGCCCAAGGCGTACGAGTTGATCGCCGGGAAGACCGAAGAACGTTTCGTGGGGGTGCTCTTGCAGTATCCGAAGGGGGACGGACGAGGTGGGAAGGTCGAAACGACTCCGAAGCGTCTTTCGCCGGCTGCCCCCCACGCGTCGGTCGTGCTGGGCGTTATCGGCGCGGGCCGTTACGCGCAAGGCGTACTGTTGCCGCAGTTCAAGGCGAACGCGGATGTGACGTTGCGGACCGTGTGCACGGCGACGGGCGTAAAGGCCGAGAAGGCGAAGGAGAAGTTTGGTTTCGAGAGTTGCACGACGACTTGGCGCGACGTGCTGGCGGACAAAGCGGTGAACGCGGTGGCGATTGCGACGCGACATGATTTGCACGCGTCGATTGTCTGCGAGGCGCTGCGGGCCGGGAAAGCCGTGTTCTGTGAGAAGCCCCTATGCCTGCGCCACGAGGAACTTGAGGAGGTCATCCGCACGATCAAGGACTCGGGGAACACGCGGCTGATGGTCGGCTTCAATCGGCGGTTTGCGCCGTTCGCGGCCAAGGTGCGCGAGCTGACGGCGCCACTGGTGATGCGCTATCGCGTGAGCGTGCAGCCGTTGCCCGCGGAGCATTGGATCAACGACCCCGACGCGGGCGGCGGACGAATCCTCGGCGAGGTGTGCCATTTCATTGATTTTCTGCGGTTTGCGGCCCGATCGCGAATGGTGTCGGTCTTTGCCCAGGGGTTTGGCGCGGAGAACGTGCAGGTTTCGCTGCGGTTCGCCGATGGTTCAGTGGGATCGATTGATTATTTCAACGTCGCGGACGCAGGGCTGGAGAAGGAGCGCTTCGAGGTGTTTGGCGGTGGTCAGCACGTGGTCGTGGACGATTTTCGCGAGAAGGGCCAGGCCAAGGAAGTGAAGCAGTTTGTGCAGGCGGTGAAAACGGGCGGGTCGATGCCGATTCCGGTGGACGAGATTCTGGAGAGCACGCGGGCGACGTTGGCGGTCCTGGAATCCATGCGGACGGGGCGGTCGGTCGAATTGTAACCGCTGATGAACGCTCCCACGATGCCCGCGGCACGTGTGAATGACCGCGAACGGTTGCGCGAAGTGTGGCGGAAGCTGCACGAGTATTGCACGGCGCGCGGCTGGCGCGGGTACGATCCATATGACGGGTTGAACTCGCCGCTGGCGCGGGTGTTGCCGGGAAAGATCGCGCGGCAGGCGTGGACGCAGTTGCATCGGCGAAGCCCGATCAACCTGCGGCCGTTATGCGGGATTGAGCCGACGCTGAACGCGAAGACGTTGGCGCTGGCGGCGATGGGAAGTCGCGATGAGAGATTGTTGGATGAACTGGAAACGTTGCGGACAACGGACGGCGGATGGGGTTACCCGTTCGACTGGCAATCGCGGGCGTTTTTTGCGCCACGCGGCACGCCGAACCTCATTTGCACGGTGTTCGCGGCGCGGGCGTGCCAGCGACTGGGACGGAAGTGTGATGTGAGCGTCATCGAGAGACATTTATTGCGCGAGCGGAATGGCGAGCGGTGGTTGGCGTACGTGCCGCAGACCGACTCCCAGGTGCACAACGTTAATATGCTGGGAGCGGCCTTGCTGGGGCGGCGCGACTGCCTGGAATTCTCGGTGAAGCGGCAGCGCGCGGACGGTTCGTGGTGGTACGGCGAGGCGGCCAACCAGCGATGGATCGACAATTTTCATACGGGATACAATCTCGTGGCGCTCAAGGAATACGAAAGCCGGACGGGCGACGGCAGTTTCACGGGGAACGCGGAGCGCGGGTTTGCGTTTTGGGAGCGGACATTTTGGCGGGCGGATGGCGCACCACGATATTATCACGATGGCGATTACCCCCTCGATACCCATTGCAGCGCGCAAGGCATCCTGACCTGCCTGGCGTTCGGGCGAATCGAGCAGGCCCTGTCGGTGGCCCGCTGGGCCGTGGATAACATGTGGGACGAACTGGGTTTTTTCTGGTATCAACGCGGGCGGTGTTGCGTCAATCGCCTGAGCTACGTGCGGTGGACGCAAGCGTGGATGTACTGTGCGCTGGCGGAATTGCTGGCGGTGATTGAGAAGACGTGATGAGGTTGCGGATTGTCAACGTGGTGGGTGCGCGGCCCAACTTCATGAAGATGGCGCCGCTGATGGCGGAGTATGCGCGTCATCGGGACCAGTTTGACCCGGTGCTCGTGCATACGGGGCAGCATTACGATGACAACATGTCGAAGTTGTTTTTCGAGCAATTGGGCCTGCCGAAACCGGATGTGTACCTGGGGGTCGGCTCGGGATCGCACGCCGGGCAAACCGCCCGAATCATGATCGAGTTGGAAAAGCTGCTGGTGACGGACCGGCCGAACCTGGTCGTGGTTGTTGGGGATGTGAACTCCACGATGGCGGCGGCCATTGTCGCGGCCAAGCTGTGCATTCCCGTGGCGCACGTGGAGGCGGGCCTGCGGAGCTTTGATCGGACCATGCCGGAAGAGATCAACCGCGTGGTGACGGACACGTTGAGCGACTACTGCTTCACGACCTGCGCGGATGCGGGAGAAAACCTCCTGCGGGAAGGCGTGGCCAAGGAGAAGGTGTTTTTCGTGGGCAACGTGATGATCGACACGCTGCTCAGGCTCAGGGACAAGAGCCGCCAATCCAACATCGGCAAGGAACTCAAGCTCGGTTCAGAGTACGGATACGTCACGTTGCACCGCCCGAGCAACGTGGATTCGAAGAAGGTTCTCGCGGAAATCCTGTCGGCACTGGATGCGATCCAGAAGCAGCTGCCGCTGGCGTTCCCCGTGCATCCCCGGACCCAGGCGCGCTTGAAGGAGTTTGGCTACTGGGATGAGATCGCCCGGTGGCCGAACCTGCGGATCGTCGGACCGTTGGGTTATCTGGATTCGCTGTGCTTGATGGCCGGTGCAAAGCTCGTGTTGACGGATTCCGGCGGCATTCAAGAAGAGACCACCGTGCTGGGCGTCCCCTGCCTGACCGTTCGTGAGAACACCGACCGCCCGGTGACCGTAACCGAGGGCACGAGTATGATCGTCGGAACCAGCCCGGCGAGGATCGTCTCGGAAGCGCGGAAGATACTCGAGGGACATCACAAGAACAGTCGCGTCCCCAAGTACTGGGATGGAAAGGCCGCAGCGCGAATCATCCAGTGTCTGCTGGAGCATCCACCCACCCCGTGAAAACTCCGTCCGCTGAAAAAGTTACCCTTTTCGGCGTCCCCGTGAACAACCTCACGATGCGGGAGACGGTGGACTGCATTGAGGCAATGGTTGGGGATGGAAAGGTCCATCAACACGTAGTCATCAACGTGGACAAAATTGTCAAGATGGAGTCGAATCAGGCCCTTCGTGCCGCCGTGCTGGACTGTGACCTGATCAATGTGGATGGACAGCCGATTATTTGGGCATCACGAATTTTGCAATCACCTCTTGAAGAAAGAGTTACAGGGATAGATTTATTTGATGTGTTAATTGCCCGCTGCGCGGAACGGGGTTTTCGGCCATATTTGCTTGGGGCCCGCCAAGATGTCGTTGCGAAGACAGTTGATGTGCTGAAGGCGAAGTATCCGAAGCTCCAACTGGCTGGCTGGCGTAACGGATACTGGTCGGCCAATGAGGAACATGCTGTGGTGCAAGAGATTAAGAAGGTGCGGCCAGACGTGCTTTGCATGGCGGTCGGGTCGCCGAAACAGGAGCTTTTCTTGTGCAAATGGAAGAAGGAGATGCAGGTGCCTTTCGTAATGGGCGTGGGCGGCAGTTTCGACGTGACGGCTGGAGTATTAAAGCGCGCGCCAAGATGGATGCAGGACTCCGGGTTGGAATGGCTGTTTCGGCTTGCCCAAGAGCCGCGGCGGCTTTGGCGGCGGTATTTAAAAGAGGACATGGCGTTTTTCCGATTGGTGTGGCGAGAGTGGCGAAAGCGGCGGTCGTAGCCGTTTCCGTTGTTTCCCGCTTGCATTTTCAGTCTGTTTTACAACAATAGCCCGACTTACTTTTTGAACGGAGGATCATGGCACAAGACGCGCAAGACGACTTACGGATAACCGATCAGTTTGATTTCGAGGTATTTTGGGCAAAATACGGGACGCGTATTACCATCGCTGTGGTGGCGGTTTTGGCGGTTGGTTTCATCGTGTTCTACCGGCAGCATCAATCAAATCTGCAGGCGGAACAGGCGGCTGAAAGTTTGGCGCGCGCGACCGATGTAGCGTCGCTGGAGCGGGTTATAGGTAGTTTTCCAGGATCCCAGCCCGCTGTGGAAGCGCTGTCCCGGTTGGCGGATTTGTATTATCGAAATGGCAGATACGCCGATGCCACAAGCACTTATCAAAGAATCGAGAGAGAGTTTTCGGGGCATCCGTTGGCGGAGTCGGCCAAGCTGGGTGTGGCGACGGTTCTGGAAGCCCAAGGGAATTGGGATGGCGCGAAAGCGGAGTATTCGCAGATCCTCAACGCCAACCCTAACAGCTACGTCGTAAATGCCGCAAAGTTGGGGCTGGCGCGTTGCTCGGAGATTCAAGGCCAGAAGAAGGAGGCGGCGCAGTATTACGAGGAGGTGGCGGCTTCGGCTCAGAATTCGCCGTGGTTCCAGCAGGCGTATCTACGGCTGCTCGTTTTGAATCGCGACGTGACGCCCGAAAAGCCTGACCAGTCTTTGGCGCAAACGAGCACGCCGTCCTCGAACGGCCTGCCGCAGTTTTTTTCGCCCAAGGCACAGTAGCCCTGAGGGGCAAATATCATGTCTTGACACGCGTTGGGCCATTCCTATACTCCACGCATAACTGACGGGAAGGTTGAAGCCGAGGGAAGATGGTTTGGAAGTCTTCGCGGGAGAACTTGCGGAGCAAAGGATTAGGACTGGGGCTTCAATCCGGGGTGGCGTATTGGGGCTTGACACATTTGGGGTCATGCCTATACTCCACCCGAAAGTGAAGCTTGGGGGGTAGTTTCAGTTCCGTTTCGGGAGGCAATTCGTAGTGGCAAGCAGATGTGGAGGCTTGTCATCGAAGCGGAAACGACCCCTGACATTTGAAAATCGAAAGCTTGTGCCTTGGGCACAACGAACGTAAACAAAGAACAGGAGGACACAGTGAAGAAAGTATGGCTAGTGGTTGCGTTGGTAGCCTTGGGGGGATTGACCAGCAAGACATTCGCCGATGTCCAGAATATCCGCATCAGCGGTGATATCCGCATCCGTGGATATTTCCTTGATAGTGCGGGCCTGGTCACATCTGAGGCTGGTGATACACAGGACAAGGGCAACGCCTCATTTATCTCACAACGAACACGCGTTTCTGTCGAGGCCGACCTCGAAGACCATGTGCTCGTGGTGGTCACCCTGAAGGCTGAAGATCACTGGGGTGATGACAATGATGTCGACAAGACAGGTGCTGGCACGGGACCTGTCGACAACGGTGACGGCGACTCGATCAACCGCGGATGGGTTCTCGGCGTGACGGAAGCGTATGTCCAATTCAATGAGTTGTTCTATACTCCGGCAACCCTCAAGGTGGGTCGCCAGTACCTGCATTACGGTCGCGGCTTGATCATCAGCAGCACCGAGCAGGAGTACAACTATGACGCAGCTCGGCTGGTGTTGGACTACTATCCGCTGACCATCGATCTCGTTGGCGCGGAACTGGTAAACAACCAGCTCTTTGGAGCGACGCCCAGCCATGGTGGCGCGAACGATCTGTTGTTCATCAACGCGCGCTATGAGTTGAGTGACTCAGCGATCAAAGACGTGGAAATGTATTTCGGTTGGATTTCCCAGAGCCAGAGCGGCCCTGACGGCCCCGGCACTGGCCCGTTCAGCACTGGTCGTGTGCCTCCGACAGTCGGCGGCTCATCGCCCCTCCTGATCGGCTTGCGCAGCGATATGAATTTGACTGAGGGACTTCAGACCTGGGTCGAGGGCGCGTTTGAGTTTGGTGGCGACGGCTTTGGCGACTCCAGTGGCAAAACCATCGACGCGTTCCTCTTCAACCTCGGCGGTCGCTATACGCTAAAGGATGTCCAGTGGGCGCCGGTGTTGAACGCAACCTACACCTTCGCTTCTGGCGGCGGTCCGAACAATTCGGACGGCGCGTTCCGTCCCTGGTTTGACTATGTGGACGGCTACAACGGCTATCTGTTCGCGCCGGCGTTGTCGAACATCCACATCTTCAACCTGGGTGGTTCCGTGAAGCCTTACGAGAACACCACGCTCTCGCTGCAAGGCTACTACTACCTGAAGGCTGACCACGACAGTTTCGCCGGAAGCAACGGAAACGTTGATTTCGGTGGCCTCGGTATTGCACCGGACGGCAGCTCGAGCGATATCGGCTGGGAGATCGACGCCATTCTTGGTTATGACTACAGCAAAGACGTTCGCATGCAGCTTGTGTACGGCGTATTCCTGCCCTCAGGCGCCTTCAAGGCGGAGAAGGGCGCCGCTGTCGACATGAGCCGTGCGGCGGAGGAAGTTCGCGCGGAACTCAACGTCAAGTTCTAACCCAAGCAGACAAACTCTAACCGAAGGCCCCCCGACAGTTCGGGGGGCCTTCTTTTTCTCTCGGCCCGGTTACCGTGGTATGCTTTCATCCACGAACATGACCAGGCCGGCCGAACAGGGAGAGATCTTCGATGTTGTCGACGAGTGCGACCGCGTCATCAACCGGGCGCCTCGCGCGGAGGTTCACGCCGGCAAGCTCCGTCATCGCGCTGTCCATGTGCTGCTCTTCAACGGGCGCGGCGAGTTCTTCGTCCAGAAGCGGGCCGCATCCAAGGATACGTTTCCGCGCTGCTACGACTCCAGCGCGTCGGGCCACCTGAACAGTGGAGAGGATTACGACAGTTGCGCCAGGCGTGAGATTCGGGAGGAACTCGGGGTGGTTGTGCCTCTGGAGCGGCTCCGCAAGCATTTCCGAATCGAAGCGGGCGAAGACACTGGTTGGGAGTTTGTCTGGGTGTACAGTGTGATCACCGATGAACGCCCCACGATCAACCCCGAGGAACTGGAATCGGGTGAATTCTGGACGCGGGACCACACGAAATCGATGCTGGCAGCGCATCCCGAGCGGTTCGCACGGAGCTTTGCGCGGGTGTTCAAGGAATTCGACGGGCGCAGCCTCTGTCCCTCCCTCCCGTTGTGAAACCGAGTTGAAACCGTTGCAAACCGGCGCCGTTTTTCGTATACAAGAGCCGTGCAGTTTGGGTGGCGGCGACCTGATTGGTTCGACAATCGCAAAGGAGATTTATGCCGATGGTTGAGTTCCTGAATGCAGGCAAGAAGGTGGATTGCGGACAGTACGCGAACCTCCGCAAGGTTGCGCTGCTCCATGAGGTTCCCGTCTACAAGGGGATCGACCAGAAGGTGAATTGCCAGGGGAACGGTTTGTGCGGCACATGCCGGGTGGAGATTGTGGAAGGAGCCGGGCATCTCTCTGCCCTGACGCGCCGCGAGAAACTTCGGCTGAAGGGCCAGCCGGCAAATCGACGGCTCAGTTGCCAGTGCCAGGTGATGGGGGACATCATCTGCATCACATCCCCGGCGTTGGACTGACCCGAAGAACATGGCTTGCCTCCCACCGCCCGCCGCAGTAGAATGCTCCTGCTCGGGGATCGCGTCAGCACTCCACGGGTCACTCAGCAACGGGAATCGTATTAAGGGATTGCCATGGATTTAAGGCCATCGATGGAACTGCGCGTCGTCTCCAGGAATCTGTACGGCTGGGCGAGTTTCCATCCCCAATGGAAAGTGGATTTCAACAGCTACGCACTGAAGACTGCCGAGGGAGTGGTCTTCATCGACCCCTTGAAACCGGGACCCGACATCATCAAGGAACTGGAAGCTCTCGGCGAACCCATCGGGATTCTGCTTACCAACGCCCACCACGACCGTGACGCCGACTGGTTCCGCAAACAGTACGAGATTCAGGTCTATGCCCACGAAAAAGCCAAGGCCGATTGCGATACGAAAATCGACATCCTGCTGATGGACGGAGAACGGTTGCCCGGCGGGGTCAAGGCGGTGCATATGCCCGGAAGTTCGGCCGGTGAAACCGCCTTTTATGCCAGACTGGGCGGCGGCATCGTCCTGCTGGGCGACACCTTGATGAACCAGGGCGACAAAGGACTGACGTTGTTGCCCGAGCCTTACATTGAGGACAAGAAACAGGCGGTGAAGTCGCTGCAAAAACTCCTGGATCTCAATTTCAAAATCATCACGTTCGCCCACGGCGATCCCATCGTGCAGAATGCCCGGAGTGAAATTGTAAGATTCCTGAAAAAACTGAAAAGAATACGTCATGAGCCAGCAACACAATAAAGTCGAGAAGCGTCGTCGTCGTGCCGCCTACCTCCGGCGCCTGAAAACGCGGCAGAAGAAATCAGGTTCCAAGGCCGCTCGGTCATCGTCCGCCGCCACGGTGAAGTGAATCGCTTCCCACGGTTGTTCGCCTAAGCGACAGGTGCCAGGCCGTAATTCCGGGCGTGCAACTCGGCCAGCGTCGTCAGCTCGGCGGGCGTCAAGTTGGGCGTGTCGGACGCCGAGGCGAATTCGCGGAGTTGGCGTTCGTTGTAGATGTTCGGAAGCACGGAACCAATGCTCGGCTCGGCGAGGATGAACTTGATCGCTGCCTGGCCGAGCGTGCGGCCCGTGTCCTTCGTCAGAAACGCGATCTGTTCGACCTTCTTCAGCCCGTCTACCAGCCAGGCCTTGCGTTTGTCGTCGTCGGCCACGCGAAAACTCCGATGATCGTCCTTGCCAAACGTCGTCGTTTCCGAATAACCGCCTTCGAGCAGTCCGGAGCAGTGTGGCACGCGGGTGAACACGCTCAAATCGCACTCGCGCGCCGCGGGGAAAACAGGTTCCCCGATCATTTGCTCGAACAAGTTGTAGATGATTTGCACATGCGCGCCGCGTTCCCGGAGCGCCGCGATGCCTTCCGCAATCTGGCGCCGGTCAATCGCCGGTCCCAGCGCCACGCCGAACGAGAGAATCTTGCCGGCGTCCCGCAACTCGTGCAGCGTGGTAAACACATCGTCGTGGCGGATCGTGTCGATGCGCGGATTGTGGAGTTGGTAAAAATCAATGCGGTCGGTCTGCAGTCGCTGGAGACTCCGTTCGCAGGCCAGGCGGATGAAATCCGGCGACCAGTTGTGCGGACGCTCGCGCTGGCCGGGCTGGATGCCGGGGTGGTTGTAGAAGTCGTAGCCGAACTTCGTGGCGATCACAATGTCGTCGCGGCGCCCCGCGAACGCCCGTGCGAGCACCACCTCGCCTTTGCCGTCGCCATAGACGTCAGCCGTGTCGAAGAAGTTGATGCCGAGGTCAAGCGCCTGCCGCAACAGGCGGACGCCGGTGTCGTAATCCTCATCGGCCACGCCCCACATTTTGGTGCCGACGGTCCAGACACCGAAGCCGACTTCGGAGACCTTGAGACTGGTGCCTTTCAGGGGGCGATGGTTCATGGCGAATTCCGAGGTATCACGCGGGCTTCTTATAGCGTGGGAACTGCGGGGTGCACAAGCCGGTTGATAATTCCCAATGGACAGGCCGCCGCAGATGCGTTAAGTAATTGGTGGACAATGGAAACGAGCAGCAACATCGCGTTCAAGGAATGGGCGGTGGTCGTGGACGCGCTGGGTCGGGGAGAGCAAACCCTCATTCTTCGCAAAGGCGGGATTCGCGAGGAACGCGGCCAATTCCAGGTCGATCACCGCAAGTTTTGGTTGTTCCCAACGCAGTACCACGAGGCCGAGCGGTCCATTATCGCCTCAAAACGCCCCGCGCTGCAGGACATCGCCGCCGGCGCGCCGAAAGATGCTGTGGATATCGAGTACTACGTGGTCGTAGACCCGGTGGTTCGGATCGCGGACCTCGAACGGGTCAGGCGTTTGCAGGGACGACACGTCTGGAGCGAGCAAATCCTGCAGGAACGCTTCCAGTTTGGGCGGGACGTGGGATTGCACGCCCTCTTGACGCGCGTGTATCGCCGGCCGTCGGTCGAGCGTTTCGTCATGCGCGAGTCGTACGGCGGGTGCAAGAGCTGGGTCGAATTGGAGCGGGCGTTGTCCACTGAAGGCTTGACGCCGGTGCTCAGTGATGATGAATATAGCGCGCAGCGGGAAGAAATCGTGGAGATCCTATCCGATCATGCCCTTACTCATTCATAAGCGGCCCGATGGCACCGACAAGAACCTGACGTTCGGCGACAAACCCCTGATCGTGGGCCGCCTCCCCGAATCCGAGATCTCCGTGCGCGATTCTTTCATTTCGCGCGTGCACTGCGGAATCAGTCACGCCAACAGTCAGTTCACGCTCAAGGATCTCGGCTCGACGAATGGTACGTACCGCAACGGCGCCCGGGTCTTTGAGTGCTCGCTCGCGACCGGCGACAAAATCCAGGTCGGCAACACGACCCTCGTGTTCGAGATCGACACAAAAAACGGCAACGCGCTCCTGCGCCAGGTCCCGCAGATGGTTGCCCCGCCGTTGACCGTCGGAGGTTCGACGCCTCCGCGTCCGGAACTCAAACAACCCACCATGCCGGTGAACCCGCCGGGGGTGAGTCCGCCCGCGATCAAGCCCAAGTGACCCCGCCGAGGCGTCCCATGAACGTGGCGCGGAAATCCATTCTGCCGGTCCTCCTGTTTGTCTGGCTGGTCATCTCGGCCGGCACCCCGGTCCGGTGCGAGGTTTCCACCAACCAGGTCCAGCCGGCGACGGAACCGGCCCGCGAGGAGGCCAAAGAGCGCCGCGCCAGGCTGCTGATTGCGAAGGGCGTGCTGAAAGAGGTCGACTTGTTGTGCCGTCAACTCAAGCTCACGACCGGAGACGGCGTGCGGACGTTCACCTACACCGAGAAAACGTACATTTTCCGGGACAAGGATAAGATCACGGTGGATAAATTGAAACGCGGCGAGATCATCGCCGTGCGTTTCGATACCGACAAGGATGGCAACGCGATCGTCATCCGCATCAAGGCCCAAGGCTCGGCGTCATCGACCAATCAGCCCGCGAACCGTGCGCCATGAAAAAGGTACTCGTGCCTCTCGCGCCGGGCTTCGAGGAGATTGAAGCGATTACCGTCATTGATGTGCTTCGTCGTGCCGGGGTGGAGGTGGTGGTTGCCGGCACGCAACCCGGCCCGATTGAAGCCTCGCGCCGGACCCGGCATCTTCCCGATTGCACGCTCGATGACGTCCGCGCGACGGACTTCGATATGATCGTCCTGCCCGGCGGCCAGCCCGGCACGACCAATCTTCGCCACGACGCGCGCATCAAGCGAATCATCGAAACCCTGCAGGGGAAAAACCGCTACGTCGCCGCCATTTGCGCCGCGCCCAGCGTCCTGTCCGCATACGGCGTGTTGCAGGGTCGCGCGGCAACCAGTCATCCCAGCGTCCGCGCCGAAGTGGCCGCCGGCGCCCGGGAGTTCTCCGAGCAACGCGTGGTGCGCGACGGCCCGGTCGTGACCAGCCAGGCGGCCGGCACGGCGATGGAGTTCGCCTTCGCGCTCGTGGAAATCCTTTGCGGCGCCGACAAGGCCGCGGAAGTCAACCGCGGCGTCCTCGCCCGGTTGTAACGGTTTGTGCCGCGTTGCTTTTCCCCGCCCGCACGGTAGAATCCCCGATGGAGGCTGGGTGAAACGGAGAAGCACAACAGCAGTCGCCCTGACCGTCGCTGGCTCCGATAGCGGGGGCGGGGCGGGCATTCAAGCCGACCTGAAAACGTTCCACGCGCATGGTGTCTTCGGCACGAGCGCGATCACGTGCATCACCGCCCAGAACCCTGGTCGAATCAGCGCCGTGCAAGCCATCGAGCCGCGCATCGTCGCCGAACAGATGGCTTGCGTCTTCGAGGCGTTTCCCGTCGCCGCGGCGAAGACCGGCATGTTGTATGACGCGGCGATCATTGAGACGGTCGCCCGCGGTTTTGCGCGCCGCAAGTTTCACTCGCTGGTGGTCGATCCCGTGATGGTCGCCAGCAGCGGCGCGTCGCTGCTCAAGCAGGACGCGATCGAGGCGCTGACCACGAAGCTGTTTCCGCAAGCCGCGGTGGTGACACCCAATCTCGCGGAGGTTGAGGTGCTCGCGCACCGCACGATTCGCACGCTGGATGAATTGCGGGCCGCGGCCCGTTCGCTTGCGGAGAAGTACGGCGTGCCGTTCCTGGCGAAGGGCGGACATCTGCCCGGCGCGAAACAGGCCGTGGACGTTTTGTTCGACGGCAAACGCTTTCGCGAATACCGCGCGGCGATGGTTTCCGGCATCAAGACCCACGGCACCGGCTGCACGTTTTCCGCGGCGATTGCCGCCAATCTTGCGCTCGGTCACGGCCTGGCCGAATCCATCGCCCGGGCCAAACGGTTTGTGACGAAGGCCATTCACAACTCGCTGATTGT
>JBEKYJ010000084.1:0-15590 GCA_049511095.1 Verrucomicrobiia bacterium
TGCCGAGGACAAACAGCGGGATGACCTCTTTCAGGTACCACTCGAGTCGGGCAAATGTCTTCGCGACAACATTGCCGAGTTGCGGCCGGCGCATCGGCGGCAACTCCAGAATGAAGTCGCTTGTCCCGCCACCGTACAGCTTCGCCGCGAGCCAGCCGATAATGCAGGAGATGAAAATCATCAAAATCACCCAGAACACCGCCGCGCGGCAGGAAATGCTGGCCATCATGGCCATCAGCACACCGAGTTGCGCCGAGCACGGCACGGCCAGCGCCAGGAGCAGTGTGGTGATCACACGTTCCTTGCGCGTCTCCAGGATGCGCGTGGTCATGGTCGCCATCGTGTCGCACCCGAGCCCGAGCACCATCGGCAACACGGCCTTGCCGTTGAGGCCCATGCTGCGAAACAATCGGTTCAGCATCACGGCGAGGCGGGAGAGATACCCCGAATCCTCGAGCAGGCTGAAGATGAGGAAGAACGTGGTAACGATCGGCAACACGATGGCCAGCGCATAGCTTAGCGCCATGGTGATCACACCGTATTCGCCGACGAGGAAATCGTGCGCCAACCGCCTCACTTGGGTCCACCACCCGAGCGTTGCACTCGGGGCAAGCGAGTAGGTTGGCGCCCTGACAATCTGGGTATTTTCCCAGATAGAAACCCCGTGGGCTGGTGAGAGCGGGATTTCCAAGCTGTAATGAGACTCTTGCATGTCGTGCGTGTGCGGGAATGGCAACACCGCGTCCACCGCCCGGATGGCCCACGGGTTGATGTAGCGCCCGAACACGACCTTCTCGAGAAAGCTGACCGCCGTGCCCGCGCCGACCAGGCCGACGAACCAAAATGTGAAAGCGAGCACCAGGGTCGCGATCGCGAGGCCCTTGACGGGATGTGTCGCCCACCAGCCGAGCTTCTGCGCGAAGGTCGCATGGCGCGGACGCGTGATTGTGTACACCTGAGCGAGGATCGCATTGGCGCGGGCGAGTTGCGCCCCGATCGGGGTGGGGTAAAGACGGCCCTCCGAGCCATCCGACGGCAGGCTTGGAATGCGGGCCCTGCCGACTGATTGCTGCAACAAGTGAACTCCTGTTCCGGCGATGGCGATGGTTGGGACGACAGGAACGCCGAGGATCTCGCTGAGCTTGTGGACATCGATGTGCCCGCCGCACTTGTCGAGTTCATCCATCAAATTCAACACCAGCACCATCGGGCGGCGAAGCTCGGCGAGCTGCAACGTGAGCAGCAAAGCACGCCGGAGATTTTTCGCATCGGCCACTTGTACAACCGTGGCCTCGGGATAATCGCGCAGCACGTCGCACGTCACCCGAGCGTCCTCCGTGCGTGGTGCAAACTCGTTCACCCCCGGCGTGTCAAGCACGGTGAACTCCCTGTCGTTGAGGAACGCCCCCCCGCGCGTGATCTCGACGGTGGTGCCGGGATAATTGGCAATGACGACAAACTTGCCCGTGAGCTTGTTGAACAGAACGCTCTTACCGACATTGGGGTTGCCGACAAGCACCAGCATGGGTTGGGTTGCAGCTGTTTTGCGGTCAACGGTCGTTAGGACGTTGTCTTCGTGGCAATGCATGGGCTTTAGTAAACGAACGATTCCAGTTCATAGCGACCGAGGTGCGGTCGACCGCGTTGTTCATCGAAGTGGAGCGCATTACGAATCGCTTGTTCTTGATCGCGCATTTCGGTGGCGGACAACGGCGCGACCTTCAATGCCTTCGTCTGTTCCGCGTACCGGCTGTGCGAATAAATCACCAGTGGCGAGAAATAGATAAAATCGTTGCGGCCCAGCGGCAGATCGTTGATGAGGCGATCCGTTTCTCTCACGTGCGCCCCGGCAAACTCATGACCGCCCGCTCCCAGCAATACGATCACGCCAACAGCAAGTCCCGCCGCTTTCACCGTCGTCACGCATTCCGCGATCCGCGCGCTTGTCGCCGGCTTGCAGAGCCATTGCAGCAGCTGGTCGTCACCCGTTTCCAAGCCGATGTATACGCGACGCAGGCCGAGGTCGCGCAATTTCTCGAACTCCCGGGTCGTGCGATGCGGTCCCGTGAACACATCGAGAAACGTGCTCACTCCGTCGAAGCGGGTCTTGTGACCGAGCCACCAACTGGCGGGCACGTGCTCTTGTTCGCGCGGCGGGAACTCAAAGTGATGGTGAAGCGCCTCGAAAATCTCCACCAAATCGTCCTGAGGCAGCGTAAGGGCATTGGCTTCACCGAGAAAGACGGAACGGCGCGCGCGCAGGGCCTCGCCATGATACGCAATCGCGTCCTGCAGATGCTGAATGAATTGAGCGGACGTCTTGCGACCGTAGAACACGCCGCGATACAGTTCGCAGAAGAGGCAGCACGAATAAGCGCAGCCCTCTGTCGCCTGCAACACGAGCGCGTTGTACTGGTCCGGTGGCAGCACGGCGACGCGACCATAAATCGAATGAAACCGTTCCGCATCGCGGCGGGCCTCTTCCAAGTCGAACTTCGCGGCACGCCCCAGCATCGGCGCGATCTCCGTAAGAGCCTGTCCAAGGTCGGGTTTGGCATATTCCAACGCAATGGCCTTGGCGTCCAATTCCTCGAAAATGCGGACGGACTTCTCGTGCGCTTCCTTGACCAAGGCATCGGCATCTTCGGCGGAAAGCATGGTGCGCTCGATGCCGCCGCCTTCTTCCGCCGCACGTTTGCGAGTCAACAGCACCCGATGTGACGAACCGCGGCGACGGTACTGGTTGGGTCGGGCAACTTTCGTCAGGCGCCCTTCGAGGTCATAGTGCAGCGCCAAATCCCGGTCGAAGTAGAGTGCCAACTCCAGCGCTGAGAGAGCGAGGTAGACACGCTCGCCGCTCTTCAGCCGCACCTGCAACCCCGACTTATAGCGCGGCACTTCGCCGAGAGTCCGGGCGCGCTGATACCGCAAAACATTCGCATCCGTTGTTGCTGCGACCGTCATAAACCGTAAAATTGATTTGACGCGGACCCTTGCCCGCGCACCCGTTACATGGTCAATGGGTTTGTTTCCACGAGCCCGACTTCGCAGTCCGTCAAATAACAGGCGGGATCCGAAGCCCAGGGGTTGCCATGGACCTGCGCCGCGCGCACGCGGAAACTGCCGCCGCAAATCTCTTTGAACCGACACTCCGCGCAGCGACCCTGGAGCAACGGCAGACGATTACGCAAGCCCGCGAGTAGCGGGATCGAATTGTCGGACCAGATTTCGCTGAACGGGCGCTGCTTCACGTTGCCGAGTGTGGCCGATTGCCAGAACTGGTCGGGATGCACGTTGCCTTGTGTGTCGATGTTGGCAATGCCAACACCCGACGAGTTCGCGCCGCCGCCATTCCATTTCATCAACTGGTAGACTTCCTCGGCGCGCTCCGGCTCGCGCTCGCGCAACCTCAGGTACAGGTAAGCGTTGTCCACGTGGTTATCGACCGTCAGGATCTCCTTCTTCAGCCCGCGCTCGTGAAACACCCGGGTACGTTCCAAAATGATGTCCATCGCCCGGCGAATCTCCCCGGTCGTCAATTCATCCGCCGTATTACCACGGCCTGAGTAGACGAGATGGTAAAAGCAAGCGCGCTGAATGTCCTCGGCTTCGATGAAATTGAAGATATCGTGCAAGTCCATGCAGTTGCGGCGCGTGAGCGTGAGGCGCAGGCCGACCTTCTGGCCGACCGCACGGCAGTTGCGCATACCGCGCACAGCGGTATCGTACGCACCCTTCTTGCCGCGGAACAAGTCATTCGTCTCGCCGATGCCATCGAGCGAGATGCCGACGTAAGTGAGCCCGATTTCGCGCAGTTGCTGGGCCGTCGGCTTGTCGATGAGCGTGCCGTTGGTGGACAGCGTGACGCGCAGGCCGCTCACGGTGGCATACTTCATCAGCTCCAGTAGATCGGGCCGCGTCAGTGGTTCGCCGCCCGAGAACAACACGGCAGGCACCCTGTACGCCGCCAGATTGTCAATCACAACCAACGCCTGCTCGTGGGTGAGTTCGCCCGGGTATTTCTGTGCGAAGCTGTCGCTGTAACAGTGGACGCAGCGGAGGTTGCACGTACGCGTGACATTCCAGACAACGATGGGCTTGCGTTCGGCGGCCAACTTCGGCGCACCGTGGCCAAGGCCGTAGCGCAGGTTGTCGGCGGGCTGCGCTTCGCCACAGTAGAGTTTGGTGATGTTGACCATGACGCGACCTTCTGACTTCACCAGTTGCTACAGTGCTTCCTCCAACGTTTGTTGCTTCCGTATGCGTCGCGGCTGGTAGACACAGTGCGGTTCTTCAGCCATGTAATTGCCGCGCGTCGCGGAGAACGCGCGGGCGCGGCAACCGAGACAGATCTTCTTGAATTCACACAGGCCGCATTTGCCTTCGAGTTGCTCGACATCCCGCAGGTGGCCGAAGACCGTTGAGTGTTCCCAAATGTTGCGCATGGGCTGGCGCTTCACGTTGCCGGCGCTGACGGGCAAATAACCGCACGGGAAAACCTCGCCCGTGTGCGACACGAAACAAATCGCGCTACCGGCGAGGCACCCTTTGGTCATCGCCGCCATGTTGGGACCGCCGGAGTGACCGCCCGGATCGCCATGACGATTGCCACGGGCCTGAACGTGCTCGGGCTTGCCGTGGCTGTGAGTGGCTTCGATGCGGACGTGCTCGATGGCTGCGCGCTGGCGCATGACGCGGAAGTAGTGCGGCGCGCAAGTCGCCTTCAGATGAAGGGCCCCCTCCTTGCTCTTGTCATACATCCAGTTAAGCACGCGCTCGTATTCATCGGCGGGCAGCATGTTCGACTCGGCGATCTGCACACCGCAGCCGACAGGAACCAGCATGAACAGATGCAGCGCGTCGGCGCCAAGTTCCTTGGCCATCGCGTAGAGCGCCTCGACTTGGTAGACGTTGTGTTTGGTGACGGTGCAATTGATCTGCATGCTCATGCCGAGGCGGCGGAGGTTGCGAAAACCGTTCAGCGCGGCGGCAAGCGAGCCCTGTTGTCGACGGAAGCGATCGTGCGTCGTTTCGTCCGCGCCGTCGATGCTGATGGCGACGCGCCGGATGCCACTGTCGACGATGGTGTGGGCAACGCGCTCGTCGATCAGTGTGCCATTGGTCGCCAGCGCGACGGGCAGGCCACGCTCCGTGGCGTGCATCGCGATCTGAAAAATGTCAGGACGAAAGAGTGGTTCGCCACCGGAAAGGACGAGAATCGGCTTGGCGAACTCGGCGAGGTTGCGGACAAACACCAACGCCTCTTGGGTGGAAAGATCGTTTTTCATGAGCTGCTTGCTCACGTCGAGGCGGCGGCAATGAATGCACTCGAGATTGCAGCCCGCAGTGGTCTCCCAAAAGAGGAGCCTGAGTTCGTCGTGGTTTTTGGTTTCTGCGACCATAGCCACCAATATGGTTTAGCAACGGCGGTGCCAGTGTGCCGAGCGTTTCGCAACCATCTGAAAGCCAGCAGATTGCAAACATACGCCGGATGGACGTGCACTGCAAAAGCCTGACAAGTTGACGCCTCGCACAACCGTTACGGACAAGTTGTCAGACACAGCCTGTGTCAGAAGCGGACCGTGCAACTGGCACTGGCGAGGTGTGCAATGTAATTGTTGATGCCACCGCTGCTCGGTTCGTCATACTCGTAAAAGCCGTAGCGCAGGCGGGCGATCACATTCTTACTGATCTTGCGGCTGATGCCCGCGAGCAGCGCGTGGCGTTGGAAATCCAGGCCGAGCGGCAAGCCGGCCGAGGAATTGTTGACGGAGTTATCCGCGCGCGAATAGCTGTATTCAACAGTGAGATCAGTCTTGCTGTCGAGCGCATAGCCGGTTGCGCCCATGATCGTGTAGACATTGCCTCGGTACATCAGTATGGATGGATCATAGTTGGCGAACGCCACGGTGCGGGTGTCCTGCAATGAGAAGTAGCCGGTCACATACCAGCGGGACATCGGCGTGACCGTGGCGCTGACGCTGTAGATGTTCGCGTTGTACTTGCCCGAATCCAACGAACCCCCCGGCGCAAGCAGAGGAACAGCTTCGGAGGTGGTCCGGGTGTCGGTCGAAACGAGTTGGTAGGTGAACGCGACGCTGAAGCGCGAGCAGGGGCGCAACGTCAGTTTGCCCATCGCTTCGTCAGTCGTGAAGTCCTGCGCGGTGATGAACCCGGGATAGCCCGGCACCGTGTCTGTTTCGTGGTCGTAGTCATTTTCAGCGATGTAATGCCGATAGTGGCCAGCCAGCGTCACGCGAGGAAGAGGCGCCGTATTGAAGCCAACACGGTAATCTTGGCGAAAGACCGTCGAGTCGGTGTCGAGGGCGAGGCTGGACGCACCGTCCTCCGTCTCCTGTTCATCCAGATCAATCTGCTCCTCCGTCCACTTACCCTCGGCATACAGGGTCGTGTAGGGAATCTTGGTGTAGCGCGCGCCGAAGGTTTCCATAAGGCTCTTAGTGTCATTGGCCGAATGAATCAGGTTGGTCGTGCTGGGAGAGGTGCCTTGCGTCAGTAGCGCGTCGGTAAAGCCATGGGTATCGGTCTTCTCAGCCTGCAAGCCCGTATAGAAGCTGAGGCCCTTGAAGGGTCCGAACATGGCATTCAGATTTACCACGTGGGAGTCCAGATCAACATCGATGTTGCGGGCCAGCCAGTTGTTGTCGAACGGGCCCAAGGGCACGGGGGTGATGACTTGCATGTCCCCGTTGCCGGAAAGCGTGCTGAAGAGGTAGCCGAGCGACCAGTACACCTTGTCATTCACATGGCTGTCCATGTGGAACGTATTGTAGAACGCGTCGTGGTGATAATCCTCGTGGATCGTCACCGTTTGGCTGGAGCTGCTGTTCAAATTGACCGAGGTATCATTGCGGGTGGTATCGTCGCTGAAATGCTCGCAACGGAAATCATCGAGCAGATGCACGATGCTGATATCGTACTCGGCGCTCAGTTTCACGATGTCCGTGTACTCGTGGATCTCCTTGGCGGACGGGTAAATCTTGCGGGTGTCGGCGCCTTGCGCGACGCTGCCCCATTCCAGCAGGGACGTGTCGCGGTCGCGGAATTGGTGCTCGTACCCGACGGCCACTTTCGGAAGGTTGGGCAATGTCAGCCCGGCTTCGAAGAAGATATCCCCAACATCAAGTCCCAAATCCTGGTTCAGCTTGAACGACGACGGTGTGAACGGACGGAAGAGCCCGCCTTCATTGTCGCTATAATCGCGATACTCGGTAAACCCGGCGCGAACAAAACCAAAATCTTTCTTCGTTACCTGCAACTGAAGCTTGTAGTCGTGCTCATCGAAGATGAATCGGCCTTCGCCATCAACGGTCGTGTCCTTGTTGATGTCGTAGTGCAGTGTTGCGTCCTCGATGCCGCCCGACCAGCCTTCCTTCATGCCCACGTCTTCGCGGAATTTCTGGGTGTTGCCGGAGACCTTGGCATAGGTCACCTCGGGGGTGGCCGAGACCTGGAGTGCGGAATTCGTCGCCGGGTCGTCCGCGCGGACGGTGACGGCTGTCAGAAATCCAATCGAGAACGAGGCCAGAAGCATTCTCAGGAAGATGGGTTTTATCGACATGGCTTCGTCAATACCGCAAGTGTGAGTTGACGTCCGAACCGTGTACGGCGGTGTGACACCCCGCACTGAAGCAAGTGCCCTGCTGCAGGAAAGGCGTGTGATCGAAGTTGCCGATGAATACCTGCCCCGACGTGTGGGGCAAGGCGACCTGCGCGTGGCACTTCAGGCACAGATTGTTGTCGCGCTCGGTCAGCATCTTCGAGTTGATCGAGCCATGCACGTTGTGGCAGGAGGTACAGCCTTCGCGCATGGCTTCATGCTCGAACACGTGCGGCCGCGCCTGCTCCCGGTGGCACTGCGCGCAGTCCTGGTTCACGCGACCGACCTGCATCTCCTTCGGCTTGAGAATGTCTTCGCCGT
The DNA here is from genome assembly GCA_049511095.1 of Verrucomicrobiia bacterium. Lineage (GTDB taxonomy): Bacteria > Verrucomicrobiota > Verrucomicrobiia > Palsa-1439 > Palsa-1439 > Palsa-1439. The sequence goes on from JBEKYJ010000084.1 coordinate 7,943, forward strand.
GCGGATCGTGGCAGGACGTGCAGCTCATCCGCCCTTCCTTGACAGGATGATGGAATTGGAGGCTGAACTCGGCGTTCTTGTCGAGGTGACATTGGAAACAGGCCTCGGGACTCTTGCCGGGATTGACGATCAGTTTGCGGTCGCCGCCGGAATCCACGTGCAAACTGCCGGGTCCGTGGCAACTCTCGCAACCTTCGCCCTCAACCCGCGGGCCTTCGCCCGGAATCTGGATGCGTGCGTGTTGCGTGAGCTTGAAGTTCTTCACTTCCTTCTCGTGGCACGCGCCGCACGTGTCCATCCCCACGTACTTGGCACCCGGGATCATCGGCGGCGCCAGGACCACCCGATCCACGGTCGCGCACGAGATGGCGATGATCGCCGCGCCGATCGCGCCGATGGCACCGGCGACGACTCGTCGTGGGATCGTCCTCTTCTGCGCTGCGCCGTTAGGGACGGTCTTGTTCACAGGCGGTCTCTCTCTTTCCTAGTGATAGAGCAGCGTGGCCGAGGGGAATTGACCAAGGTACGTGCTTCCACCTGTGTTGGTGCTCAACACCGTGTAGCTCCACTGGAGCAGGCCGACAGTGTAGGCCGTGTTATGAACGCCTGTGCTTAGTTCACGCGCGATCATTTGGTAGTTCCACACAGCCGCGCGTTGCGCGGCGTAGATTACCGGATAGGTGACATTGTTGGTGTACCCGCTCCAATACGGATAACCGGGCGTGTGAACGAGTCCTGTCGAAACCATCTTGCTCTCCAGATTCGTCATCACTCCCGAAACTTCAGTCTGCACGCCGTTGATGGTGCCATCACCGTCATAATCACCGGCACCAATCGCAATGAAGTCGAAATCGTCCACGGGCTTCGACCCTTGGTGGCACTGGTTGCAGGCAACGAGATCGTCCGCTCCGCTGACGCGGTCGGTCATGCTGAATGTGTGATCGCCGACAGTATTGCTGCCCGTGAACATGTGACAGTTGACGCACTTAGCCACGCTTTGGTGCGCCGAATTGTGCAATGTCGCCATGGCGATGGTATTCGTCACGCCCGGCGCCACGATCGCTTGCACATTGGTGACACCATTCATGCCGAGCAGGATGTCGGTGGCGGTACTCTCGTGTGGCAAGCTCGTGCTCTTTACATACGTGGCTGGCGCGGCGCTTCGCCCGTTGTGGCAGAACATGCACGTTGCCGACGTCCCCTCGCCGTTGAGGGTGACGCCGCTATCCAAGGTCACCGTGTCATAGTAGCGCACTTGGTGCGCACCGGTCGGTCCACCGGGGAACATTTGCGTGTTGTGCGGATCGTGGCAGACAGCGCACGTCTCCTTTCCGATAGCCGGAGTCGTGGGCAGCGGGGCGCCCTTGGCGTTGGCGACAAAGCCCTCCGGGTTGTGGCACTTGGTCGCACATGAACTCACGGCATGGGAGAACACGCTTAAGTTGTCCGTATTGAAATGCGGCGAGCTTTCCCATTGGCCGACACGGAAATTGTCGGTCGTATTTTCCTGATGACACGGCGCGCAAGTGGCGGCGTCAAGGCTCGGTTGGCCCGGATGCTGACTACCCGGCCCGTGGCAGCTTTCACACTGGATGTTGGCCTTGTTTTGCAGGGAGGCCGGGATCGTCGAGTGAGTGCCCGGCTGCGGCGGCATCGGCTGGGTCCAGCCGAGACTGGCCTGCACGTCGCCGAAACAACCATTCGTGGGGACGGCTTGCTTGTTGTAGCCCACGGTGTGGCAGAAGAAGCAGCTCTCGTTGTACGACGGGTCGAGGAAACCATCTACCCCACGCTGGAACATCGTCGCGTGACCGGTCTGGCTCCACGGCGTGACCAAGTCGGTCAAGCCGACGTTTTGCCCTGCCGAGTTCGGCCCGTGACAACTGGTGCAAGCGGATACGCCGATAAAGCTGGCGGCGGTCACCGTAACGTTGGTGCCCGAGACCACGTCTTGAATGACGTAATCGCCTTCCAGATCTGGCTGGAACCACGGTGTCCGAGTGGTCGTGCCGTGCAGAACCGCCGCCGAGCCAGTCGGCACCTCCAGCAATGTCCATGAGCTATTTGTTTCCGATGAGGGTGCGTGCAAATAGGTCTTTACGCCGACAGGAACCTGGGTCAGGCCGGGCGTGAGACTGGCGACGCGCACGAGCGCGTTGTTCGTCGCGGAATTGACACCGTCGCTGACGACGATTTGGAAGCCGTAAGAGTCCAGGTCGCCATTGTTATCTTCGCCGATTTCCAAGGTGTTAAACGGGACGACGCCAAGTTCGTCGGTCAGCGCCACGAAATCAGTTACCGAACCGGTGGTAAAGGTGGGCATGGCCACGTTGGTTGCGCTCAGTACAACGGAAGGGCCTTGGAACTGCGTCCAAGAGTAGGTCAATGGGTGGCCAAGACCATTGGTGGATACGATATTGGCGTTCAATGTCACGAGCGTGTTGAAACCCACATCGTAGAGGATCGGTTGCGCCGCGCCCGTTGTCGTAGGGGGGACATTGATCGTGATCTGAATCGCCCTGTGGCCGATGCTTCGCTTGTTGAATTTCGCAGTCACTCGCAGCACCGCTGTGCCGTGAAAACTGGCCGGGATGGAGATTGCCGCGCTGCTGGGGGTGTCGAGACCGACCGGGAGTGAATTGCTCAGGATGGGAAAGGTCGCCTTCCAGCCTTTCGCTTTGACGGTCGCCTTGGCGACCACCGCACCGGGACTCGTCACAGTAAGATTGAGTTGGTACGAAAGCGTTCCGCCAGAGGTGAGATTGCCTCCGGCCTGCACGATCCCAAGCTGCGCGCCCGCAGGTGCTGCGTAGGTTGGCAAAGCGATCAAGGCAGCCAATGCGACGACCAGCGCACCGGCTCGTTTCAGAAAATAAATTCCAGACATTTCGTTGTCCTCCATCTCTCTACGAAGGCAGTGGACGTGCCAACCACGCTGGGGAGTTCTGCAACCATCAGAACAGCAGCATGTTGCATGGCCACGGATGAAACCAAATGACAGCTTGCTGCCGGAACTTGCGCGGATTCACTCAGAGACCTGCGCGTTTCCACGCAGCGGACCAGACATGCGCCAGTCCGAGATGACTGTTTCAAATGAGTTCGTGCGGGGAACGGGCCTACCGGCACAGACAGTGCTGGACGCGATGAGCGCATGCTTTCAAGCAGACTTCTGGGACTACTGCTCGCGATGATTGGCGTGATCGTCATCGCGCTCACAGCAGTTGTGATCTACCTCAGCACAACATCGCACTAGAGCTGGACTCGCTTGCCTGTTCGAGAAGTCCATACTTGCTCAATCGTCGGCGCAGGGCGTCCCGCTCAATGCCGAGCAATTCGGCAGCGTGCGTTTGATTGCCGCCAGCACGCTCCATCGCCTGCAGTACCAACTCCCGCTCCACGTCCACCAATGCGACGCCGGCGGCGGGTAGCTCGATGATCCACTTGCCGCCGCGCTTTGCGCCCGTCCGAATCTCGGGAGGGAGATGTTTCACCAGAATCATCTGGTCGGCTTCGAGAATCACGAGCCGCTCGATGACGTTGCGCAGTTCGCGCACGTTACCCGGCCATGGATAATTTCGCAGCGATTCGAGAGCTGGCGGGGACACCTGCTTGAGTGGCTTCTTGAATTCCTGCGCGAAGCTTTTCAGAAAATGCTCGGCGAGAAGCGCGATGTCCCTGGGCCGATCTGCCAGCGTCGGCATCTTCACGGAGATGACTTTCAGGCGGTAATAAAGATCCTGACGGAACTCCCCGCGCGCGACCGCCTCTTCGAGGTTTTTATTGGTCAGCGTGATGACGCGCACGTCCACGCTGATGTCCTGCGAACCGCCGACACGACGGAACTGCCGCGTCTCCAGCACGCGCAACAGTTTCGCCTGCAACGCAAGCTTCATGTCGCCGATTTCGTCCAACAGAATCGTGCCGCCATCGGCGAGTTCAAACAGGCCCTTCTTGGTGCTCTTCGCGTCGGTGAACGCGCCGCGCTCATGACCAAACAACTCGCTCTCGATGAGGTTTTCGGGCAATGCCGAGCAGTTGATGTCCATGAACGGCTGATTCGCGCGCGCGCCGCCGAAGTGGATGGCCCGCGCGGCAAGTTCCTTACCTGTGCCGTTTGCGCCTTCGACCAGCACCGTCGTCGCGTCGCTCGGGGCGATCTTGGCGATCAATTCGCGCACCGCTTTCATCGGTGCGCTGTTGCCGACGAGATTATCGATGCCGAACTTGCGTCGCTGCTGGCAGCGCAACCGCGACATCTCACGCCGCAGCTTCAGCTCTTCGCGCGCCTTCTCAATCGCGACGCGCACTTCGTCAAACTCGAACGGTTTGCACAGATAATTGTACGCGCCGAGCCGCACGCATTCGACGGCGCGGGCGATCGACGTTTCCGCCGTCAACATGATGACCGCGATGTCGCGTTCCAGATTCTTGATCTCCTGCAGGACCTGCACGCCATCGATTCCCGGCAATCGCAAATCCAGCAGCACCAGGTCGAAGCCGTCTTCGCGGATGAGATTGAGTCCCTCCTCGCCGGTCGGTGCGGATTCAACCTCGTAGCCTTCACGACCAAGCTTATGTTGCAGTGACCAACGCACGAGTTTCTCGTCGTCGATGATGAGTATCTTAGTTCTCGGCATGGGCGAACTCCTTCAGTGTTTCCGCTGTTGCTTGCGGCGCGAACGTCTCGGGTTTGCAGGCGGCCAACTCCAGTGTGAACGCCGTTCCTTTTTCCGGCTCACTGTCCACGGCAATTGTGCCGTGGTGTTTCTCAATGATCGTGCGCGTGATCGAGAGGCCGAGGCCTGTGCCGCGGTGCTTGGTGGTGAAGAACGGAGAGAAGATTTTTGCGAGATGCTGTCGCGCAATCCCAACGCCTGTGTCCCGAATCTTGATGCGGACAATATCGCTCCCATTAAATTGGGTCGATTCTGTGGATACGGTGAGCGTCCCGCCGTTGGGCATGGCCTGAACGCCGTTGAGCAGGATATTGAGGAGCGCCTGCTGCATTTGTCCCGCGTCGGCGCAGACGTTGGGCAGGTCGGCGGCAAAGCGTTCCTCGATGTTGACATGAAACTTCTGTGCGTCTGGCCGCACCAGCGCGAGCATTGGACGGATGAGTCCGTGCACGTCGCAGGGGGCGATCTCTGGATCGCGGAGCCGCGCAAATTCGAGAAGATCGTGCAGCGTGCGGTTGAGCCGCGTGATCTGCCGGCGAATCTCGGCGACGATCTCCGTGCGCTGGCCGTTAAGGTTGTTCTCTTCCGCCAACACTTCCACTGCGGCCCCGATGCCGGCCAGTGGATTACGAATCTCATGCGCAATGCCCGAGGCGAGCTCGCCAATCGACGCGAGCTTGCCCGCTTGTTGGATTTGTTTCTCGTGTGATTCCTCGAGTTCGCGCGTGGCATTGTCGAGGCTTTGCACCATCGCATTAAAACCGACGGCGAGTTCACCGACTTCATCCCTGGTCTCAGCAGTGGCGCGGGCGCCGAGGTCACCCGTTTGCACTTTACGCATCTGTTCGAGCACGTTGCCGACGGGTTGCGTGACGAGCCGCACGATCAGCAGCCACAGCACGATGCCAACCAGCACGAAGATTACGACCCCATAGACGATCAGCAGGTTGCGGTTGCTGGCGACGCTGGCCTCGGCCGGCGCGAGCGATTTCTCAACGATGATGGCGCCGATGGCCACAGTGTTTGCCTCGTGACAGCGCTGGCAACTCGGGCTGTTAAGCACAGGTCGCATCACCACGGAGAGTCGTTGGCCGTTCTCGACGCGGGTGCCTTCCTGGACGCGGTTTTCGGCAAACAACTCCGGCGGCACGGTCATCGTGGCGCGCTGGACTTCCTGTGTGTCGGTCGAGAACACTACGGTGCCGTCGGGCTTGATAAGGCGGGCGCGCCAGATTTCGTCGGAGTTTTTCATCTTCAGCAGAAACCCCTGCACCTCCTCATGGCGGTCGCTAAGCATGACGCCGTTCAGGTACTCGTGGATGAACGAGGCAGCGATGACGTTTTGCGCCTGCGTACGCTCGTGCCACCACGCACTCTGCACGCGAATGACGAAATAGGTGTAGATGGAAATCACGACCGCGACCGTCACGCCGACAGCGATCAAAATTTTCGCGGTGAGGTTGCGCCTAAACATGCCCGCTCGCCTTCCTGGGGACGATGGCCCTCACGTCGACTGTTGCGCCCGACGCATGATGTCCGCCGATGTCCGGATGCTCGAACAGCGGCAAGTAACGCGCCGCCAACCCAAAGATCACGACACCGAACGAAACGAGATTCAGCACGACGGCGGTCTCAATCCATGACGGGAAGTAATGGGAGCCGGTCGCGGGAAGCAGACCGATCCATGCCACGTTGAGCCGATTCAGAATTACGCCCGTGATAACAGGAATCGCCGCCGCAAACGCCCAGCGCCGGCGACCCGACCAGCGGGTCTTCAAGACGACGAACAGCGGCAGCGTCAGCAGCAACATCTCCCACGCGAACGTGAAGCCCTGAAGCGGGCAGCGGAACACATAGACCCACGCGTTGCGGGCCGTGATGTCCGCCACCCGCAGGAAAAGATAGAGGAGTAACAACGGCGTCATCCCCTTGGCCAGCGAGGTGAGCACGCGGGGCTCCAGCGGCCGGCGGAACGTCCAGAATGACAGGGCGGACACGAAGATCGCCATGGCGAAACCCGAGATGAGCGCGCTGAGGAAGAAAAGTATGGGCAACAGTGGCGTGTACCACAGCGGCAGCAGCTTGGTGGGCACGATCAGAAACAGCGAGCCGAGCGAGGATTGGTGCAGCGTCGAGAGAATCACCCCGCAAATCACGAACGGCACCGTGATCACATGCACGAAGTGCGAGATCCGGGTCCAACCGAACCGGTCAAGTACGATCGGCGCAAACTCGACCGACAGCACACCCGTGTACAACATCACGCACCACGCCACCTCGAACAGCACCGAGTGATGTTGCCAGTAAAAAATCGGTCGCCAGATTTGGTGGTACCGCCCCAGGTCCACGAGCAGCGCCCCGGATGCCGACAATATGTAGCTGAGATAGGCCGCCAACACCACGGGCCGCTGAATCGGGTAAAACGTGCGGAGGCGGAAGATGTACACCATGCAGGCGGTGAGGAACCCGCCCGCGGCAAACGCAATGCCGCACAGCACAAGCGCCTTCCAGATGCCCCACGGAAACTGGTCGGAGAGATTCGTCACGGCGCCGAGTCCCAACGCATACCGTGACGTCAAGGCGTACCCTCCCAATCCCCACAACACGATCAGCAGCAGCCAGCCGAACGCGGCCGAAACCCGCTTCGGAAACTCTCGGCCCGACAGGAGCCAACACGCAAACGCCGCGGCGCTCATCATGACGAGCACGCCGACGGTGCGGAACAATGCGAGAATCCAGTTGAACTCGTTCATGGTTGCTCCACGCCGGTGCGCGTCCTCCAGCGGACGACCGCGCTCAAAATCAGGCCGACCCCGATGATCACAAACGGCAGTTTCGAAATCGCCTTCCACGTGAGTGATGGCAACGGTTCCTTCGGCAAACCGCGCGGGAATCCGACTTCTTCGGGCGCGGTGTCCGATAAATAGATCCACGATGTGCCGCCCACGACGTCCTCGCCGTAAATCGAGTTG
>JBEKYJ010000085.1:0-15580 GCA_049511095.1 Verrucomicrobiia bacterium
ACGCCCGGCTCGGTCAGCAAGTACTCCCACCGGCTGACACCCACAAGTCGCGCATTCGCCAGAGCGTTGCTGAAACTTCCGGTGAAGAACACCAGGTAACCCAGCAAAATCCAGGTGCTGGCCAACGCCAGATACAGTGGCCATCGTCGTCGCCACGCCCCCGGGAATGATCCCGAAATAAAAGTACGGTCATAGAGCATCATCAGCAACGGGGCAGAAGCCATCACCTCCTTGCTGGCCATCCCCAACGTGCAGGCGCTCAGGCACAGGCCGTACCACGCGCGCGGCCGGGGCGACTCAGCGGCGCGGATGAAACAATACAGCGTGAGCAGGTAAAACAGTCCCATCAACGACTCGGCCCGTTGGACGATATAGGTCACCGACTCGGTCTGCAGGGGATGAACCGTCCAGAGGACCGCCACGGCCAGCGCCAATTCGTTGGCCACCGCAGCGAACCGCTCGCGCAGCCTCGGTTGCAGGAGAGTCCGCCGCACGATGCCCAATAGGGTCAACCCGGCAAGAATATGAACGGTCAGGTTCAGGGCGTGATACCCCCGCACGTCATAACCACCGAGCGCGTAGTTGATGGCCAAGGAAAGGTTGATGACCGGCCGCCCTTCAACCGTGCTGCCGCCTATATGCGGCGGTGACAGTGCATCCCAGATCGGCCAGAGATGACGGATGGTCGGGTTCTCTTGGATCGACGGGATATCGTCAAAGATGAATGGACTCGTGAAACTGTTGTGATACGCCAGCAGCCCTGCGGCAACCACCAACAACGGGATGAGCTTCTGTGTTTTCAACAGCCCGGGAGACTACCCAAACTTGTAAGTCGCGACCAGAGCATACTCGGATAGGTCTGTCGCCAGATTGAACGGTTTGCGAACCTTGCGGTTTGAACTTCCGAGGCTGCCGGGCAGGGAAAGAGCCGATTCTCCCCCTGAGGCCACTCAGGCCGGGGTGGGGCAAGGGGTGGATTTCACATAAGTACGACAGTTGCACCCTTGCGATGTTAAAGTAAAAGTACATTGAGATGTATTTCGGCCGGCATCCGGTGGATTGGCTAGGCGTCGCACCGGAGCGGCGGGGCTGGGGGGAGCAGGCCGACAGAGCGGCGGGGCTACAACTGACGCGGAAACGGCGGCGTAGGGCCACGCCGCCCTACCAACAGCGTGCGGCGTGTCGTCGGACTCCGCTATCGTAAATCGATATTTTTTGCTGGACACGACATTGTAGGGCGAGTAGGATGGGGACAGTTGTTTGAAAAAGAAGTTGGAAAGAAGGCGGGCCTACTCCGCCGAAGCCGCCGCTTCGGCTACGAAGGCTGGACGGACGCACATTCCCGGCCTGCGCTTCACAGGAGCGCAGCTACTACGACTTTGCGGTCGGTTTGGCAGGGGAGCTCTCTATAGAGAAGAGTGTTTTTACCAAACGAACCCAACTGAAAAATGTGGAAGTATTGTGGAATGAATGGGTTGGGGAAAAATACGAGTTGGGTTCGTTTTGCAGAAACGAGGAAAAAAGGGGGAATAGATGCTGGAAAACAGCGCCGGGAGGGTGGTTTTTAGGCAGAAACGAAGCCAAAACGAAGGGACAGGAGACAGAATTCAGCTCCGAAAGGGATTCGGAGCGGGGAGTCAGAAGCCAGAAGATGAGGCGTTGCGAGGCATTCGCCGGCAAAAAAGGGATGCGCTAGTGACAGCGCACGCTACACCGGTGGGCATCGGACGCGACAGTTTTCCGACTGGCACAACGGAGGACGCTTGTGCTAAAGTTTTGAAGTTGGAGGGTCTGGCCATGGCGGTATTCGAAGAAAAAGAAAAGCCGAAGATTTCCGAGACCAAGACGAAGAAGCACGAGATTCCCAGCGGTTTGTGGGTGAAGTGCAAGCAGTGCGGCGAGATCATCTACAGCAAGGAACTCCTGGCCAACGCCAAGGTCTGCGCCAAGTGCGACTATCATTTCACGATGACCGCCACCGAGCGCGTCGCCATGCTGGCCGATGACGGCACGTTCCGCGAAATCGACGCCGACATGGCGAGCGTGGACATGCTCAAGTTCACGGGCGTGGCCGCGTACGCCGAGCGCTTGCGGACCTACCAACGCCAGACGGGGCTGAACGACGCCGTGATGACGGGCCTCTGCAAACTCGACGGCCACGACATCTCGCTGGCGGTGATGGATTTCAATTTTCTCGGCGCGAGCATGGGTTCGGTCGTCGGCGAAAAAATCACCCGTGCCATCGAAAAGGCAACCGAGTCGAAGATCCCGGCGATCATCATCTCCGCATCCGGCGGGGCCCGTATGTATGAAGGCATTCTCAGCCTCATGCAACTGGCCAAGTGCAGCGGCGCGCTCGCGTTGCACGCCAAGGCGGGGTTGCCGTATCTCTCCGTGTTGACGCATCCGACGACCGCCGGCGTGATGGCCAGCTACGCGTCGCTCGGCGACGTGATCATTGCGGAACCGAAAGCCCTGATTGGGTTCGCGGGTCCGCGCGTGATCAAGGAAACCACGCAGCAGGAGTTGCCCGAAGGGTTCCAGACCAGCGAATTCCTTCGCGACCGCGGCCTGATCGACATCATCGTGCATCGCAAGCAACTCAAGCAACTGCTCTCCCAGTTGCTGAACTACTTTTCGGGACGCGGCGGGCGCAAGTTCAAGGCGGTCGACTAGGCGCGCGCGGCGGCCCTCACGCTGGAACGGTGCCATTTGACTTACCCGGAAACGATTGAGTTCCTTTTCGGCATCCGTCTCTTTGGCCAGAAACTCGGTTTGGAGACGATGCAATATCTGCTGCGGTTGATGAGCGACCCGCAGCAGTCGTTGCGGTTCATCCACATCGCGGGCACGAACGGGAAGGGGAGCGTCGCGGCGATGCTCCACGCGGTGCTGTCCAAGGCCGGGTACAAGACCGGGCTGTATACCTCGCCGCATCTGGTTTCGTTCTGCGAGCGGTTTCAGGTCAACGGCAAACCCATCGCGGAATCCGACGTGGTGCGCCTCGTCGAGGAAATCAAGCCGCTGCTCGAGAAGGTCGCCGCGCATCCTGAATTCCGCGCCCCGACGTTCTTCGAGGCGATCACCGCGATTGCGCTCCGGTATTTCCGCGAGCAGAATATCGACGTCGTCGTTTGGGAAACCGGTCTCGGCGGCCGCCTCGACGCGACGAACGTGGTCACGCCGCTGGCTTCCGTCATCACCAACATCGCGTTCGACCACACGCAATACCTAGGCGAAACGCTGGCGCAGATCGCGACCGAGAAATGCGGCATCATCAAACCCGGTGTTCCTGTGGTCACGGCTTCGGTGATGGAAGAAGCGTTTCGTGTCATCCAGCGGACGGCGGCCACGCGCGGCTGCCGGGTCACGGTGGTCGGTCAGGACGTTCGGGCGACGCGACTCAGTGAAGACGAGCAGTGCCAGCGGGCGGAATTAACCGGCCTGCGCCACGATTATGGACCGCTCACGATTCCCCTACTCGGCGCGCACCAAGCCACCAACTGTGTTACGGCCGTCGCCGCCCTGGAAGCGTCCGGGCTCTCCTTCACACCCGGACAAGTCCACGAGGGTCTGATGCAGACCGCGTGGCCGGGGCGCTTCCAGATTGTGAATCATCACCCGACGGTTGTCCTCGACGGGGCGCACAACGCTGCCGCCGCGGAAAAATTGGCGGCGACCTTGCGCGAACATTTCGCGGGACGCAAACTGACGCTCATCCTTGGCGTCCTGCGCGACAAGAACTACGACCAGATGTGCCAGATTCTCGCGCCGCTGGCCGGGCAAGTCCTCTGCGTACCCGTCAACAGCGAACGCACGAGCGATCCCGATCAACTGGCGCGGTGGTGCAAGGCGGCAAACCCGCCGGCGCAAATCGCCGTCGTGGCGAATCTCGCCCGGGCGTATGCACAGGCCCGGAGCGAGAGCGCGGACGTCGTGGTCATTGCGGGATCGCTGTTCCTGGTCGGCGAAGCGCTGGACCGGCTTGGGTTTGCGCACGCGACCAGGGCGAAGACACAACGGGAGTTGGTGTTGCAGTGAGCCATGGGTCGGTGCGGGCCCTGTTCTTCGACGTGGGCGGCACGCTGCTGCACCCGTTTCCGTCTGTCGGCGCCGTGTACGCTTCGGTCGCCGGCCGTCATGGGATCACCACGACTGCCGACGCGATGGAACGCGCGTTCCGCCAATCATGGACTGCGTTGAGACGTCCCGGACTGACCGTTTCCCGCAAGGAGTGGTGGCGGGAACTCGTCTTCCGCACGCTGGGGCAGGAGAACGCGGCGTGCTTTGAGGAACTCTTCAGAATGTTCGCCCGTCCGGATGTGTGGCGGGTGTTTCCGGACGTGGACGACGTGCTGGGTGAAGCTCGGGCGCGTGGCCTGCGCGTTGGCGTTATTTCCAACTGGGACGAACGCCTGCGTCCCTTGCTCGAGGCGATGGGACTGGCGCGCCATTTCGATTCCATGACCATCTCCTGCGAAGTTGGAGCAGAAAAGCCGGGTGCGGAAATCTTTCTCGCAGCGCTCCGCACGGCGGGTGCCGCGGCCAGCGAAGCGGTCCACATCGGGGACAGCTACGAGCATGACGTGCGCGGCGCGGAAGCCGTGGGGATGGCTGCCATCCTCCTGGACCGTGGCGGAGGGGACGTAACGGGACTTCAGGACTTGCGAGATCTTTGGGCCAGGCTGGATGCCGTTTGAGATTCACGGACTCGCGCTACGCCTTGGGTGTGGGTTTACGCATGATTTTTTCGCGCACATCCCGAAATCCGAAATCGACCTTGGCGATCTCCTTGAACGCGGCCACCGCCTGCTCCTGGTCGCCCATCAGTTCATAGGCGCAGCCCAGATTATAAAGCAGATCCTTCTTCAGCCCGTCCATCGTGGGTAGATCGCTGATGGCCTCCTTGAACGTTTCAATCGCCATATCGTGGAGGCCCATATTCTGATAGCACTGGCCAAGGTAATTGAGGGAGGCAACCCGGCGTTGGGGTTGGCCGCGGGATTTCTGCAATTGCTCGACCGCGCCCTCGACATTGCCCATCTTCATATACAGCACACCGAGGTCAAATCGGTACATGAGATCGTTGGGGTACCGTTCCACAAGACGCGCCGCTTCGGCGAGTTTGAGTTGATCGAGTTCGGTTTCCAACGTCGTAATCTCGTTCTGCAGCGCGGCGGCGTTGGCGGGATTCGTTTCGAGTTGTTTCTTCTTGGCGTTGATCCCTGTATCGAGTCGTTTGATCTTCGTGTCGGCGATCTCACGTTCGAGAGACGGGTCGGAGCCGCCTTCCTTCGCCTGCAATGTCTCAAGGTAGCGCAACGCCTCTTCGAAGTTGTCCTTCTGCGCGTACAGCTTACCAAGTTCACGCTGGATGACGGGGTTCTCCGGGTCCTTCGCGAGCGCCTCCAGTTTTTCCTTGATGAGGTTCTCGATCATGTCCTCAGCGCGAACGACGCGGGACTGTTGCTCCAACGCAATGGATTCATCCTTGTCCTTGAGCTTGTCACGGAAGGATGTGGTGCTTTCTTCCCAGCCCCCGCCCGCCATGGCGCCATGCGCGGTGGAGTCCTTGATGCCCTTTTGCGCCTCGAAATCGTTCGGGTTGATCTGGAGCAGTTTTTCGTACGTCTCGCGGCATTGCTCGTGCTGCCCGGTCGCGCTGTAGGCACGCGCCATCCAGTGGAGCGTCTTGGTGTCCTTGGGATTGAGCCGCACGTAGGTTTCCAGCGTTTGCACGACTGTTTCGGGAAACTGGGCGACCTCGGCGGCTTCGGCCAGAATGCCGAGCGCCTGGCTGTTCTTCGGGTCTTCCGTCAAGGCCTGCTCGGCGAGCGTCATCGCTTCGGTGGGGTTCTTCTGGAGAACGACCCTGGCCTTGGTCAGAAGCGGCTGGAGTTTGGCGCCGACCATCAACCGTTTGAAACCGCCTGCGGACTCGGTTTTCTTCATCTGTGCGGCCCGCAACGTGCGCCGCGCCTTGGTGAAATTGGGCTCAACATTCAGGCATTGGATGAGCATCTCGATCGCGTAGTCCAGATTGTTGCGTTCGAGCGCTGCCAGCGCTTTCTGGTAGAAATCGTTTGCGCGCTGATTAACGTTGCTGCTGTTGTTTTCGGCCATGGCTGCTTTCGAGGATTGCCACCACCAGAAAAATATAACAACCCCGCCATTGGGTCAATATGCTTTTCCCTCACCCGTGTCCCGCCTCGTGGTTGACAGTCGGGCGGGCTTTGCTACTATATTCTACTGGCAGCGGCACAATCTCGGGTAAAACCCTGCAGAAGGGTTGCGTTTCAAGGACAAGACAATGATAGATGAAAAAGTGGCAAATTCATCAGCGGCGCCGGGCGGCCAGCAGCCCCAGCACGGTCGGCGAATTCAGGACGCAGTAATTCGGCTCGCAGGCAACTCACAGGACGGTATTCAGGCCATTGGCAGTTTCCTCGCCCGGTTGGCCGGACGGACCGACAAAGACGTCATGACCTACATGACGATTCCGGCCACGATTTCGGGCGGCCCCAGCATTTACCAGGTCCGCCTCGGCACCGGCGAAGTGTTGAGCGCGGGGGACGATGTGGACGTCCTTGTCGCGTTCTACCAGCATTCCTACAACGACCACATCAGCACACTTCACGATGGCGGCATCCTCATCTACGACAGCGACAACGTTCAGCCCGATCCGAACCAAAAGCGTTACCGCTCGGTCGGTGTGCCGATCACAGGGCAAACGGTCGAAGCCATCGGCGGCACCGCGAGGGACAAGGGCAAGAACATGTTCGTGCTCGGCTTGCTCGCCCGGATGTACGACCTCGACGTACCCAAACTCGAAGCGATGTTGCAAGCCTACTACAAGAGCAAGGGCGAAGACGTGATCCGCAACGTCATCGGCGCGTTCAACGCCGGCTACGGCTACGACATCGGCAAACTCGCCGACACCTTCGAGTTCGCCATTCCGGCCAACAGGGCCGCCCGCAAGCAAATTGTCACGGATGGAAACCAGGCCATCGCGTACGGCGCCCTGGCCGCAGGGATACGGTTCGGGGCCGGTTATCCGATTACGCCCTGGTCGAGCGTCATGGAAATCCTGCGGGCGGAACTGCCGAAGTACGGCGGCATGTTCGTGCAGGCGGAGGATGAACTCGCCGCCATTGCCATGGCCTGCGGCGCATCCTATTCGGGTTACCTTTCGCTGACGGGAACTTCCGGCCCCGGTCTCTCACTCAAGACCGAAGCGCTCGGGTGGGCGGTGATGGCGGAGATGCCGATCATCATCATCGACGTCCAACGCGGCGGCCCGAGCACGGGGTTGCCGACCAACGTCGAACAGAGCGATCTCAACATCGCCTGTTTCGGCGGCCATGGAGATTCGCCGCGTATTGTCGTAGCGCCGTCCTCGGTCGAGGATTGCTTTTATACCACGCTGGAGGCTGCCAAACTGGCTCGCGAATACAGTTGCCCGGTGATCGTGCTGAGTGATCAGGCGCTGGCCACGCGCATCGAAACCTGGGAGCTGCCCGACTTCTCGAAGTTGACACAGGATGTCTCCCCGAGTTTTTCGGCCCGCGGACCGAACTACAAGCCGTACGAAAATGCCGCCGACGGCATCGCGCACCATGCGCCCCCGGGAACGCCGATGGTAGACGGCAAATACCCCGTGGTGACCGGCTTGGAGCACGACGAGTCCGGCCATCCCGCCAGCCGTCCGGCCAATCACGTGATGATGGTGGCCAAGCGCCGTCGCAAGCTGCAGGTGCTGGCCTCCCGCCTGCCGAAGGCCGAGACCTACGGACCGCCGGAAGGGAATGTGTTGCTCGTTGGCTGGGGCTCATCGCAGGGCCCGATCCGTGAAGCCGTGGACAAGGCGCGCGCGGCGGGTGAAAGCGTCAGCGCGTTGAACATTCGCTACCTCCAGCCGCTGCAACCCGGCATCGGCGAAATCCTGGACGGGTTCAACCACATATTCGTGGCCGAGATCAACGATGAAGGGCTTTACGGCTACGGCCAACTCGCCGCCCTCCTGCGCGCGCGATTCTGCAACGACAAGATCCGCGGCATCAACAAGACCGATGGTCTGCCGTTCAAAGTGCGTGAAATCCTGAATGGCATGCACGAGAAACTCAAACAATCTCCCGAACCCGCCCTGGCCCGCGCCTGATTCTCCCAAGGAACTCCATGATTGCTGAAGCAAGAAATCTCGGCGGTAAAGAAATCAAACTGCCTGACCGTCCGAAATATACGAAAAAGGATCTGGTCGCCGACCTGCCGACGTGGTGTCCGGGCTGTGGCGACTTCAGCGTTCTCTCCATCTATTTCAAGATGGTGGAGAAACTCCAGATCCCTCATGAGAAAATCACCAGCATCGCCGGCATTGGCTGCTCGTCGCGCTTCCCGTACTTCGTGAACGCCTACGGCGTGCACTTCCTCCACGGACGCGCCGCGCCGTTCGCCACGGGCGTGTCGCTGATGCGGCCGGACCTGCACGTCTTCGCGTTTGGCGGTGACGGCGACGCATTTTCCATCGGTGGCAACCACCTCAACCACGCCGGTCGCAAGAACGTCAAGATGACCTATGTCATCATGGATAACTCTGTCTACGGCCTGACGAAGAAGCAGACGTCGCCGACGTCGCCGATCGGTTTCAAGTCGAAGACCGACCCGACCGGTGCGATGGATCATCCGATCAACCCGATGAAGCAGCTTATCGCGTCGGGCGCAACGTTCATCGCGCGGACGCACTCGCATCTGCCGAACCACGTGATGGAAATGATGGAGAAAGCGATGCAACATGACGGCTTCTCCGTGATCGAATGCCTGAGCGAATGCACGGAGTTTTACCCCGGCGCGTTCGATGCGGCCAATCCGCGCAAGGGCGGGGCGTTCACGCTTGTGCCTGTGGACCACGATGTGACGGACGAAGTCGCCGCGTACAAGCTGGCGATGGAGTCGTTTCCCGGCTACTTCGGTGTGTTCTATCAGGTCCAACGCCCAACCAAGAACGCGCTGGAGGGCAAGTTGATCGCCGACGCGAAAGCGAAAACCGAGAATGCCTCGCCCGTGGAACTACTGCAGAAGACGTTTGCACGCCTGAGTTAAAGATCATCCCCGATGACGCTTTCGCAAGCCATTGTACTGGGGATCGTTCAGGGTCTGACGGAATTTCTTCCCGTCAGCAGCACCGCGCACCTGCGCATCGTGCCGGCGTTGCTCGGCTGGAACGATCCGGGCGCGGCCTTCACGGCCGTCATCCAACTGGGCACACTCGTCGCCGTGTTGTTGTACTTCTCTTCCGACATTACCGCGATGACGCGCGGAGTCGTGGGCGGATTGCGCGACGGCAAGCCGCTGGAAACACCCGAGGCGAAGATGGGCTGGATGATCGTCGTGGGAACCGTTCCGGTGGTGATCTTCGGGCTGCTCTTCAAGGAACATATCGAAACGACGTTGCGTTCACTCTATATCATCGCCGGCGCAATGATCGCCCTCGCCGTCGTGCTCATGTTGGCGGAGTGGCGGGTGCGCCGGCGCCAGCGTCAGGGACACGCCTTGCGCGAGATGAAAGGGCTCGGCTGGGCAGACGCCATCGTGGTCGGGTGCGCCCAGTGCGTGGCGTTGATCCCCGGCTCATCGCGTTCGGGATGTACCATCACCGGCGGCCTGTTTCTGGGCATGACGCGTGAAACCGCCGCGCGGTTTTCGTTTTTGCTTTCGCTGCCCGCCGTGTTTGCTGCCGGTATTTTCGAATTAATAAAAGCCCGGCATGAATTGTTGGCGACGCAGCAGCACGCGGTCGATCTGGCGGCATCGACGTTTGTCTCGTTCGTCGTCGGTTACGCCTCGATTGCCTTCCTGCTCGGTTACCTGAAGAAACACACGACGTGGCTGTTCATTATCTATCGACTTGCCATGGGTGGCCTCTTGCTGGCGCTACTGGCTAACGGAAGACTGCAAGCGTTCTAGCAGGCACGGCCGGGTCTGCCAGGTTCACGCGCTCCCGGCGCAAGCCTCATGAGGAATAGCATCGGCCAGCCCAGATAGCGCCGGGCGCGTTCCAGACGGCTGGCCAGCGCTTCATCCACCGCCTGCTCGCTCAAATGGTCGAACAGGAACCCCGCCCGTGCCGCGGCCATGAAGTAATCGCTCAATTGATGGGGACAACTGGCCGGACGAGTCTCGCGTCCGCTGGCAGGGTCCGTGAACCGGGCTTGAACTCCCCGCAACATCATGGCCGGGTGCATGACCGAGACGACGACGAAGCCGTCGGGCCGACAAACGCGACTCATCTCCCGAAACAAGCCATCCAGATCGGCGATGTGGTCGATCACCAACCCGCACACGACACGGTCAAAGGTCTCGTTCGCGAACGGCAGCGGCTTGGCCAGATCATGGGCTTGAAAGACGACATTCGAAGCGCCGGGTTTTGCTTTTGCACGCTCCAACATCGCCTCAGAAAAATCCAGCGCGTGGACGGTTGCTCCCGCCGCCGAGAGACGCAGCGCGTGCCGTCCAGTACCACATCCGATGTCGGCCACGGCCAGACCGCGAACGTCCCCCAGCAATCGCTGCACCCAGGGTTCTTCCAAGGCGACAAGGGGATTGTCTTCGGCGTCATAGATCGCCGCCCAACGATCGTACCCGTCTTTCGTAGGCAGCAAATCAATCGAATCCATGGGGGAACTTGTGAATTCCTCAGACATCGCTGTCACCGTCTGCTCCACTGGAATCATGAAAGCAGATTTGCGGATTCACAGCAAGACTTGCCGCTGCATTGCTGTGGACGCCGCGACGGTGGCCGCTATAATGCGCGCCATGTCGGTCATTCAATTTGGCACATCCGGCTGGCGCGGCATCATCAGCGACACGTTCACGTTCGCGAACGTCGAGATCGCCGCGCACGCCATCGCCCGACACCTCAGCGAGAATCCGCCACCCGGTGCGCGGCGGCTGCTGATCGTGGGGCATGACACACGGTTTTTGTCGCGGATATTCGCGACGCGCTGCGCGGAAATCGCCACCGGGCACGGCTTCGAAGCCTGGCTGACCGATCGGGACGCACCCACGCCCGTCATCTCCCACAGCATCCGGGCACACAAGGCCAGTGGCGGCATTAACATCACCGCCAGCCATAATCCAGCCGAATGGAATGGCCTGAAGTTCAACGAATCAAACGGCGCGCCTTGCCTGCCTGAGACTGCGAAATCCATCGAAGCCAAAGCGGAACTCGTAAGCCGTCAGCCTTCAGCCATCAGCCGCAAGACGGATGCCGTGAAGGTCTTTAATCCGATGCCGCGCTACGTGGCGCAGCTTCGCAAGCTTGTGGATTTCGCCGCCTTGAAAAAGCATCGCAAGAGGGCGGTGGTGGACTTGATGTTCGGCACGGGCCGGGGCTACCTGGATGAACTGCTTGTCCGCAGCGGTTGGCGCGTCGACGCGTTACATGGGGAGTTGGATGTGCTTTTTGGCGACGGCCATCCCGAACCGATCAAGGAGCACATGGGCGAGTTACTGGCTCGCTTGCGGAAGTCCAAGGCGGCCCTTGGCCTGGGGCTTGATCCTGACGCCGACCGTTTCGCCATCGTCGACCACGACGGCACGTTTATCAATGCCAACGAGGTGCTCGCCCTCGCGCTGTATCATCTGGCCAGAAACCGCCAGTGGACCGGCGCGGTGGTACGCACGGTCGCGACCAGTCATTTGGTGGACGCCGTGGCGCGGGAGTTGGGTGTGAAGGTGCACGAGACGCCGGTGGGCTTCAAATACATCGGCGCGCTGATGGAGAGCGAACCGATCATCGTCGGCGGGGAAGAAAGCGGCGGCCTGAGCGTAAAAGGCCACGTGCCCGAAAAGGACGGGATTTTTGCGTGTTTATTGATGGCGGAATTGGTGGCCTACGAAGGCAAACCGCTCGGCACAGTTTTGAAAAAGATTCAGAGGTGGGCGGGTGGCATCGTCAGCGATCGCATCAACCTCCGCGTGACGCCCGGACGAAAAGAGCAGTTGCTGCAGCGGTTCGCCGGCGGACTGGACGAGTTTGGCGGGCAGAAAGTCACCGGCGTGGTCACAAAAGACGGCTACAAGTTCCTGCTCGGTGACGGTTGTTGGGTGATGTTTCGGGCGTCGGGCACGGAGCCAGTGTTCCGGTGCTATCTCGAAGCCCGAACGTCCCGACAGATGGCTGGCTTTCGCAAGGCGGCACTGGAACTGGTCAAGTAGCGAAGAACCTCCTGCAGGCGACAGTCGGCGAATCTTGACAGCGGTGGTCATTCATGCCGCAGCCAACTGAAGGATGCGCTTGATTCGCCCTTCCTGTCGCCGTATGGTAAACACGTGGTAGGCTAGTAACATCGGTTCCGGTGAAGCCGACTTTGCGGAAGGCTGGCGGAAAGCATTTGAGAAAGACTTTATGAGTATGAAACGCATTATCGTCGCGCTGGTTGTCGTGCTGTTGGGGATCAATCTCGCCGTCGCCGCGCGGATCTATTCGGAAGCGTCCACCAAGCAGGACAAGGACAACCCGTACGCGCAGATGGAACTCATCACGCAGGTGATGGAACTGGTTCGCAAGGAGTACGTGGATACCAACTCGGTGACCTACAAGGACCTGACCTACGGCGCGCTCAAAGGAATGCTCAACTCGCTTGATCCGCACAGCCAGTTCATGGAGCCGCAGGTGTACGAGGACATGAAGGAAGACACGGAGGGCAAGTTTGGCGGGTTGGGCATTCAGATCGGCATGTCGCGGGAAGGATTTCTCAGTGTCATCGCGCCCATCGAGGACACGCCTGCCGCGCGAGCCGGCTTGTTGCCCGGCGACCGCATTATCAAGATCGAGGGCAAGGTGACCGACAAGATGAGCCTGCAGGACGCCGTCCACCAGCTTCGTGGCGATCCGGACACGAAAGTCACGATTACCATTTTTCGTCAAAAGGCCAAGGAACCCGGCGATCGCATCAAGGATTACACGATCGTGCGCGCTGAGATCAACACTCCCAGCGTGAAAGACGTGAAGATATTGCAGGACGGCATCGGCTACGTGCGCATCACGCAATTCAACGATCCGACCGCCGACGAATTCGAGGCGGCGCTGACCAAGCTCGAAGGGGAGGGGATGACCGCATTGATCATTGATCTGCGCAATAATCCGGGGGGCTTGCTCGAATCCGCGCGCAAGGTCGCCGGCAAGTTTGTCCAACCCAACGAGTTGATTGTCTCCACCGAGGGACGCAATCCTGCGCAGAAAATCACGTACCGCTCCGATCCCCATGGCAAGAAGCGGCTCAATTATCCACTGGTTGTTCTCGTCAATGCGGGCAGCGCCAGTGGCAGCGAAATCGTCGCGGGCGCGCTGCAGGACCTCCACCGCGCGGTGCTGGTGGGTGAAACCACGTTCGGCAAGGGCTCGGTGCAGAGCATCATCCAACTGCGGGACGGCTCGGCGCTGCGCCTGACAACCGCCAAATACTACACGCCGAGCCACAAGGTCATCCACGAGCACGGTGTCACACCCGACATCGTCGTGCCGATTTCCGAAGAGGACGAGCGCAAATTGTTGGAGCAACGCGTCCGCGCCAGCCTCCCGCCGGATGACACGCTCGAAAAGGTCACGCCTATTGCGGACGTACAACTGGATCGCGCCCTTGACGTCATCAAGGGGGTCAAACTTTTCGCCAAGCAGGCGAAAGTGGCCAAACAGAACCTGAGCGCGGCGACGGCGACTGTCGCCACAACCTCGGCGGAGTAAACTCCACGCCCCAATCGCCGATCGTTCGCCAAACCGTGAAAGTCCTCGGTGTCGAGACTTCTTGCGACGAAACTTCCGCTGCCGTGGTGCGCGACGGCGAGGAGATTCTCTCCAACGTGATCAGCTCTCAGATTGCACTGCATCGCCCGTACGGCGGCGTGGTTCCCGAACTCGCATCGCGCCACCACCTGCAGTTGATTGATTCCGTGATTGAGCAGGCGCTCGCCGACGCCCACACTCCGCTTGACGGGATCGATGCGGTCGCTGCCACGTACGGCCCCGGACTGGCGTCGTCGTTGCTCATCGGGCTGAATGCGGCCAAAGGGATCGCCTTTGCCGCCGGCAAACCGTTTGTGGGTATCAACCACGTGGAGGCGCACCTGTACTCGCCGCTCCTCGCCCATGGCGTGCCGAATGCGCTGCCCATGGTGTCGCTGATTGTCTCGGGCGGCCATACGCTCCTCACGCACGCGACGGCCATCGGAAAACACAGGATTCTTGGCCAGACGGTTGATGACGCGGCTGGGGAGGCGTTTGACAAGGTCGCCAAACTGCTCGGGTTGGGGTATCCCGGCGGCCCCGAGATCGAGAGCCATGCCGAACACGGGAATCCCGCGGCCATCGATTTTCCGCGCAGCATGCTGCATGACGGCAGTTACAACTTCAGCTTCAGCGGCTTGAAAACGTCCGTGCTTTACTTTCTGCGGAAGAACCCACACCATCGCGTCGAAGACGTTTGCGCGAGCTTTCAAGAGGCGGCGGTCGATGTATTGGTCGGCAAGGTCGTCCGCGCCGCGGTTGAGCTTCGTGTCAACACCGTCAGCGCATCGGGTGGTGTTTCCATCAATCGTCGTTTCCGGGAGAAGCTGGGCGCGGAGTGCGCGCGACGCCGCCTGCAACTGTTGTTGGCACCCGCAAACTTGTGCACTGATAACGCCGCGATGATTGCCGGGCTGGCGTTCCACAAACTGCAGTCTGGCGGACAGAGCGACTTCTCGTTGGAGGTCGCCCCGTCCATCGGATTGGGAGTCGGAGATCTTTGATGCCCGCACGCTTGATGGTGGCCGATAGCGAACGCGACGCGAACATGCTCTATGCCACGCGCATGTTTGTGCCGGATCCCTTTATTTGGTTCGCAACGCGGGGCAAGAGTTACGCCGTCATGAGCGATCTGGAGATCGACCGCGCCCGCAAAGAAGCGCAGGTGGGCCGGGTGCTTTCGCTGTCGCGTTATCAGAAGCAACTCAAACTCGCGGGTGTCAAACAGCCGCGCCTCAGCGACGTCCTGAACCACGTTCTCCGCGAATTCCGCGTCCGCAGCGTGGAAGTCCCGGCGAACTTTCCCATCGGCTTGGCGAGGCAATTGCGCGGCCTTCGCGTTGTCGTCACGCCCGACCCGTTTTTTCCCGAACGCGAGATTAAGACGCCTGGTGAAATTGCCGGCCTCGAGAACGCCATGCGCCTGGCCGAGGAAGGGATGCAGGCCGCGGTCAATGTATTGCGGACGAGCCGGATCGGACGAGACGGGGTTCTCTACTACCGACGCAAGAGGCTGACGGCGGAGGACGTTCAGGGCGCGATCAACGCAACCATCGCCGGCCTGGGCGGCGTCGCATCGCGCACGATCGTGGCCTGCGGCAACCAGGGCTGCGATCCGCACGAGAGCGGATATGGGCCGCTGCGGGCCCACACGACGATCATCCTCGACATTTTTCCCCGTGACATGCGCACCGGTTATTGCGGCGACATTACGCGCACGGTCGTGCGCGGTTGCGCCAGCGACGCGGTGAAGAGGATGTATGCAGTTGTCGGTGCGGCGCAGGCGCTGGCGTTTCGAAC
>JBEKYJ010000086.1:0-15536 GCA_049511095.1 Verrucomicrobiia bacterium
CCATGTATCTGCCCGGACGCAACCTGCTGCTGCTTTCCAAGGCCGCCGTGTTCTGCGCGCTCCACCAGATCGACACCATCGCCGTCGGCTCGCTCGGCCACAATCCGTTTCCCGACGCCACGCTGAAATTCTTCCGCGACCTCGCCGGGGCGGCAGGCGAAGCGCTCGATTCTCACGTGAGAATCGTCGCCCCGTTCCGCGCCCTCACCAAGGAACAGGTCGTCCGTCGCGGCCGTCGTCTCGGTCTCCCGTTGCATCTTAGCTTCTCCTGCATCGCCCCGCGGCGTGGCCGCCACTGCGGCCGCTGCAACAAATGCGCCGAGCGCCGCCGGGCCTTTCATACCGCGGACATCGCCGACTGCACGAAGTACGCTAGCCACTAGCTCATGACTGTGTTATTTGTTGCGCCATGGCTTACGATTCTTTGGGGGAGTTCGTGCAGAAGCTGGAGGGGGCAGGGGAACTGAAGCGGATTGCTGTCGAGGTCGATCCCGTTCTCGAAATCACCGAGATTGCCGACCGCGAGATGAAATCTCCCAACGGCGGCAAGGCGTTGCTCTTCGAGAAGTGCAAGGGCTCACAATTTCCGCTGTTGATCAACGCCTACGGCTCGACGAAACGGATGGCGCTGACGCTGGGGGTGGACGACGTCGAGGACATCGCGCGCGAACTCGAAGGATTGCTCAAGGCGAAGCCGCCCACTTCATTCAAGGAAGCTATCGCGCTGCTCGGGACGGCGCTCGAATTGCGTCATGCCAAGCCGAAAAGCTTGAACACCGGACCGTGCCGGGAAATGGTCCAGCCGAAGCCGAATGTGAACCTGCTCCCTGTTCAGAAGTGTTGGCCGCAGGACGCGGGGCGATTCATCTGTATGCCGCTTGTGATTACGCGCGATCCCGACAACGGCTCCCGCAACGTCGGCACCTACCGCATGCAGGTCATCGACGAGCGGACGACGTTCATGCACTGGCAATTGCACAAGACCGGCGCGCGCCACTGGCGGCGCTACATGGAATTGAAACAACGCATGCCCGTGGCCGTGGCGCTTGGCGGCGACCCGGTGTACACGTTTGCGGCGACCGCGCCGTTGCCCGACGGCATCGACGAAATGATGTTCGCGGGGTTTCTGCGCAAGAAATCGGTCGAACTGGTGAAGTGCCATACGAACGATCTCGAAGTGCCTGCTGATTGCGATTTTGTGCTGGAAGGTTCCGTCGAGCCCGAAGAGAAGCTCGATCTCGAGGGGCCGTTCGGCGATCACACGGGGTACTACACGTTGCCCGAACCGTATCCGAAGTTCCATATCGAGCGGATCACGCATCGGCGCGACGCGATTTATCCGAGCACCATCGTCGGCGTGCCGCCGATGGAGGATTTCTACATGGGCACGGCGAGCGTTCGCATCTTTTTGCCCGTGTTCAAGATGAACTTCCCCGAGATCGTGGACATGGCGTTGCCGGCGGAAGGCGTGTTCCACAATCTCGTCGTGGTCTCGATCAAGAAACATTTCCCGTATCACGCGATGAAGGTGATCCACGGGCTGTGGGGCATGGGCCTGATGATGTTCACCAAGATCATCGTGGTCGTCGATGACGATGTGAATGTTCACAACATGAACGAAGTGCTGTTCCGACTCTGCGCCAACATCGACCCCGACCGCGACGCGATTTTCACGAAAGGCCCCGCCGACGTGCTGGACCACGCCACGCCCGTCATGGGTTGCGGCAGCAAGATCGGCATCGACGCCACGCACAAGCTCAAGGGCGAGGTGAACACGCGCCCGTGGCCGCCCATCATCCAAATGGACGCCGCCGTGAAGCAGCGCATGGACGAATTGTTGCGCCATGTCACACGGTGAATTCATCTGTCCGAATTGCGGCGCGGAGGTTCCCGGCCATGCCAGGGCGTGTCCCGAGTGCGGCTCGGATGAGAAAACCGGCTGGTCCGATAACACGGTTTACGACGGCACCGGCATCGAGGATCCGGAAGAGTTTGACTACGAGGACTGGAAACGGCGCGAGGTCGAGGGACGAGGTTCGCGACACACAAAAAAGCAGTGGCTGTGGTGGGCCGTGGGTGTGATGATCCTGGCGGTGTTGGCGTGGCTCGTGGCGCGGCAATGGTGCGCGATTCCGTAATGAAATCGGCGGCTTGAACCAAGAAGGGAAATCCTGGCACTCTTGAAGATCGACGCCAAGCGGTCATTCGCGCTGCTCGGCGCGGTGATGCTGGTCGCGCTTGGGCTGCGGCTGTTTCATCTGCAACAGCGCGTGCTTTGGTTCGATGAAGCCAACTCCCTGCTGATCGCGAAGGCCTCGCCTGCCCGCATCATCGACGCGGTTCTCGACGACACGCACAGCCCGTTTTATTACCTGGTTTTGCGCTACTGGCAGTTTGTGGCAGGCGGGGAAGCAGGCGCGCGATTGTTGTCGGTGCTCGCGGGCGTCGCGACGGTCGCCGTGGTCTATTCACTGGGCCAAACCCAGGCCGGGCGCGGGGCCGGCCTGCTGGCGGGAGTGCTCCTGAGCGTGTGTCCGCTGCACGTTTGGTATTCTCAGGAAGTCAGGATGTACACGCTCCAGACGTTGCTGGTGTGCCTGTCGTTTCTGTTCATGATGCTGGCATTGCGACGGGAACGAGCCGTGTTTTGGGCGGGCTACCCCATCTTCACGGCGCTCAGCCTTTACGCGCAGTACGTTTCCCTGTTCGTAATCATCGGGCAAAACGTCTTCGTGGCGATCTATTACTGGCGGGATCGCCGGAAGTTGCTTCATTGGCTGCTGGCGCAAGGCGCGGTGGTTCTCTTGTTTGCTCCGTGGTTGCCCCAATTCTTGTCGCAGACGCGAATGACCATGGGGAGCGGGTGGTCCGAGCCGCTCGAGCTTCGGCGGATCTTGGGTTTCCTGTCGCTGTTCAGCGGCGCGTACCTGGGTGACTCGAGACCGCGTTTATTTTCGATTCTTATCACGATCGCGGTCCTGGTGTTTTCCGCCATACTGCTGCTGCGTCATCGGGAAAGTCGTCAGACGGCTCTCCTGCTGTTGCTCTGGTTCGTCGTGCCCGTTGTTCTGCTGGCGCTGCAGTCACTGAACCAGAACCGCTTCCTGCCGCGTGTGCTGGTGTGTACGGCACCGGCTCTGGCGTTGCTCCTGGGATGCGCGGCGGTGCAGGCAGGCCAGACCATCGCCCGGGCTCTGGCGGTATTCGTGACCGTCAGCCTCCTGTTGGCGAATCTGTACGCGCTACGCAACTATTATTTCCTCGAGAATGCCTGGGTGAAATCCGACCTGCGGGAAGCCGCCGGCAAACTTGCGCGGGAATTTCGGGCCGGCGACATCATTGTGCACACGTCGGAATTTTCCTACAGGCCGTTTGAGTACTATCTGGGGGATGGCGTCGTGCAAGGAGTGGCCATGCCGCCCGTGTACCTGCCGCACCTGTTTCGCGTGACCGGCGATGGTCGGCTGCCATCATCCACGGCCGGCTTCCAACGGATCTGGCTCGTTCTGTATCCGGATTTTGCGCATCCGGGCGTCCCCGAAAAAGCTCGCGCCTGGATGGACCATCATCATCATTTCGTGCGGCCGTTGCACGAGTCCAGCATGATTCTTGTCGGTCTCTACGAACGCAACGATGCGCAGTTGATACCGGCGGGGAATTAGATCGCGCAGAAGTCTTGATTGCCGTCGGTCGCACACTTACAGTGGCGTCAGCGAGGTGGGAATAGTTTAGATGAAGCACTCGGATTTTGTTCATCTGCATTTGCACACGGAATACAGCCTGCTCGACGGGGCGTGCCGCGTCTCGGACGTTGTCGACAAGGCGCACGCGTGCAAAATGCCCGCAGTGGCGATGACCGATCATGGCAACATGTTCGGAGCGATCGAGTTTTACCGGGAGGCGCAGGCGAAGGGGCTCAAGCCAATCATCGGGTGCGAGACCTACATCGCGCCGGGCTCGCGCCTCGAGAAGAAATCCGCCAACGCCCGCGACGCCGCGTATCATCTGGTGCTGCTGGCGAAGGACGAGGTGGGGTACAAGAACCTGATCCAGCTGGTTTCGTCGGCCCATCTGGAAGGCTTCTACTACAAGCCGCGCATTGACAAAGAAATCCTCGCGCAACACTCGAAGGGACTCATCGGATTCACCTCGTGCCTCAAGGGCGAGGTGCCGAACAAGATCAAGGAGGGCCAGGTCGATCAGGCCAAGGCCGCGCTGGACGAGTATCGGCACATCTTCGAACCAGGCGATTTCTACGTGGAGTTGCAGAACCACGGGATCGAGGAACAGCGCACGGTCAACCGCACGCTGATCCCGTGGGCGAAGGAGTTCGGTCTCCCGGTGGTGGCGACCAATGACGTGCATTATGTCGAGCGCCAACACTGGGAAGCGCACGACTGCATGATCTGTTTGCAGACGCAGTCGCTGTTGTCCGACGAAAAGCGAATGCGGTACGTCGCCGAGCAGTTTTACCTGCGGACCCCCGAAGAGATGCACGAGTTGTTTGCCGAAGTCCCCGAGGCGTTGCAGAACACGCTGGCAGTCGCCGAGAAGTGCAATCTCCTGCTGGAGTTCGACAAACTGCGGTTTCCCGCGTACCAGGCGCCGGACGGTTTCACGCGCGAGCAGTATTTGCGGCACTTGTGCGAGCAGGGGCTGCGCGCCCGGTACGACATCGAATGGAAAAAACCGAAGGACCCACGCGAAAAGTCCATCATTGACCGCGTTGAGTTCGAGCTGAAGATCATGGAGAAGACGGGGTTCGTCAGTTACTTCCTCATTGTCTGGGACTTCGTGCATTTTGCCAGGAGCAGCGGTATCCCGGTCGGCCCGGGCCGTGGGAGCGCCGCCGGCAGCGTCGTGGCGTATTTGTTGAAGATCACCGACATCGATCCTCTCCGCTACAACCTGCTCTTCGAGCGCTTTTTGAATCCCGAGCGCATCTCGCCGCCCGATATCGACATGGACTTTTGCTACAACCGGCGGCCGGAAGTCATCGATTACGTCCGCAAGAAGTACGGCGACGATCATGTCGCGCAGATCATCACGTTCGGCACGCTCGGCGCGAAGATGGTCGTGCGCGACGTGGGCCGCGTGATGGGGCTTTCGTACGGCGAGTGCGACCGCATCGCCAAGATGATCCCGCCGGATATCGGGATGACGCTGAAGAAGGCGCTGGAGATCAATCCCGAATTGAAAGGGGCCTACCAAACCGAGCCGGCGGTGCGGCGCGTGATCGATACCGGGTTCACGCTCGAAGGCATCGCCCGCAACGCGTCCACCCACGCCGCCGGCGTGGTGATCGGCGCGGAGCCGCTGACGAATATCGTTCCGCTGACCACGGGCACGAACTCCAATGAAATCGTGACGCAGTACTCGATGGATCCGCTGGGCCACCTCGGCCTGCTGAAGATGGACTTCCTCGGGCTGAAGACGTTGACCGTCATCAAGGACGCGGTCGATCTCGCCGAGCAAACCACCGGGCAGCGGCTCGACATCGACAGGATTCCGCTCGACGACAAGAAGACGTTCGACCTGTTGGCCAAGGCCAACACCATCGGCGTGTTCCAGCTTGAATCCCAGGGGATGCGGGACCTGTGCCGCCGCATCGGCCTGGACTCCATCGATGTGATCATTGCCCTCATCGCCTTGTTCCGCCCGGGGCCGATGAACATGCTGGACGATTACGTCAACCGCAAGCACGGCAAGGTCAAGGTCGCGTACGACCACCCCTTGCTGGAGCCGATCCTCAAGGAAACGTTCGGCGTCTTTGTGTATCAGGAGCAGGTGATGCAGGCCGCCAATGCCCTCGCCGGATACTCGCTCGGCGGCGCCGATGTGCTGCGCCGCGCGATGGGCAAGAAGAAGCCGGAGGAAATGGAGAAACAGCGCGAGATCTTCCTCAAGGGCTGCCACGAGAAGAACAGGATTCCGCGCGCCAAAGCCAACCAGATTTTCGACACGCTCGCCAAATTCGCGGGGTACGGCTTCAACAAGTCGCACAGTGCGGCCTACGCCATCGTCGCCTACCAGACGGCGTGGTTGAAAGCGAATTACCCGGTCGAGTTCATGGCCGCGCTCCTGTCCAACGAACTCGCCAACACGGACAAGATCCAGTTGTTCATCAACGAGTGCAAACGCATGGGCATCGAGGTGCTGGCGCCCGACGTTAATGAGAGCGGCCTGCGCTTCACGGTGCGCGACGGCCGGATTCGTTTTGGCTTGGCCGCGATCAAGAACGTCGGCGAGGTTGCGGTGCAGAACGTGATCCAGGTGCGCGAGGCCGGCGCCCGGTTCCAATCCTTCGAGGATTTTTGCACGCGTGTCGATCTGCGGATCGTGAACCGGAAGGTGCTGGAGTGCCTCGCGAAATGCGGCGCGTTCGATTCCCTGGGCGAACCACGGACGCAGGTGTTCGCCGCCATCGAACACCAGATGAACCGCGCCTCCAGCGTCCAGCGCGATCGCGAACGCGGACAGGCCGCCCTGTTCGACGTGGAGCCGGTGAACGCCCGACAAAAAGCCACGGGCCGGCGTCCCGCCGTGGACTGGTCGCCGAGCGAGATGCTCGGGTTCGAGAAGGAGTTGCTCGGATTCTATGTCACGGGCCATCCGTTGAGCGAGTTTGCCGAGGTCTTGCGACGCTACGATCTCGCCTCGTCGGGAAAACTGGCGCAACTTCAGGACGGGCAGGTGACGCGCATCGGCGGAATCGTCAGCAAATTGACGCCGAAGACGACGAAGCAGGGCCGACCGATGGCGATCGTGACGCTGGAAGACCTCGATGGCTCGGTGGAAGTGTTGGTCTTTCCCGAGTCGTACGCGAAGTACGGGCCGATTTTGAAGACCGACGCCGCCATCTTCGTCTGCGGGATGGTCAACTTGCGCGAAGACAAACCGAAGATCGTGGCCAATCAGGTCATTGCCCTGGAGGACGTGCCGAAGAGCTTCACCAAGGCGGTGCACATTCGGCTCTCGGTGGGGACCACGGAGGATTCGGCCCTCGCGCGGGTTCACGAAGTGGTGCGGGCTCATAACGGGAACATCCCTGTCTTGTTCTGTTTCATTTATCCCGACGGCAAGCTGGTCTTTCTGGAAGCCCACGAGCATTTCTCCGTGTCTCCGACACAACAGTTCGTGCGCGACATCGAGGCGATTCTCGGTGAGGACAGCGTCTGGCTCAAAGTGGACACCGAGAAACTGGCGGCGACCAATGAGATGGGTCGCGGGCGGTCTTGGGAGCCACGGGATGCGGCGACAGCCGCGGTTTCCCGAGTCTGACCCGTTATTGACAACCTCTCGGGTGGTCACTTCGGGATGACAAGCTTCTGGCCGACCTTCAGCGAATCGCTGGTCAGATTGTTGGCTTTTCTCAAATCGGCGATGGTGACGCCGCTGCTTTTCGCAATCGAGGTGAGGGTTTCGCCACTCTGGACAACATGAACGGCGTGACCATCACTCGTGGTGTCCCCGGTCTTCGGGGGATTTGCCGCAGCAGTCCCGCCGTGCGAACCGCTCATGGACGCCAGTTCCTTGGCGAGTTGGTCGATGATGGCCTTCTTGTCTGACTCGCGGGCGGCATCCAGCGCCCGGACGCGGGCTTCCAGGGCCTGAAGATCGTTGGCGGAGGCGCTGGGGCCGGCGCGGCGGACCTCTTCGAGTTGACTCTGGATTTGCTTGATGTCCTGCTGAAATTGCTGCTGGCTGAACTGC
Source organism: Verrucomicrobiia bacterium (assembly GCA_049511095.1). Lineage (GTDB taxonomy): Bacteria > Verrucomicrobiota > Verrucomicrobiia > Palsa-1439 > Palsa-1439 > Palsa-1439. Next base: position 7,714 of record JBEKYJ010000086.1, read on the forward strand.
AGCGCATCGACATCTGCACGCAACTTGCTGAGGCGTTCATCGAGGATCGACAATTGCTGGGCCACAGTTTGCTCCTGGGCCGGCGCAGATATCGGGATTACCGCGCAAACGATGGCAACTATGGCAAATTTGAGAAGCTCCGTAGGTTTCATGGCCGCAGTCTAGAAACGCTCTGGAATCGTTGCAAGTACCGAATCCAAGGCTCTAACACCCTATCTGCCTGGGGCCGGTACGGTCTGGCCTGAATCGTGCTATTTAAGACGAAATCGCGGGTATACATGGGCACATATGGGCACAGTTGATGTTCAACAGAATGAGGAGCTGAAGGTCGAGACGGAGCTGGAGGGGGCTGTCGTACCCGCGGTTCCGACGGATTTTGTCGCCCCGCTTTTCACCAATCCCGCGGATTGGTTCGTTCCGCCGTTTCCCGACAAGCTCGAGGACTTGGACGTCAACCCCGGTTTCCTGGCCGGTCTGGCATTGAAGACCGTGCCGCTGGATTCGGATTGCACGACCATCAGCATCGCGACCCGGATGCACCTCGGCATGTTGATCACCGAGGCGCTCCTCCAACGGCTGGTCCACGATAAATTCATCGAGATCACGGGCATGGTGGGCCTGCACAATCATCGCTACGGCATGCTCGACCACGGCTGGCAGGAATTGCAGCGCTTGATGAGTTTCTGCAGTTACGCCGGTCCGGCTCCGGTGTCGCTGAAGTTTTACACCGAGATGATCACCCAGCAGGTTCGCAACCGTCCGCCTTCGTCGCGCCAAGCCCTCGATCAGGCGATGTCGAACCTCATCCTTTCCGACTACGCCAAGGAAATCCTCGGGTTGGTTATCGGCTCGGGCCGCAGTTTGTTCCTGACGGGCCCGTCCGGCAATGGCAAGACCGCCACCGCCCGCGCGTTGGTCGAGGCGATCCCCGGCGAGATTTGGATCCCCTACGCCCTCGAAGTGGACGGTCAAGTGGTCCGCATTTTCGACACGCATAACCATCTGCCGGTCCCGCACCCGAACGACGATTACGACCGCCGCTGGGTGCGAATCCGCCCGCCTCTCGTGGTGGCCGGTGGAGAGTTGACGCTCGACAGTCTCGAACTTTCGTTCACCCAGACGCAACGCTTTTACGAAGCGCCGCTGCACATCAAGTCCAACGGCGGCGTGCTGGTGGTCGACGATCTTGGCCGCCAGCGCTGCTCCGCGACGGAATTGCTGAATCGCTGGATCGTGCCGCTCGAATATCGCGTCGATTATCTCACCTTGAGCACCGGCAAGAAAATCCAGGTGCCGTTCGAACAGATCGTGGTGTTTGCCACGAACCTCACCGAATCGGATTTGGAAGACGAAGCGTTCATGCGCCGCATGGGCTACCGCTTGCGCGCCGATTCTCCCAGCCCGGAAACCTACACCGAGATTTTCCTCCGCTACGCCCGCTCCCGCGGCCTGTTCGCCGACGACAAGCTGGTCATGCAGTTGTTGCACAAATACCAGACCGAAGGCCGGGTTCCGAAATCCTGCGATCCCCGCGACTTGATCGACCGCGCCATCGACCGCTGCCGCCTCCAACGACAGCCGGTCAAGTTGACGGAACAAGGCCTGGAAGTCGTCTGGAACGGCTATTTCGGCCAGCCCGGCACCGACCCCAAGCGTCGTTGACCGATCCGATTGCCTTCGTTTTTGGGTTTGTTTCCGTGTAAAATCCCCCTCCCGGAGCTGTTTTCCACCATTTTTTCCGCGTTTTTTCCTCGTTTCTGCAAAACGAACCCAACTCGCATTTTTCCCCAACCTGTTCATTCCAAAATACTTCCACATTTTTCAGTTGGGTTCGTTTGGTAAAAACACTCTTCTATAGAGAGTTCCCATCCCAACCGACTGGAAGCTTGGCCCCCAACTACCTTCCTTTTTTCAAAGAACTGTGCCAATCTTACTTCAATGCTTCCAAACCTCAAAGTGTACTTTGGAAGGTTTGGAAGGTTTGGAAGGGGGATTATATCTTTGAGTTAAGCTACGGCTTAAACGGCGATATTTCCCCCGCTTGCTTGGATGAGCAAAAAACCAACAAGGCGCGATTTCATCCCGTTACCTGATTGGATGACGCCAAGCCAAACTTAACCGTAGATTTACTCAATCCGCGCAAGCTGGTAAGCTGGGCCGACATGATAAAGCTCTTCGGAAGCGCCTACGTTCGCGCTCGTGACGGCGTGCTTGGGATGCGGCAGGTATGTCTAACTGCGGAGAACCAGCGCGGACGACCGGCCCAATTAGCAGCGGATGAATTAAAGCTAATCGGCGACGCAGTGGGACGGTTTGAACAAATCTGCGTTGAGATCGAACTTGAAAGCACCGTTCACATGATTCGGCGCACGATTTATCCAGTCTTGGATGGACGACGCCCCCCAAGCACATCCGAAGTCGTGATTCAACTCCTGCACGGGCTGGATGATATGGCGATGGGAGAGCTACACCAACGTGTATTTGCCTACATTCCAAAAGCCCGCGTAAATGCTTTTGAACACGAGGCGATGTTCGGGCCGGAAGCTAACCGGGCCTTCCCCTCCATCGTAGCCGACATAAAAGAAGCTGGAAACTGTTTCGCGTCGGGGCTTTACACGGCGAGCGTATTTTACGCGATGCGAATTGCCGAAAGGGGCTTGCGACTACTCGCAAAAAGGCTTCGGGTTCGGTTGCCCAGAAAAGTGCCGCTGGAATATGGAAATTGGAACGAAATCCTAACTGCTGCCAGCAAGAAAGCCGCAGGCGCGATGAATCTTGCGAGAGGGCCACGGCGGACAAAGGAATTGCAATTCTATCAGGCATCTGTTGCAGAGATTACGGCGCTTAAAGACCTTTACCGGGACGATGTAAGTCATTGTCGAAAGCCATACGACGAAAAGCAGGCCAGAAGCGCACTGGAGCATACAGAGGCTTTAATGCGACGACTTGCGGAAAAGCTACACGAATGAGCGAGACAGACAAAGACCGGGGCATTGACGCAACTCCGAAAGAGAAATTCCTTGGGGCAATGCGGAAGATTATCACTGTGCCGAAAACGGAAGTATTGCGGCGCGAACGTGAGGCGAAAGCCGAACGCGCCCGGAAACGGAAGAAGCAATGAAAACGAAACGACAGGGTTGCGTCATTGTAGTGGACAAGGATGTGATGGAAAGCGCCCTCAAAGAGGTGGCAGCCTCTTTCGCATTTCTTGCAACTCTTCTGCAGAAGTCTCGCAGGCGGTTGCGTTCGCTCTTAACAGCGCAGCAAGCTCAGCGTTGATATTATCCGCAATACTGGCGAAAACCTTGCCCTGTCGAGCATTCATTATCATGAGAGTGATTACGAAATCATAAAGGCCGTCTATGTGGCCCCGAAGCTCTTTCACGTCTTTGTCCATTGGTCATTCCTTTTCACGCAGGTTGATAGGTCAGACCGAACCCACCGAACGGCCTGCGTTTCATGTGGCGCTTTTCTGTTTTCGTTTCCCGCGTCCCTGTCGTCGTAGTCTCATGGCTGCCGGGTTCGCTAATGAGGTTCAGGTATGTCAGGCGTCGGCCAATCACACCGGCAATGCCCAACAGGAACCGCCCCGCATCAGTATTCTTGCGCTCATTGAATCGGAACGCTTGCTCATCCAGATACCGGAACAAGTGAAAAGGTTCAACGCTCACGTAGGTTCCGCGAATGGTGCGCTTGAGCAAGCTCCAGAAATTCTCAAGCCCGTTGGTATGCACGTTATCTCTGACGTAGCACACGGCATGGTCAATCGCTTCGTGTGCGTATTGCGAATTGAGGCCACGATACGACCGGCAGGCATCGGTATAGACGGCAGAACCGGGTTCCACGTTTTTATAAATCTCAGGATGCAAGTCAGGCCGCTTGGTAGTGGGGATCGCTTTCAATTTGATTCGCCCCTTGCGCTCCAGCAATCCCATGACAATCGCCTTGCCACCGGGACCGGTTCGGTAAGGCCGTGCCGCTCGCTTGTCGTTGTGCATGTTGGCAGCCTTCCCGCCCACGAAAGTCTCGTCAACTTCCACTTCGCCAGAAAGTTTGTCGTTGGACTGGTCTTTCAGCGCACAGCGGATTCGATGCAGCATGAACCACGCAGTTTTTTGTGTGACGCCCAACGCCCGCGCAAGCTCACACGAACTAATCCCATTCTTGGCGTTGACGATCATCCAGACGGCAGGCAACCACTTGTCGAATCCAAGGGGACTCTCCTCGAATATCGTGCCGACCTTCACCGAGAATTGCCCCTCGCACTCACGGCACAACCACCGTCTGACTTTGGGCATGAACGTAACAGCATCAGACTGACACTTGGGGCAACAAATCTTGCCGTCAGGCCAGTGTATCGCCTTCACAAACTCCAACGCCCTATCAGCATCCGCGAAATATTGGATCGCTTCTGTAAGTGTCTCAGGGAAATCAGCTTTAGCTTTCATAGTCTCTTAGCCTCCAGATATTGCCAAGGATGGCGGAGTCCGTGTGGTTTATTCAGTATATTCGCCACTTCCCTTCAATCCATGTTGAAGGGTGTACTTCGCGCCGGACTCCGTCACCCGTCTTTCAAATCGTCGTACCAATTCCAACCCTTTCATAAGGAGACAGTAACATGAAGCTCGACTTAAAGCAAGTATATAGTCCCCTTTGGAAGCTTTTCTTTGAGATACGCAATAGCCTGAGCGAAGGTAGGTTACGTGCGCCGCGGACATGTTTTTGGTAGGGCGCGCTGGCCCAGCGCGCCGCTTCGCTCCTGTAGCGGCGCTCTAACTCGACGCAGGAGAGGCCGAGGGGTCAGGGCGGCAAAGCGCCGAATCGCCCGTCTTCCGTCCGCTTCCGCTGTAGCCGCGAACCTGTTCGCGGTCAGTGCCCCCGTATGGAAGCAGGCGTTGCGACTTCTCCGTGGACGGTCCGCGAGCTTGTGGATATGATTGAAGCATGAGCGTCCGCATCGACCAGTTGCGCGACGTCGTGGAAGTGATGCACAAGTGCAAAGCGCGACGCGAAACGTCCGTCCCTCCCGTGGAAATGTTCGGTAACAAGACGGTGCGGGAAGGCGTCGTTGAATCGTTGGCGATCACCGGGCATCCGAAGGCAAAGCGATGCTACGCATGGAGCTTCCTGGAGGGCAATGAGCCGCGTTATACCACCGTCTTGGAGATTCCCCCCGTCGAATCGCCTCAGACCGCAGTGCGGGCCTCAATAGTGGCAGAAGGCAAGAAGCGCATTCAATAGCCGTATGCTTATTAATCCAAAGCTTCAGGAACGAGTAGACCTAACAACCTTCATAGTCCGGGTATTCGGTTGGCTGTTTTTGGTCGGCGGATTAGGTATGAGCTTGGTGTCTGGTGTTTATTTCATCATGAAGCCCCAAGCGACCTTGCATGTGAATGGCGTTGAGACTGGTGCATTATCGGCTAAGTTGGGCTTCGTTTTCTTTCCTCTCATCCATGCGTCAATAGGATTCTGTGTGGTTTTCTACGCCCGTCGCCTAGCCATTCTTCAGGAGAAACCCCGTCGGCTAGTTGGCCCGGTGATTCGGTTGTTTCGGCGAAGAGAATGAGGGTAATCAGCTATTAGCCAACCGCCTTTCGGCCTTTTTTTGTCTTCTTCCGTGAAATTCGGACACTACCCCCGTTGACATCGCCTGCCGAACCTGTTATCCTACCGTCGTAATGAAGCAAACGCATCAACGCATCTCCGCAGTCACAGCGTGGTACTGGTTTTACTTTAGCCAGCCCTGTCTGCGGGCTGTGTGTTGATGCCGGAAACGTTGACACCAAACCGTCCCGCAGACGCGGGACGGTTTTTTTATTGCCAAAAACCGGACCGCGCGCGGAAGAAGGAGCAAAACCATGATCATTGTGCTGAAACCAGGAAGCAGCGAACAGGACATCCAGCAGGTGGCCGACGCGGTGAAGAAGTTCAACTACGAACCCCGGCTCATTCGCGGCGTGGAGCGGACGGTCGTCGCCTGTATTGGCGACGAACGCAACCATCACACCCTCGAATCGCTCATCGTCTTCCCACAGGTCGAGAGCGTCACTCCCATCCAGAAGAAATACAAACTGGTTAGCCGCGAGTATCAGGCGCGCGACACGGTCCTCGACGTGGCGGGACGCAAAATCGGCGGGGACACATTCCACGTCATCGCGGGCCCGTGCTCCGTGGAGAACCTCGCGCAGACTTTGGAAACCGCGAAGGCGGTGAAGTCGTACGGCGCGACCCTCTTCCGTGGTGGCGCCTTCAAGCCCCGCACCTCGCCGTACGACTTTCAGGGTTTGGGCCGCGACGGGCTTGAGATGTTGGCGCAAGCCCGCGCGGCCACAGGATTGCCGATCGTCACGGAAGTCATGTCGCCGCTGGATGTGGAGATGGTGGCCGCCTGCGCCGACGTTCTGCAGATCGGCGCGCGCAACGCGCAAAACATTCCACTCCTCGCCGCGGCCGCCGCCTCGGGCAAGGTCATCCTGCTCAAACGCGGCGTCTCGGGTTTGATCGACGAGTGGTTGCTCGCTGCCGAGTACATTTGCGTCCACGGCAACAACCAGATCATCCTTTGCGAGCGCGGCATCCGCACGTTCGAAACGGCCTGCCGCAACACGCTCGATCTCAGTGCCGTCGCGGTGGCGAAGAAGGAAACGCATCTGCCCGTGTTTGTCGATCCGAGCCACGCGGCCGGGCGTTTCGACATGGTGATCCCGCTGGCGCGCGCCGCCGTGGCGGTGGGAGCGGACGGTCTGCTGGTGGAGGTGCATCCCGACCCCGCCACCGCCCTGAGCGACGGCGGCCAGCAACTCAAGCCGAAGCAGTTCGGCCAGTTGATGGCGGAAATCCGTCCGCTGGTGGAAGTGATGGGCAAACAACTCGGCGGAGGATAGGCGACACCCGGTTCTACAGTTTCAACTCCGGCACCGGCAAGGCGTTTGTCGTCACACTATGTACATTCGTAGCGGTTGGATAGGTATTCTCGAGCCGTTGACTGAAATGGAGATCAGAATATCTCGACGACTCGTTACGTTGAACTTTGACTTCTTCTTTCGGCAAGAGTGCGCGGACAAATATCACAGTGACTATCATCGCCGTCGTCGATACCGCTGCAATGAAACCGAGAAAAGATTGGCGCTTGCTCTCCGTCGCCGCAGCGCGGGCAAGACAGCCAATTGTCATCAGGGTTGCCAGTAAGAGGAAGGGAGCGGTGAAGTCGGTGCGATCATGGGGAGCCGATGTTGCCACGACCGTAATCCACGCGGTAATACCGGAGATCAGTGCCAGGAGAAGCGCCTTCACCACGAACTTCAGTTTCAAGCTGCCGACCAAGACGCCTACGGCAGTGAACAGCGAGAGAATGTAGGACATCACGACAAGACCCATATCGAAATGTATTTGTACGAACAGCAATGGCAGCGCAACAGTGAAACAAACGTAGCTGATCCAGAACTTTTTCATTTGAACTTGGCACGCTTCTCATCGCGCATTCTCCTCCGCGCCTGCGGAAAGGCAAGCTCGATGCCCAGCCACATGTTTCAGTGGCTTCGCGAACTCGGGCCCCATTTGCCGAAGGCCAGTATCAGGGCGACGATGGCGGCGCTGATAAGGGTGATCGCCATCCCCAGTTTCAGCACTGACGGAGCAAAGCGCACCACCACCTGTCCGCGGCCCGCTTCGGGGATGACGATGCCCTGAAATGCGCCGAAGACCTCGATCAGCTTCGTATGCCCGCCGGTCGCCACCCAGCCGGGGTAGAATGTCTCGGAGACGAACATGATGCCGGGTTTGGCCACATCGTAGGAAATCGAATACTCCTCAGGAGTCTT
>JBEKYJ010000087.1:0-17931 GCA_049511095.1 Verrucomicrobiia bacterium
GGCGCGGCCTTGATCAACGGCCAACGGCTCGACGTGGTGGCTGAATCGGGTATGATTGAAAGCGGCAGTCCCATCAAAATTGTGGCGGTGCAGGAAAATCGACTTGTGGTAAAGAAACTCACGTAAAGGAGACGGAACTATGGATGCTAGCATTGGCTCACTTGTTTTGATCGCGCTGGGTGTGGTTGGCTTGATTGTCTTTTTGATCGTCTTCTTCGTGGTGATTTCGTTCATCAACATCTGGATTCAAGCCCGCATGACCGGCGCGCCGGTATCGTTCCTGACGTTGCTGAGCATGAGATTGCGGCGTGTGCCGATCGGTCTCGTCGTACAGAGCCGCATCACCGCGGTGAAGGCCGGCATCCCGCTCACCACCGATCAACTCGAAGCGCATTACCTGGCCGGTGGCGACGTCAACCAGGTCGTGCGCGCGCTGATTGCCGCCGAGAAAGCCAACCTCAATCTCGGCTTCAACCAGGCGGCGGCCATCGACCTCGCCACACACCAGAGCGGCAAGAGCGTGTTTGAAGCGGTTATGACCTCGGTGAATCCCAAAGTCATCGACTGCCCCAACCCGGCCAGTGGCAAACAACTCATCACCGGCGTCGCCAAGGACGGCATCCAGCTACAGGTCAAGGCGCGCGTCACCGTGCGCACCCATCTCGACCGGTTCGTCGGCGGCGCGACGGAGGAAACCATTATCGCCCGCGTCGGCGAAGGCATCGTCACCGCGATTGGCTCCGCGCAGTCCTACAAAGATGTGCTCGAAAACCCCGACACGATCTCCAAGCGCGTGCTGGAAAAGGGCCTCGACGCCAGCACGGCGTTTGGAATCATGTCCATTGACATTGCGGATGTGGACGTCGGTGACAACATCGGCGCGCGATTGCAAGCCGAACAGGCCGAAGCGAATAAACAGATCGCGCAAGCCGCCGCCGAAACGCGCCGCACCCTGGCCGTCGCCAACGAACAAGAAATGAAAGCCCGAACGCAGGAAATGCGCGCCAAGGTCGTCGAAGCAGAAGCCCAGATTCCCATGGCCATGGCGGACGCGTTTCGCAGCGGTCGGCTGGGCGTGATGGATTATTACCGGATGCAGAACATCCAATCCGATACGCGCATGCGCCAGTCCATCGCGGGCGAGGACGTTGGAAAATCCAGCCCCGCCAGTTAACCGCGTGAAACTCAACGACCCCACCGCTCTTATTTGGGTGATCATCTTCGTGATGGTTTCTCTGGCCAAGGGCTGGAGCAAGCTGCAGCGATCCGTTGACGACGATTCATCCAAGGCGGAAGACACGCCGCCGGTGGTTCACCCCAAACCGCAGCGCCCCCCTCCGCCGCGGCTACAACGGCGTCCCGCTGCCCCAATACCCCGCGCCTACGGCGTTCTCTCTCAACAGCGAGCGGTACCACGCACGACGCTTCGAACCGGTACGACGTCGATGTCTGGCGAACGGAAAGTCAGTGCGGACGACATGCGGCAATTCGTGGAGCAGTTGAGCGGCAAAGCTCAACCGCCGCCACCACCGCTGCCGCCCGTTGCCCGTCCCCCTGCTCGAAAAGCCGAGCCGCCACCGCCTCCAACGCCGGAACCGGTCGCGACTGCACCCGTCGCTGCGCAAACGGTTGCGGCGGCACCTGCACCAGCGCAAACTTCCCGTGCCTTGCAATGGATGGAAGCGCTGCGCGACCGGAACAACATCCGTAACATCATTATTTCCGCGGAAATCATCGGCCCACCGAAAGCCGAATCGCTGTAGCAGGCCGACGGGCGTCAAACAACTTTGTCCATCCGGACTCTCAGTCTTGGCACCTGCAGCGCTCTGCAATAATTCCCGTGATAACTGCAATACTTAACCAAATCATATTGGGAGCAACGGGTTGTATGAGGTGCACTATTCTCAAACGGGATAACCAAGGGTTCACCTTGGTTGAAATCATGATAGTGGTCGCAATTATTGGATTGCTGGCCGCCCTGGCAATTCCAGCGTTCGTCAAGGCGCGCAAGCAATCGCAGGGACGCCGCGTCCTGAACGATGCCCGCCAGTTGGACGCGGCCATCGAGCAATGGGCGCTGAACAACGGCAAGCAGGACGGTGATGCCATCGATACCACCGGCGCACAAACCTACCTGAAGATGCCATGGATTACGTCCGACATACTGAATGACCCCTACAAAGTCACTGTGGTCGGTTCCACCCAGATCCAAATCGACGCAGCGACCAAGAGCGCCTTGGACGGCGCGGGCATCGACTGGGGCGCGTACTAAACGATCGTACGTGGCCGCAATTGTGGGGACGATACGGCGCGGCGGAGCTAGCCGCGCCCACCGCGCCGTGATGACGTTCCGTGCGACAGGCGTGGGTGAGGCCGCTCAAAAGGGCGCCGTACGCGCTCACGGGTCCGATGAGTGCGCGATTCACACGCGGGCGGCAATCTACCCGCTGTCAAGTGTCAAGGGGCTGTTGCCCAAATGCCGTTTGCTGTTGTAGGTGCGCTTCTGCGAAGCGCGGATCATTCATTTCCCGAAGGAATTCGGCGTTTCACAGAGACGCCACTACACCAAAACGCGCCAAAACTTGTCCCCCCTACTGCCTGTCAGTGTTCTTGACCACTCACCGAGCGGCCCGTAATCGCCTCAGCGAATTCTGGGCTTCGGTGAAATCCGTCTTGATCCGTAGCGCCTGCTCGTAGTGCGCAATTGCCTCTTCGATCCTGCCCGTTTGCTCCAAGGCCACGGCCAGGTTGTTGTGTGCCTCGGCGTGATCCGGTTTGATTCGCAGCACCGCCTCGAAATGCGCAATCGCCTCCTGTACCCTGCCCATTCGCATAAGGGCGACGCCCAAGCTGTTGTGCGCCTCGGCGTAATCCGGTTGGAGTTGCAGCGCCTGTTCGTAGTGTCTCATCGCCTCCGGGATCCGGCCGACTCGGAACAACGCGTTGCCCAAGCTATAGTGCCCCATGGCCGAATCCGGTTTGAGGCGCACTCCCTGCTCGTAATGTTCGATGGCCTCCCTCACCTTGCCTGCCTGTAGCAGAGCGTACCCCAGGTTAAAATGCCCCTCGGCGAAATCGGGCGTGATTCGGAGCGCTTTCTCCAAGATTTGGATGGCTTCAGGTATCCGGCCCTCTCCCGCCAGCATGGTACCCAAACCACAGCTCGCGTACGCGTAGTTCTCAACGCTCGCCAACAGGTTGAACGCCACCGAAAAGCCCAGCAGCAGGCCCCAGCCCCACCGTGCCGCACGCCGCCGGGCCGGCCGGACAGCCATCCCCAACCCCGGGGTCGGGGCCAGCGCCCTCTCCAATCCGAGGATGCCCACCACGGCCAGCAGCATGAGGCTAGGCAGAAACTCTGCCTCATACCGGAAGTTTGCGCCGCAAGCAAGCCCAAGGGTCAACGCGCAAATCCCAAACAACAGGGCCACGGCCATCACAAACCAGCGCAAGCCCGAGCTTTCCCCCCGCCCCGACCGACTGCGCCATGCCAGCGGCGCGGCCAGCGCCAGCCACACGATCGGGACGTTGACAAGGATGCCGAAAGGTTTTTCCACGTTGCCATGGCCCGCCGGTAATGGTGGCACCGTGATTTCATGCACGAATGGCGAGCGGGCGCTCCAGCGCACCGGCTCCAGAAAATACACCCGGAAATTGAACCAGAGATATCGCAGACTGAAGAACTCCTGCGCGACCTGTCGCCTTCCACCCAACTGATAGTGCTGCCCGAATTCGAACGGGCTGTCGAATCGCAGGAAATTGTAGAGCATCAAGCCAAGGCCGATAATGATGATGGGGCCGGTCGCCGCCAGCAACAAAGCTCCAATCCGCCGACGCTCCTGCCACGCTTGAATCACGGGCACCAGCAGGATCACCCCACCGAACAGTAACGAGGGCCGTGCCCCCACCGCCAGCCCGTACGCCACGCTCGCCATGGACAGCCACTGCCATTTTCGCTCTGCTTCGTGTAACGCGCACCAGATCGCCCCCAGCGCCAGCATCGTCAGCATGTACCCACAACTAATCGCCGCTTCGTAAACATCGGCACGCGATAACAACATCGGTAAGGCGGTTGCCAAGCCGAGCGCCAGCGCACAGGCCGCCACGACCCCGACGCTCGCTTCCGCAAAGTACCGCCGCCACAACGCACCCAGCAGACCCACGCTGGCCAGAAAGCCCACGGCACAAAAGATCGCCACGGCTTCCCTGTGTAACAGGTAGTGGCCGGTCAGGGCGACGAACGGCCAGAACAACATCAACGCCGGCGTAATCCCAAAGTACAGGTAAAGCCGGCCCTTGTAGTAGCTCAGGTCGTGCAGCCGATAGGGCGAGAGCTGGTAGGGAGCATTGGCATCCGGATCGTACGGGTCCGCGAGTTGCACAAGTCCGGGCGGCGCCTCTTTTTTCACACTGAGCTGGCCCGCGCGAAAACCCTGCACCAACGAATTGTAGTAAACGTCAGTCGCCTCCGGGTTCAACGATTCCCACATGCCCGACTGGGCCGTGTACGCGTACACCCCGATGACGACCACGCACACGGCGGCCACCGAGAGCGGGATGAACTTCCATTCTTTCACGAGGCAGAAAGAATACGCGATGTTGCCACTTACGGTCACGCCAAAGTTCCTCGACTCAAGGTTTTTCGCAACCCTTACGTTCACCAACCGGCGTGAATCCTCTTGCCCTTCCCACCCAAATTACGTATCCGGGAGGCGATGCGCGGCGCACACAGTCCCGCATACAAATCGAGGTGATCATGAGAATCGGTGTCATCGGCGGCAGCGGGCTGTACCAGATGGAAGGCATTCAGCAGAAGCACTGGGTCAGCGTGACGACCCCCTTCGGCAAGCCGTCCGACCAGTATCTGACGGGACGCATCGGCGCCCGGGACGTCGTGTTCCTTCCGCGTCACGGTCGCGGCCACAAGATTCTCCCCAGCGAATTGAATCACCGCGCCAACCTCTACGGGATGAAAAAGCTCGGCGTCAGCCACGTCATCAGCATCAGCGCCGTTGGCTCGTTGAAGGAAGAGTACCAGCCGACGGACGTGGTGGTCATCGACCAGTTTATCGACCACACGAAACGGAGCCGGGATTTCACCTTTTTTGGGGAGGGCGTGGTGGCCCACGTGGCGTTTGCGGACCCGATCTGCCGACGCCTGCAGCAGACGCTGGCGGACTGCGCCAAACGCACGGGCGCCACGGTGCACGTGGGCGGCACGTACGTGAACATGGAAGGCCCGGCGTTCTCGACGCGCGCCGAGTCGCAGTTCCACCGCGCCATGGGCTGGGATGTGGTGGGCATGACGAACTACGGCGAGGCGCGCTGCGCCCGCGAAGCAGAGATTTGCTACGCGACACTCGCGATGGTGACCGACTACGATTGCTGGCACGAGGCGCACGAGGCTGTGACCGCGGAGATGGTTGTCGCGAACCTGACGAAGAACTCCGCGACGGCCCAGGAGATTCTGCGCTCCGCGGTGGCGGCGCTCGATCCTGAGGCGGATTGCTCCTGCCGTCACGCCCTGGCCACGGCCATCATGACCCAGCCGAAGGCGATGCGGCCGGCCACGCGCAAGAAGCTGGGGTTGCTGCTGAAAAAGTATTCCGGGAAAACGTAGACGGACGCCGGGCGGTCTACGGCGGCAGGTTCACGTGCAGTCGATACATGCGAGTTGGAGCGACCACCGATGATGTTCCCGTTCCGCTGCCATCATCATTGTAGTTGGTAACGCTGCCGCTGCCGGTGACGCTCTGGAAATTGGAGATTGGTTGCCATGAGGTGCCCCCGCCGAAGCCGTCGCGGTACTCAATGGTATAGAGCCGCCGCACGACCGACGGGAAACTGAGTTGAACGGCACCGTCCAAGAGTTGGGTGATCTGTAACGCGCAACGGGCGGCGCTATTCAACGGATCCGTGCCGAGCGTATCCTCCTGCGCGTTGCTCAGGCCGTCGCCGTCAGGATCGTCGTTGAGCCCGTTGAGGCCCGCAGGCCAGATGCGCACGTAGTTGATGTCACCCACCAGGTTGGAAACGCCGCCACTGTCCATGACGATCCGCATCACCTGTTGACCGGCGGTCAGGCTTACGTTGCTTTTCGTCAACGTCTGCCAGGTTTGCCAATCGCCGGTGTTGGGGACGGTCAACGCACCGGTCACGTTCGTGCCGTTGAATTCGATATGGAAATTTCCACCCAAGCCCTTTGAAGCGACTCGAACATCAATGGTGTATTGGGCCGTGGCGGCGACGTTGACGGTGTAGGCAGTCCATTCGCCGGCTTTCGCAACTGCCACCGCATAGCCACCCGCATCGCCGTTGGCCAAGTCAAAATCGACGCTGTCGGTCACGCGAAACGTGGTGACGTAGCGGTTCGTGTACTCGTCCTCCGTCTTGACAGTCAAATTGGAATACGAGACGCCCGGGCCGCCGTAATCGAAATCCTCGGCCTCGATCGTGCCCGGGACCGGCGCGGCAGTGCCGTTGAATGGTACTTTCACCGGCGGGAGAGGATTGTTGCCGTAGGCGGCGGAGTTGCTCAGCGCCCGCCACCATTCTGTCGTGGCGATGCTCTGGTTGGCCGCCGTGACGATCAGAATGTTCCCGTTGGGATTGTTCGTCAACACCATGTTTCCGCTGACGATGCCGCCGTACGATTTCGACTTGGCTGTAGCAACATAGTCCGGTCGCATCAGTGTGATCGCCGCCGGGCCATCATGATCCTGGCCGCCCGGCAGACCTACGTGGGGAAGACTCTTGTCGATCATCCACCGGCGCAATTCCGTGTTGGGCAAGTTGGTCAACAGCGATTTGTCCACCAGTGCCGACTGGTTGAAGACCGGGCCAAACAGCACCGCTCGAAATCGTTGTACGACGATGGAAGTCGACCACGCATCCGCGTAATCATTGAAGTCCTGCAGTTGATTCTCGCTTGGACCGCCGCTTTGCGCGGCCATGACGACCGTGCCGGTAATCGAATGATCCAACAGATAGGCGCTGGCCAGCGTCGTGTGCGGCCCCCCCATGATGACCACCAGAGGTTTGTTGGTGGTCGCGTTGTGCGCTTCGGCGATGATCTGGCGGGCACCGGGCGTATCGACCGGTACCGTGTCTTCGATAACTCCCGAACCCGGCTGGACGAGGGCCACACTGGATCCAACAACTGGCGTAGGAAGATGGTTCATGCCACTGCGGAGAGCTTTGCCGATGATTTCGCCGCGACCTGACAGATCCCATTGAAAATTGAAGACGATATCGGGAAACAACGGTTCGACCCAACCGCCCGAAGACGTGCTCATGCCTTTGAGCGCGATATTGCCGGCGCTGGCCAGGGACAGCAGATACTCATCCGTGTACATGTCGTCGGCATCATCATTGTCATAGACGACAGGGCAGGTCTTATCGTAGGGCAGAGAAACGGCGAGTGATTCCTGCACCGAGTTGATCCCCAACAGCCCCAGCGCGAGGATCGTCACGGACAAACATGCTGCATTCTGCGACACTCGTACAATTCCCTGATCAGCCGTGTCATTTTAGCAGAAACCGGGGAAAAATGCACAGCATGAAATATCGCGCGAACTTGCTACTGCAGAGTCACTTGGATGGTGGTTCTGTGTCCCGCCACGTCAACTCCTTTGAGGACCAACATTCGTCTCTTGGAGTTGAACTTGCCAGTAAGCGAACAGTCCCTCCCGTCAACGATCACATGGGCGCGGACTTGATTGCGGGAAGTCACGATGGCGCAGCCGACCACGCTGTCAGTAGCCATGTCGACAATATCAAATACGCCCGGTGAAGCATCGCGCGCAACGAAATCGTAGCCCTCGACGGTCGTCAGGTGCAACTTTTTGTCCCGAGCCTCGCCAAGCCATTGCCCGCTGAGGTCCGGGAGACTGGACAAAGGAATCCCCCTCCATTTGCGGACGACCGCACCGGCAGTCGCGGCGCCCTTGAGCGAACGGCCTGCCCTCACGGTTGCCGAGAGACTCAATGGCAGTTCCCCGCAGCCGGAATCCTCGTTCATCGACCCGAGAATCCCGACTGTGCCAACGGCCTGCCATGTTCCCGACAGATTAAAAACGCCGGCGCAGTCGGCCCGAATGCCGTACCCACCCAGCGTGAAGTCATCGTTGAAACTAACAAACAGGGTGGCCGCGTCCGCGCCGCTGGTCGTGACTTCCCATATGTTGGTAGACATAGCGGGCGGGTTCGACGAGACGCCGCCCACAAGACTAAAATCCAGATAATCGATATCGCCGACAAGGTTGGAAATGCCGCTACTGTCCATGACGAGGCGCATCACCTGTTGGCCGGCCCCGAGCGTCACGTTGCTCTTGGTCAGCGTCTGCCAATTCTGCCAGCCGCCTGTGTCGGGTACCGTGAGTGGTCCGGTCTGGTCAATGCCCCCGAACTCGATGTGGAACGTTCCACCGGCTCCGAGAGATGCCAGGCGGATGTCGAGAGAGTAGAGCCCGCCCACGGCGACATTGACCGTGTAGTCGAGCCATTCGGCTGGCTGTGTGACCGCGATGGCGTAGCCGCTGGTATTGGTGACCAGATCGAAATCCACGCTGTCGGTCACGCGGAACGTGGTGACGTAGCGGTTCGTATACTCGTCCTCCGTCTTGAGGGTCAAATTGGAATAGGAGACGCCCGGGCCGCCGTAATCGAATTGCTCCGCCTCAACGCGCCCCGGGATGGCGAGGGGCGACCCGTTATAGGGTGTCAACGTGGGCGGCAACGGATTGTTGCCGTAGGCGGCGGAGTTGCTCAGCGCCCGCCACCATTCCGTCGTGGCGATGCTCTGGTCGGCCGCGGTGACCATCAGAATGTTGCCGTTGGGATCGTCCTGCAGGAATAGGGTTCCGTCGCCGTTGACGCCCACCGATTTGGTTTTGGCGGTCAGGATATAGTCCGGCCGCAGGAGCGTGATCGCCGGCGGACCGTCATGGTCCTGACCGCCCGGCAGGTTCACGTGGGGGAGGCGCTTGTCGATCATCCACTGGCGCAGTTCGGTGTTGGGCAAATTGGTCAACAGCGACTTGTCCACGAGCGCCGCCTCTTGAAAGACCGGGCCAAACAACACGACGCGAAATCGCTGATCGACGATGGTGGTTGCCCATTGATTGGCGGTGTCGTTGAAGTTCCGCACGTCGTTCTCACCCGGGCCACCGCTGAGCCAGGTCAGCACGACCGTGTTGGTGATGGAATGGTCCAGCAGATACGCGCTGGCCAGGGTCGTCGGCGGACCGCCCATGACCACGACCAAGGGTTGATTGGTGGTCGCATTGTGCGCTTCAGTGACGATCAAGTGCGCCCCGGGCGTGTCGATGGGGGTCGTATCTTCGATGATCCCTGAACCGGGTTGGACCAAGGCCACGCCGGAACCGGCGACGGGCGCGGGCAGATTGGTCATCCCGCTGCGCAGGGCTTTGCCGACAATCTCACTGCGACCCGACAGGTCCCATTGATAGTTGAAGACGGGATCGGGAAACGACGGCTGGCTCCAGCCACCCGAAGTGGTGATCATCCCTTTGAGCGTAATGTTGCCGGCACTGGCCAGGGACAGCAGATACTCATCCGTGTACATGTCGTCGGCATCATCGTTGTCATAGATGACCGGGCACGTGTCGTCGTAGGGTAGCGTGAGCGCGGAGGCGATTGTCGGGATCGCGAATAGAAACGCCACGCCAACGAATGTGGCCGCCCATGGGGCGAGTGCCACCCATGAACCCCTGACGCCCTTACCGGCATCGCGCTTGCTGACCATAAGACGATTTGTCAATTATGCCACAACGATGCGTCGGACACAAATCCCGGTTGCGCGCCACAGCCTCTGCATGGGGTGGGCGGGCTCCCGCACTTCGCGCTTGTAGACCCCAAGTGATGACCGTACACTGCGCCGATATTTGCGCCAAACCGCGAAAGGCTAGGTTCATGAATACATCCGCATGGCCCCGGTTCTTTGTACCCCCGATAGTGGGGACAATCCTGCTGTTTGCCACCACCCTGCTTCCCGCGCAACGCAGCCTGGCGACTTCCATGGAAGATTGGCCCATCCAATTTCATCCGCATCTTGACCTTGCGGCCACGTATGACGACAACATCCTGATCGCCCATAACCACGATCTCAGCGACTTCTACTTCACGATTAGCCCGGGCCTCGAATTGGTTCACGGTGACGTCGCTCACAATTACCTGTCGCTCGATTATACGGCGGGAATCGAGCGTTTCCTAGAACACGGGTCCCAGGATGCCGTCAATCATGATGCCGCGCTCAAGGGCGCTTTCGAGTTCAGTCGCCTCAAGCTGGCAGTGGACAACCAGTTCCAAATCGAAACATCACCAAACGTTCAGGTGGGCACGCGCGTCGAGGAACAGAGAAATCTTACCGACGCCAGCGCCGAATACCTCGTGAACAAATACTTCTCCCTCGGTCTCTTGTACCATCAGGAGTTCCACCATTTCCCGACGCAAGGGCAAATCGACTACCGCCTTTTCCAACCCGGCGGGGCATTGTATTACCACGTCCTGCCAAAAACGGATATCTACGGCGAATTTGACTATGGATGGGTCGATGAACAGTTGGGAGAGGACCAGAAGTTCTGGAGCGCCACGCTCGGCGTCCGCGGAAAAATAACGAGCAAGATCTCGGGCCACATCGGAGTGGGTTATGAAGATCGCGAGTACTCTGGTTCGACATCGAACGTTCAGACAACGGTCGCCACAGCCTCGTTGCATGGAGACTTTTCACGACACACCTCCGCGGATCTCATCGTCCAGCGACAAATCAATCCCTCCGTCACGTCTCAGGACAACTCTTATATCGCCACCCATGTCGAATTCACGCTCAACCAAAAGATTTACCGGGAGAAGTTTTTGGTGCAAGTCGGCGGCTCCTACGAACGCGATGACTACAACCCGGGGCAAAATCGTATCGACGATGTCTGGCAAGGACGCGTCGGCGTAAAGTACGTCGCAACAAAATGGATGGAATTGGGCGTGTCGTATCACTATCAGCGGGACCAATCGACCCTCGACACGTTTTCGTTCGGGCAGAACGTTGTCAGCGTTGACGGCTTATTGCACTTCTGAACGCGTAGACGAAGAGCCCGGCAATTCGGGCGACTTGAACTGCTTGCCCTTCCCCGGCAGTCGAAAGATGTGTAGTTGAGTGGACACGCTGGCTAATATCTGGACATCTCACGACTTGTACAAATGCCTGGCAATGCGCGAGTTCACGCATATCTAACCGGGTCCATTCTGGTAACCAACGCTCCTGAACCTACTTACGGGCCCACCTCCCCGGAGGAAACACCCCCTCCAAAAGAATACCCACTTTTGGCACGCCGCGCGCTTTGATGTAAGTAGTGCAATGCGTGAGACAAGCGCACGGTTTGGTGCGTGAGCACATGACATGGTTGATTTCGGTTGACGCGTTTTGAAAACGGTGATAATCGGCAACAATCAGGCGAGGGGAACGGCAGTCCTTGGATTTGGCCCAGGCGGCTGTTGGAACAGACGACAGCCTCTCCCGTGGCCGACCGGCGATGGTCAGTCTGGCTGTTTGACTTCGGCAGACATGCGAATTGACCGTTTCGCAGTCCGGCCATCAAGGTACAGGCAAGGAATCAGAAAATGGTTTTTGTGAAAAGACTGCTGGCGGGATATTGGGCAACGGTGGGACGCGATGTTACAACCGCGAAGAGGCGTCTTTTCGCGCGAGCGGGCTTTACGATGGGCTTGATCCTTTGCCTTGTGCTTGTCTCCTGCAGTTCGGAAACGGTGCAAGTTCGCACTGTCGCTCCTTCCAGGACCCAAGTGCCCCAGAAAGCTGGCAGCACTCCCTCCAACACAACACCCGCGAAAAGCGCCTCATCGGAGACCGATAACGATTACCGGATCCAGCCGCTGGATAGCATCCAGATCACCGTTTTCAACGAGCCTGACCTCTCCGTGAGGGTGCGAGTCTCGGCGCAAGGCAAAATCAACTACCCGCTTCTCGGTCCCGTCCAAGTCGGCGGCCTGACCGTCAGCGAAACGGAAACCAAACTCAAGGAACAACTGGGACGCAGCTACCTCGTCAAACCACAGGTCAACGTGCTCATCGATCGAGCCAACGGCCGCCGTGTTTTCGTTCTCGGTCAGGTCAAGATGCCCGGCGCGATCGATATCCTGGCCGATGAAGGGCTTACGGTCGTGCAGGCCATCGCGCGCGCAGGTGGGTTCACGGACATCGCCGCCACCGACCGCGTCAACATCCTCCGCACCGCCCCAGACGGCACGCAGCAAAAGGTCATCGTCAACGTCGCGGCCATCATGAAAGGCCAAAGCAAAGACTATCCGCTGAAACCGGACGACGTTCTTTCCGTGCCCGAAACCATTTTCTAGCCTCTTATGCAAGCTCTTGTTCCATACGACCCGAACGCTCAGCGATTCCAAACCCCGCGCCGCCAGACCCGCCCTCTGCACTGGCGGCACTATCTGCTGGTCGTGGTCGAACACAAATGGGTCGCCCTCGCTACGTTTCTGATTGTGATGGGCTTGACGATCGCCTGGACGTATCACCAAACCCCCCTGTACCGCGCCACCGCAACGGTCCAGGTGGACGCGGATACGATGAAAGTGCTGAACATCCAGGATGTATTGAGCACGGATACGCGCGACGAGCAGTATATCAACACGCAAGTGAAGATTCTGCAGAGTCGCACCCTGTGCGATCAGGTCGTCCAAAGCCTGCGGCTCGACAGAAACCCCGCTTTCCTCGCCTACGCGGGTGCACAAGGGGACCTCGCCGGTGCGCTGCAACAGTGCTTGAGCGTCCAGCCTGAACGAGGCACCAGCATCCTAGATATTCACGCGGACCATCCCGACCCGCAAATTGCCGCAGACCTGGCCAACGGAATGGCAAAACAGTATATCAAGCAGAACCTCGACAAGAGAATGGCCGCTTCGATGGATGCTGTGCGCTGGCTGCGCGAGCAGGCCGACGAATACAAGGTGAAGGTCGAAAAATCCGAGGAAGTGCTCGCCCAATACCGACAACGCACCAAGGCGTTTTCACTCGATGAGCGCCAGAACGTTGTTGTCGACCAGTTGAAGGCAATCAGTGCCAACGTTACCCAGGCCAAGCAGGCCCGCGTGGTTGCCGAGTCCGAATGGAAGGCGGTCAAGAACCTGCTCGATCAGGGAAGCAACCCGACCGATATATCGGCGATCTTGAGCAATCCCAAGGTCGGCGCGCTGCGTCAACAACTGAACGACAAGCAGGTCGCCTTGGCCGTTTTGCGCGAACGCTACCGCGAGCAACATCCGTCTATGATCGCCATCCAGACCGAATTGAGCGAAATCTCCAGCAACCTCGACGAGGCCTGCAAGGATGCCATCAAAGCCCTTGAGTCCAACTTCTTGCTGGCCAAGTCCAAGGAAGACAGCCTGGAAGACGCACTCAAGCAACAGGAGATGGAGGCCTTGGAGGTGGACGCCATACAACCCGACTACAACCTGCTCAAACGCAACGCCGAGGCTGACCGCCAGATCTACGATTCCATCCTCACGCGCATGAAGGAGGCCGGCGTCACTGGCAAGCTCGAATCGAACAATATCCGGCTCGTGGACCCCGTCCAAGTGCCCAGCTCCCCCTTCAAGCCACGCAAGGGCCGCGACCTCGCGGTGGGCTTTCTCCTCGGCATTGGCGCCGCCTTCGCGGTCTGCTATGTGATGAGTGCCTCCGACGACAAAATTAAAACCTACGAGGACATCGACGCGCTTGGTCTGCCGCTCCTCACGGGCGTGCCCCGCATCAATCTGAAAGACGCTTCGCAGAACGGCCGTGTGCTGCAAGCCGACCCGCACTCCATATGCGCCGAGGCGTTCCGCAACCTGCGCGCCAGCATCAGCCTGAAACCCGAAGTCAACGCCGCCAACCCATTGCTCATCACCAGCACCGCGCCTGGCGAAGGCAAGTCCGTCGTTTCGGCCAACCTCGCGATCGCCTTCGCCTCTAATAAACAGCGCACATTGCTGATCGATTGCGATTTGCATCATCCGGCACAACACCGGGTCTTTCCGGCCAACCCCGACAAGGGGCTTTCCCTCTACTTGACGAGCAACGCAAGTTTGCAGGATGTCGTCCAGCCAACGGACATCCCCAACCTCGACGTGCTCCACGTCGGCAGCGTGCCGCCGAATGCGCCTGAATTGCTCGCGTCGGATCGCGTCCGTGAATTGATCGCCGACGCCTGCAAGCAGTATGATCGCGTCATCATCGACAGCCCCCCGGTTACGGCTGTCAGCGATCCACTCGTGCTCCTGCCGCACGTGCAGGGCGTGATCTACGTCATTGGATTTGACAGGATTCGTCGTGAAATCGTCTTGCGCACGATGCAGAAGCTGCGCGAGTGCGGCGCCCCGCTGGTCGGTGTTGTCATGAACAACATCGATCATGAACTTCACGGGTATTACTACTACCCGCAGAAGTATTCCTACTACCACAAGCGGAAAGGCAACGGCGCCGGGTAGGGCTCCCCCCGTGGAGCAGTGAAGCTGTGCAGCGATGCATGGCGGCCAACAAACGGGCGTAGGATGTCGGCCGGCGTTCCTGTCGGAAAGATGGGAATGCACCGGAATGGCGGCAGCTTGCCCGGACTGTACAAACAATGTGGTTTGAATGATGATTCACAGTGTGAACAGCGATGCCACGCCTCGGGACGCTGCGTCCCCGAGCGATCCCCTGCCCAACGTCACCCGCTGGCTCTGTGTGCACACCCGCCCGCGTCGCGAGTCAGGCGCGGAACAGTACTGTCGCGCGGTGCTCGGCCTGGACACGTATTATCCGAAACTCAAGCATCTCAAGACCGTCCGTCGTGTCAAACGCTGGATCGTCGGCCCGTTGTTTCCCCGCTACTTTTTCTGCCGTCTGAACCTGGCCCAGAATTTCCGGGCCGTGCAATACGCACCGCAAGTCGTCGGCGTCGTCAGCTTTGGCGGCCGCCCCTCCCCCGTCGATGACACGATCATCGATCACCTCAAGCAGTGGGCGGGCGAGGCGGTCGATGTCGTCACGGTACGCCCCGGGTTCCGGCCCGGCGATCTCGTCGAAATTGCCGACGGCCCCCTGCGTGGATTGCAGGCGGTCGTTCTGCAGGAGATGAGCGATCACGACCGCGTTGCCGTCTTGCTGTCAACTCTGGGCTGTCAGGCCAGGTTGATCGTGAGTCGCTCGCAACTCGTGGACGCGTCCTAGCCGTAGCGCGACGTCCTCGAGATCACAAACCGGCATCCGGTTCACAAGCCCCGTTGGGCTTGTTCGGCTGGCAGCATCTTCACGAAACAGTTTTCGCCTCCA
Source organism: Verrucomicrobiia bacterium (assembly GCA_049511095.1). GTDB lineage: Bacteria > Verrucomicrobiota > Verrucomicrobiia > Palsa-1439 > Palsa-1439 > Palsa-1439. Next base: position 15,344 of record JBEKYJ010000087.1, read on the forward strand.
CCGCGAGCCAACGCCATGGAATTGTCCCGCACAACGAAGGCCGACGCCGACTTCGACCTTATCATCGAACCATCGCGAGGCTGGGTGTCGCTCCAACTCCGCCACCTCTGGGAATTCCGGGAGTTGCTGTACTTCCTGATCTGGCGCGACATCAAGGTCCGATACAAGCAGACGGTGTTGGGGGCGGCGTGGGCGATTCTGCAGCCGCTGTTTACCATGGTCGTATTCAGCTTGTTCTTCGGCCGACTCGCGAAGGTGCCGTCGGATGGCCTCCCATACCCGATCTTCTCATTTGCTGCCCTTGTGCCCTGGGGCTTTTTCTCCAACGGCTTGGTCGCTGCGGCCAACAGCCTCGTCGGCAATGCGAGCCTCATCCAGAAGGTGTATTTCCCGCGCCTTGTCGTTCCTATTTCCGCCGTATTGTCAGGCGCTGTCGACCTCGTGCTGTCGTTCGTTGTCCTGCTGGGAATGATGGTCTACTTCCACGTTTGGCCCACGATCCACATCGTCCTGCTGCCCGCGTTCTTCCTCCTCGCGTTTATTGCTTCGCTGGGGGTCGGCTTCTGGTTGTCAGCCATGAACGTTCAGTTCCGTGACGTGCGCCATACAGTGAGTTTTCTCGTGCAAGCCTGGCTGTTCTGCACGCCCATCGCCTATCCAAGCAGCCTGCTGCCCGAACCGTGGCGCTCCGTCTACGGCCTCAACCCGATGGCGGGCGTCGTCGAGGGCTTTCGCTGGGCGCTGCTCGACACACCGGCCCCCGGTGCCATCATCTGGGTCTCGACGCTGGCGTCCCTGGTCGTACTGATCAGCGGCGCATTCTATTTCCGGCGCATGGAACGAATTTTTGCCGATACCATTTAGCCCAATGAACCACGCAACGATTCGCCTGCGCAAGTGACCGGTCCAAAGAACGATCCCATGGACACAACGCCTCTTGTCTCCGTGATCATGGTCTTCCTCGACGCGGAGAGGTTCATCGAGGAAGCCATTGAAAGTGTGCTTGCGCAAACGCTGCCGTTCATTTACGACACGCCCGCCGCGCTGCGTACCGTGTTCCGGATCCTGAAACCCGGCGGCGTGCTGCTGGCGACAGTTACCGGGATCAGCCATCGCCGCCGCGACGAGTGGGAAAACCCATCGTACTGGAATTTCACCGCGCATTCGGTCGGCAAGTTGATGGAAGAAACCTTCCCGCACGCCGCAGTAAGCATCTCGGCGCACGGAAATGTCCTGGCCGCGACCGCCTTCCTGCACGGGCTTGCCGTCGAAGATTTGAGGACCCGGGAACTGAAGCACATTGACCCACAATATGAATTGGTGATCACCGTGCGCGCTGTGAAACCGCTGTCATGAGTGGCGTGGCCATACGAATTGAGGGATTGAGCAAGAAGTTCCGCATCGGAACCCATGAGAGGTACCGAACCCTGCGCGACGCCATGAGCCACGTGTTCGTCACGCCCTTTCGACGCGCGGCCTCGGTGATTCGCGGCCAGGCAGCCGGATCGGCCGACGAGGAAATCTGGGCGCTCCGGGACGTATCGCTCGAGATTCGCCAGGGCGAGGTGGTGGGCGTTATCGGCCGCAACGGCGCGGGCAAGAGCACGCTGCTCAAGATCCTCTCGCGCATCACTGAGCCGACTCTCGGGCGCGTGTGCCTCAAGGGCCGCGTGGGCAGTCTGCTGGAGGTCGGCACGGGCTTTCATCCGGAATTGACGGGACGGGAGAACATTTACCTGAACGGCGCGATGCTCGGCATGCACCACGCGGAGATTGACGGCAAATTCGACGAGATCGTCGCGTTCGCCGAACTGGAAAAGTTTCTCGACACGGCCGTGAAGCATTATTCGAGCGGGATGTATATGCGGCTGGCGTTCGCTGTCGCGGCACACCTCGAAACGGAGATTCTGCTCGTGGATGAAGTGCTGGCGGTCGGCGACGCGGCGTTCCAGAAAAAATGCCTCGGCAAGATGGGCGATGTGGCCAAACACGGTCGTACGGTGTTGTTCGTCAGCCACAATATGGGCGCCATCATGCAACTCTGCTCAAAGTCGTTTGCGCTGCAACAAGGCCAACTCGTCTCGCAAGGGCCGTCCAAGGAAATCGTCCAACAGTATTTGTCCAGCTTGTTCGAGAACAACTGCCCGAACCTGGAGCGCGCGGCTCTCCGCGCCGGCGACGGGCGGTTGCGCTTCGTGTCCTGCTACCTGCAGGACGAATCCGGCCAACGTACGGAACTTCCAGTCGCGGGCCATCCCCTCGACGTTGTGATCGAGTTCGACAGCCACGAAGACCTCTCGAATGTCCAGTTCATGTTCACGATCTTCAACCATGTGGGCATTGCCGCCACCCATTGCAACGTGGACGCGATGGGCCGTCGGTTTCGCATCACGCAAGGCAAAGGAACGATCGTGTGCCGGATTCCGAAGCTGCCGTTGCCGCTGGGTCAGTACAAACTGGCCCTGCTCGCCCAGGATCACATCCGCCAACTGGATTGGGTGCCCACGGCCTGCGTCTTTGACGTGGACACGAGCGACTTCTTCCCCAACGCTTACACGCCGTCGATGGAATATTCCACGACACTGGTC
>JBEKYJ010000088.1:0-15385 GCA_049511095.1 Verrucomicrobiia bacterium
CACTGGCGGTGTGTTCGCCACCGACAGCCTGCTGATCACCAACGCCAGCGGCAGCTTCCTCAACAACGGCGGCACGTTCAACATCACCGGTCAGGCACAAGTGGACCAAGGCACGCAGACTTTCGCGAGCGGCACCACACAGGTGTCCTCCAATTTCGTCATCGGCAGTACCGCCAACTCCACGGGCACCGTCATCGTCACCGGGACTCTGGTCGCGAAAGACGGCACCCTCGGTATCGGCAACAACGGCACAATCACCAGTGGGGGCGGCGTCGGCCGGATGATCATCTCCAACGGCACGCTGTTGGTCTCCAGAATCGCGCTTGGCAACAGTGCGGGTGCCCGGTGTGATCTTCTTCTGGAGGACGGAGGGGTCATCAGCGATGGAGGCTGCCCGTCGGGGAATTGCCGGATCGTGATCAACAGCCTCGGTTTTGGTGACATCGGCGGCACCGTGGACACCTGCAACACTCCGATGAGTCTCGGCGTGACCGGCCCCAGCGACTACACAGTATCCGGCAATGCCAATGACAGCTTTCAGGATTTGTACGTCGGCGACACCGACATGGGCACGTTCACAATGGCCGGCGGCGTCGTGAACATATGCCAGCAATTCGTCGTCGGCAATCAAGGCCCTCCGTTTGAAGTTACGCCGTCCGTCGGCGCGGTCTGGATCAACGGCGGTCAACTGACCATCACGAACTCCTCCATCTACAGCATCATCGGCAACTCCGGGGTGGGGCAGATGACGATGTCCAACGGCACGGTGACGGCGGCCACTGTGGTCGTGGGCAACAACAGCAGCAATCCCGGCACGGTGACCGTGGCAGGCGGCGCGATGACGGTGTTGGGTGGCCTGACGCTCGGCGATTGCAGCCAGGGTATGATTGGCATCGTCACGGTCGCGGGCGGCAACCTGTTCGTGACCAATGCGGCCCACAACGCCGTGTTGGACGTCCGCAGCGGGCGAGTAACGCTCAGCGGGGGCTTGTTGCAGGTGGATAAGCTGGTGATGACCAACTCATGCGGTCTGTTTGTCCGCGGCGGCGGCAGTCTCCTCGTCGGATCACTACTGCTCGATCCGAATCTGGACGCCGATGGCGACGGCATGCCCAACGGCTGGGAGCTGAGTCACGGGCTCGATCCGTTGAATGCGGCCGATGCCAACTGGGACAACGATGGCGACGGGTTGTCCAATTTGCGGGAGTATCAACTGGGGACTGACCCCAACGACCCGTCGTCGCCCTATCGAATCACGGCGATCACCAAGGAAGGTGCCAACATGCGGGTGACGTGGTCAACGGTGGGCGGCAACACTAATGTGCTGCAGGCCAACTCCGGTGTGGCCGGCGGCAACTACACGAACAATTTCGGCGACCTCAGCCCGCAGTTGATCATTTCCGGTTCAATAGTCACGAGCACGAACTTCGTCGACCCCGGCGGCGCCACCATTGTGCCGTCGCGCTATTACCGCATCCGCGTGGTTCCTTGATCACGCAGGATGTGCCAGCCTGATCAAATGCGGGCAGTTCGCGCCGTCCATGAATAGAGCTTTCGCTTGTGCGGGCTTGAGGGACGGCATAAACTGCGGGGGTGGGTCGCGCCCGTAGCTCAACTGGATAGAGCATCGGTCTTCGGATTCTAACCGACAGTTTTAGCCTGTTTTTGCTCACGCTCTCTGGAGTAAACAAAACCAATAGACACGCGGATTTTCTGCAGGTTGGGCGTTTGCTCTCGTTTGCCTGAACCCACTTGAATTCAGCCGATAGATTGCAAGAAAAGATTGCAAGTTGTCCGGCTCAAACCTCCGCTGCGCTTTGCGGGATGTGGGACGCGTCCGCAGTACACAATCACACCGACCAACAACCTGATTGACCAAATCGTTCTTCGGCTCTACGGTTTGACCGCTATCGAAGTGAAGACTGTAGAGGAAAATAAGCAGCGATGAGTAATGCGAAATGCTTGTGGAAGGATTCATACCGCCAACAGGCGCAGGAAGTGGTCACCGCGCTTCTTGCCGCGCGCACCAACACCGGCTGGGTGTGGTGCTATGAAAACACCTTCTGGATGCGCGCATTGCAGGCGTGGTCGGATGGTAAGCTACAGGGCGACAATATTATCATGAAGGCGCTCAGTCGAATGACAGACCGCGGTCTGAGCACGGTGGAAGATTTCGAGGCGATGCACGCTGAAATCTGGGCGGAATGGGCGCGAGAATCTAACAATCAGAAATCCCAATGGGAGTTTTTTGTTCCGTTTGTTATGAAGCTCACCGATGACGCACCTCGCCCTGCTACGTTTTCCCTGCTAGGCACAACGTTTATCTTGGACAAATGGCAAGCCACCGAGGGATCAATAGGCACAGGAAATATCGACCAAGCATTTGCCAAGGACTTTCTAAAAGTTGAACAACGGCCCGAAACTTGTCTGTCATTGACTGCTGAGGGTGCCGGCTCTGTCCAAGCGTGGGAGACGGTCATACCGGCTTTCGATTTGTTTCGTGGCCTCCTCGAATACGTGCATGGTTATGGCCGACGGAGCATGAGCATCGGTGGTGGTAGCAAATCGGTGCGATCAATTTTCCCGGTTCCGCAGTGGCTCTTGGCTCGTAATGCGAGCGGGCATTTGGAGGTTCTGAGGTTCGACATCAATAAATCACCGGACGGCAATGTGCAGACCCTTGTTGTGCAGGCGTTTGATCAAATAGCCAAGAATGCCGCAATGTTTGCAGATTCCCCGAGCAAGGGCTCGACGACCGCATTGCTGACGGATGCGTTTCGATTGTACGCGCAAGCTTTAGACGAGCCGTTCCGCCATAGTTGCTTGCTTGGCCTTTGGCAAATGGGGGAGACACTGACGTTGTCCAATCGCTTCAACGGCGATACCAAAATGGTTTGCGCACGGCTGGTGGCAACGGTGGAAAAGCGCATGCAACCGCCGCCAACAGGTCTTCCAAAGATTTTAGAAGACATCGCTGATAAGAGGAACCGGATAGTTCACCACGGGATTCACGATGTAGATGACGAAGATATTAACATTCTAAAGCTCATATGCGAAATGGCCTTGTGGTGTGTAATGCACGCTGTAGATAAACTACCCACCAAAGAGCATCTAAACCATTTTCTCACGCTAAGCTGCCGCGCGAAAACCGATCTTGAAGTCATGGGTGAGGCACTGGAATGGGTGTATGAGCTTGAAAGGAAGCTGAGCACTGCGAAGCCATCTGAATCTCCGTAAGTGCCTGATAGTCCGCCTCTCAATTCCCCGCGGACGGCGCTCGGCTTCGCGCGGACACAGCGCTCGGCTGGCGGTCATTTGCGTTAGGTACATACTCCCGAATAATTTTGTATAGATGACCGCCGCGTCCTGGTCTGTATGGCTTGGCGGACGAGGACCCGGCCCTCGTGGCGGCGAGTGTGACAGTGATGACGACAGGCTTGAAAACTGAACCCAAATTGGGTACAAACGCACCCAGGATGGGTACACCTAGTTCGATGGATCGAATCGGCACGACGCTGTTCGGCAAGACGCAACGAGCGTTGCTGGCGATGTTTTTCGTGCGGCCAGAGCAGTTGTTTTATCTGCGCCAGATCGTGCGCACAGCCGGCATCGGGCAAGGAACGGTCCAGCGCGAGTTGGCGCGGTGGGTGGCGGCGGGGTTGCTGACGCGTACACGGCGGGGCAATCAGGTCTGTTATCAGGCCAACACGGCGTCACCGGTCTATGCGGAGTTGAAGGCGTTGACGGTGAAAACCGCCGGTATGGGGGATGTGTTGCGGGAGGCGCTGACGGGGCTGGCGGAGCGGGTCACAGTGGCGTTTGTCCACGGATCGGTGGCGCGCGGCACGGAGCAGGCTGAAAGCGATGTGGATGTCGTGGTGGTCGGGGACGTCAGTTTCGGCGACGTGGCAGCCGCGCTGCACGACGCACAAGCGGCACTGGGCCGTGAAGTGAACCCAACCGTGTATCCCGCAGCGGAGTTTCGGAAGAAGCTTCGAGCCGGGCATCATTTTCTAACCACGGGGCTGGCGACGCCGAAGCTGTTCCTGATCGGAGGCGAGCGTGAGCTTAAGCGAATGGGCGCGTAATGGCTGGCTCGTCGAGCACCGCACCAGCCGGCAGGAAATCGCCGACCTGTTGGGTGTGGCCGACCGGGATTTGCACGACTGCGCGGTGAAAGATTTGAGCGAGGACTGGCAGTTGGCGATCGCGTACAACGCGGCGCTGCAGTGCGCTACGGCGGCGCTGGCCGCGTGCGGCTACCGAGCATCGCGGGAAGCCCACCATTACCGTGTGCTTCAGAGTTTGGCCCACACCACCGGCGCGGAAGCGAAGCTTGTGGCGCAGTTGGATGCCTTTCGCAAGAAGAGGAACGTCGGCGACTACGAGCGGGCTGGGTTGGTTTCCGAGAAGGAAGCGCAGGAGATGGTCGCGCTGGCCCTGCAGTTGCGGAAACAGGTGGGAGATTGGTTGCGGGCCACGCATCCTGAACTGCTGGCGGGCGGGTAATGATGTCGACTCGCAGCGGACGGATTCAAAACCTGGCCATACCGTGGCATAGCCGATTTTCAGTCGAAAGCAAAACGTTAGGCTGGCGAACCGCAAGACCGCCATTGGCGACCTTCCGCAGGTGTGGATTTTCGACAACGACGATCTGCGAACTCCGTTCCGTCAAGTGGCTATGCGCCTGCGTCGATCTGAGCTTTTAGGTCTTCAATCGCCTTCTCCAGCGAGACAGACTGATAAAGGCGCTTCTAAAGCAGCTCACGAAAGGTGTCGCTTATCCTGTGAGCGAAATCCTTTGCTACTAGCTCGTAGAGTTCGTGTCCGTTCATCTTCAGCCGTGCTTTCGTTACCAATGTAACATCATAGAAGCGATTCCTTATCCACCGCTTTGGGGCGCAGCCGGGCAAAATTCAAAATGTCTTCCATGGAAGCGCCCTTGCGGTCGAAGCCGTAGAACAAGTCTTCCCCGATTAGTGCGTAGCTCCACGGCCTGCCGGAGCGTTGACCTTCGGGCAACTCGTTGATCCGATCACACCACGCGACTGCGGCCTTCCGCTTGCGTTCTACGTCCGGCAGCGAAAGCATCGTCTGCGCTTTGGTTTCTGCCAAGTAAGTAGCCGTCGCGGTTCGCACGAGGAAATCAGGGTTGTAGTAGACGGGCAACCCGTTCTCCTTCACGTAACGCAGTCGCAAGAACGTATGTTTCTGTTCGTTGATTTTACAAAACGCTAGCACTGTACCGTCGCCGTTGGCCTTTTCTACGAACGCTTTCTCAAATTCACCGTTTCGTGACGGATACGGCAACCTTTCATAGATGCACTTGGAGACGACCACTGAATACGCCTCGCGCATCGCAAGCTTGGTTACCTCGGAGAGTTTTCGTTGCGCGATCTCGGCTGGAGCTTGCGGTTCGACTCCCGTCAGTTCGGGAAGCTTCCGCCCGAATTCTTTGATGATGTGGTTCGCCACTGCGTCAACCTTTAGCGCGCGCCAGTTTTCGTCCTCCTGAGGGTTGAAATCGCCCCCGAATAACCGCCGGCGAATAAAATCATCCACCCACCCGGCCAGTCTCGGCAGGTTCAGGAACAGAAACGGATACGCGCTGATGTTGGCAAATACCTTGGAACTGTCGGTCACAGGCGCGCTGAGACTATCGGAGATGCGGCGTGCGATTCGGCTGAGGTAGTCGTTGTAGCCCGTCGCAGACATCACGCCACCGTCAACGCGGTAGTCGCCAAACTGCGTACCAGTTTGCACGTCTTGGGATCGGAACACGTCGCCTTTCCCAAGCATCGACTTCAATTGCCCAAACGTGAGCGGGGATATCGGCAGCGTCATCACGTCGAGTTCGCGTTGAACGATTTCCTCCTGGCGTTCGCGCGACACGAACGGAATTTCAAAGTCAAACGCATCAAAACCCGACCGTAGTCCGACAGAGATTAGGTCGCCGGTACTGCTCTTCCCGGTTTCCGTTGGGGAGGCTTCTGCGAACTCATACCCTTCCTTTCGCAACTGCTCGTAGAACTCGGCAAACTTCGGATGCTCCACGATGCTCAACACATCGATCAGGCTCTTGGGTTCTTGACCGGTTTTGATGAGTTGCCGGTTCTCGCGCTTTTGATCCTCGAATTCGTTGCCGCGCCACATCAATCGCAAGCCGCGCCCGACCGTTTGCTCCAACAAAATTTTCGCGCCGGTCGTTCGTAACGGGACAATCACGCAAATGTTGTTCACGTCGAAACCTTCGCGCAGCATTAAGACGCTTACGACGACGCGTGGCTGCGGATGCGCGTCCATGTCAAATAATCGCTCGCGCAAGACCCCCCATTCTGCTTCCGGTAGCTCGCCTTTCCGATTGGAATCCACCCGTAGAATTTCGCTATCACTCAACCCGCAGTCTTTCAAAAACTCCACGACGAGCGGAGTCACGGTCGTGTCTTCGCAGATAATCAGGGCTTTGGGGTGCCGGGTCGGATCGATTGCTGCAAACTCCCGTTCCAGCTTTTGCAGCTTTGCGATACCCGCACGCACCATGATGCGCTGGCCTTCCGAAAGCACCGGGTTGCCGTGTTCGTCGCGGTCGGCCTTGAATTGAAGCTCCTCGTTGGACAGCGCGCCGAGTTCACGCCTTTTGTCCAGCACGAGCGACTTCACCAGCCCCGACTTCATCGCTTCCCGCAAGTCGTAGTCGGCAATAATATGCGGGAAATAAACAGCCTTCGCCTTCTGGCCGGAACCAACTTGGTTGTATGGCGTGGCGGAGAAGTCCACTTGCACGAACCTCTTGCCCTTGTTCTCGGCGATCTTCCGCAGACTCTTCTGCCACTCGACTTCTGTGATTTCGCCCTCGGAACGGACTTCATGGATGTGATGCGCTTCGTCGTTGAACACCATCAAGCTCGCCAACTCGCCTAGGTAACGTAGCGTGCCGCCGCGCTCGAACCGCCGATTCAACATTTCCAACGAGTTGCCGGCGCTCGTCCCCGGCGACAGCGGCAGTTCTCTCGCGGCGACAACTTTCGGGTCGGGCAGTAGTCCCGGCGCGTCCACATCGCTTTCATCCTCTGACAGTTCTTCTTCCTCGTGCTGAATCGCCTGCCAATTCGTGATGCCGATAAGTCCGCCTGCCGTAACCTTCACGCCGAGTTCGTCGCGCGGACAGACGTTGCCCTGCACGAACCGAAATACTTCTTCGCGATACCGGTCCGGTACGAACAAGTCCTTGTTCTTCGCCAAGTCTGACGTTTCCCAATCCGGTTTCCCTTCGCGTGTCCTGCCGCGGAATGCGTCAAGCAACCGCTGATAAACAATCAAGCCCGGTGCAACCAGAAGGAAGTTGCGAGTGAAGCGGGCATCTTCCGGGGCCTGCGCCGCGTTGAGTAATTGCCAATACGCCAGCGCCTGCAATACCCATGTTTTGCCGGTGCCGGTCGCCATCTTCAGGCAGTACTTTGGGTGATTGCTTCGCAGCACTTCTTCGTAGCGCCGGGCTGTCAGTAAATCTTCGACGGCGACCTTCTGGTACAAATCCACCAGCGTTTCCGGCTGTAACACTTCGTGGGCGTAGATCGTGTGCAGGATTGCCTGCCGCTGGCCTTCGTGGAAATTGATTGCGCGCCCGTCGATGCAATCCTGTTGAAACCACCAGCGCAGCAAATCTGCCGTGACCGGCGTGACCTTTTCCAGAATCGGTGCAGCGCCGTTTTCCAGCCCGGCGCATTCCGCTTGGAGTATTGCCTGCAATGACCTGACGAGTGGCAAGCCGAGCATCGGTCAAACCTCCTTCACCACTTCCGCCTCGAACCCGAACACGTCCACCGCCCGCACACACACAAGGCGCTTCCCCGCCTTCACCGGCAGGCCCGACAGTTCCGCCTTTCGCGCAACGTGCAACGGATCGCGGTCGTTTTCCGTGTTACCCCGGTAATCCTGCCAGACTGACCGGAAAATCTCCCCGTCGTAATCCGGATCCACACTCCAATACTCGATCAACGCCAGCGGATCGCGGTTCACCACAGCCTGCAGCCGCTCCTTGTCCTTAGCCTCCAGATTCAGTGCGTCGGGCGACAGCAACACGTAGTTGTCCAACTCCACCGTCACCGCCTCGCCGCTCGCCAGCGTCTTCCGCTCGATGGGTTTCACCGTCAGATATTGCAGCGTCGAGAACCGCACTTCCTCCGGCTTTAGCTTGTCGCCCTTCTTCTTCAATCGATCCAGCAGGTCTGGCGGAATCACCAACACCTCCAGCTTCGCGTCGTTCAACCCCGTAATCGCGTGCCCGATGTCCGCCGTAAAATTCCAGCCCAACACCACCACCTTGTCCCACCCGCCCAACAATGACCCGCGCAGCTCCTGCGCCCGCTTCAACGTCGCCAGCCCCGTCAACTTCTGCGGCGAATCCACAAACACCAGCGTCCGCCCCTCCGCCACCTTGCCGAGGTTGCGACCAGGATTGTCCTCCGCCGGCAACGGCAACGCGCCGTACAACCCCAGAACGATCTGTGCCAGATCGCCGACGCGGAACTTGCGCCCCAACGTCGAACGCGCCGCCTCCACCTGATAATCGCCAATGGCCTGAAACAGAAATGGCCGCGCGTCCTGGTCAATCAGTCGCTTCCGCATGATCATGCACGCCGGTTTACCTAAATCGGAAGTAATCCAACGTCTCCCCAACTTCTCTGCCACCGCCGCCGTCGTGCCGGAACCCCCAAAGATGTCGGCGACCAGCGAGCTTTCGTTCGACGACGCTTTGATGATTCGCTCAAGCAACGTTTCCGGCTTTTGGGTGTCGTAGCCGAGTCGCTCTTTCGCCTGCGAATTGATGGGCGACAAATCAGTGATTACATCTTGGATGGGAGTGCCTTTGGCGAGGTATCGCTTGAATTGTGGAAAGCCGCTACCATCAGTCTTGCGTGGTAGTTGTATGAAACCGTGCTCGCAAAGCAAATCGAGTTTCTGCGCGCTTGTCATTTCTCCGGGATCTTTGTCACCCAAGACGGATTTCAAGGCTTCCATTGGGACCGCCCAATGTCTGCCGATCTTCGCTGGGTCATACGACCGCCACGGCTTGCTAGAGTCACCGCTTGTGACACCCGGCGCGAAGAGATTGTCCAAGCGATAAACGCCTCTGGCATCAGAGTACCGATACTTGCTGTCCAAGTATTCCTGTTCGTAGTCTTGATACACCACGTTCCAAAGAACATTGTTTGACTTCGCATACAGAAAGAGCGTGTCATGTATGTTGCCCCAACGACTCGATCCGCTTCGGGCGGAAGTTCTCTTCCAGATGATTTCATTTACGAACAAATCCTTCCCGAAAATATCGTCGAGAGCCAACTTCACATAATGCGCGACGTGCCAATCGAGGTGCACGTAGAGTGAGCCGTGCTCGGAAAGCAGTTCGCGCATGAGGCAGAGGCGTGGGACGATCATGTCGAGATAACTGGCCGTGCCGTCGGCCCACGTGTCGGAGTAGGCGAACTGCTCGATGACGGTCGGCTTCTGCTCCACGTCGCCACCGGGAAGCGTGATCTTCGTCCGATAGTCCGCCTTCGAGTCGAACGGCGGGTCAATGTAGAAAAGGTCAATTTTCCCGCGCAGCGACGGCGTTTGTTCATCGCCCGCCAACAGAGCCGCCATCGCCAGCAGATTGTCCCCGTAAACCAGCCGGTTTAACCAAGACTGCGAGCCCTTGCCGGTCAACTCGCCCTGCCCGGCAAGATCGTTAACCAGCGGCATCTCCCCGGCAACTGTCGCGCGCGGTTTGCCCGCCGCCCGCACCGCCGCGAACTCCTTCCAGTTGGAATCCCGCGCCGGCGTGACCAACTCGCGCGTTTGCAACCCGATCCGCGTCTTGCCTTCGAGCGATTCGAGAATCTGCCCTGCGCGCCGTTTCCCGTTGCGCACAATCTCCGGCAACTGTTCCAGCAAAGATTTGTTCATAGCGTCCCGTTGGGATAGTTCGGTTTGCTGTAATCGCGGAATGGCCCTTTGTAGCCAATCAAGCCCAATACGAGCTTGTTGATGATGTTCACACAGCAATCATACCGGCGCATTTGCTCCAAAACCGCAGCATCCGACACCTGCCCAGTTTGGAAGTCGCCATGCGCAGTAGAATTCCGAAGTTCGCTCCATTCACCTATCTCTTCATCTGAAATCACTATCGGGTCACCGGGACGTACAATCTCACCGGCCCTCTTGATAGATTCTTTGTATCGCAGGTAATCCGTCGAATTGATTCGATTCAATATGCGTTGTAGAAACCTGCTGCTCTTCGTGTCCTCTTGGTTTTGCAGCACGGTCACACAAACCTTTTTGAATCCATCAAAAGTCTCTTGCTCCGGTTTCAGCGTCGCAGCCTGCGGCGCGTCTTTGGTAATGAACTTCGCAAGGGACTCGACAACCGAAGATACGACTAGACACTCGGTCGGGAAATATCCACCAGTCACGTTCCAGCAAAGCATTAACCAGTGTCCCACGGGAGCGTTCGCATGAAAAAAAGCCGTTCCCTTGATTAGGACATCTGATTCCGGATTTCCGACAAGATGCGTGGGGCGCACGGGAAGAGGTTGCTGCAATAAGCCCCGTTTCTTATTAGGCTGTCGCAACCGGATAATCTCCGACGCACCTTCAAACGTTGAAAACGCAAGCCACGAAACGGCTTCGCCAACCAGAAAACTTAATGCAGTCAAAAACGCCTCAGCATGTTTCACGACATCTGGAGACTTTGTCCCGTGTTCCACGAATGACAGTCGGTACAACCCGCTATCCTCCTTGCGCAACCCTACGGATGCGCCATTCAAATCAAGTTTTAGCCAAGAGTACAGCTCTTCGCGTCCAAACATCGGGTTGTCATCTTTGATGAACGAGGAAGTATTCGCGAGTTCTGTCGAAAATGGAGTAAGCAATCCCATTATACCCGTGCCGAATTTCACCGGATGGTCAATGTGTATTTCCACCTCCCAAGGAGAAAATGTGATTCGTCCACCGACCCCCGTCCATGAGGAGGGGGATGAACGAGAGACATAAGCCCGCAATTTACTCTTATCCTCCATAAGAGCTTCGAGAACCGGCTGTGCGGTTGGGAAGATTGTTTCGCCCGGTTTGGAATCCTTTACAAAATCACGAAAACGGCCGTTCGTGATGAATTCCACAACAAGATTTCCGTCCTCTCCTGTGCGTAGCGAACCGTGACCAGCGAGAAGCACGGTATCGCCCTCCTTGATTGAGACATCCCGAAGTGGCTGATCCAACTTTCGGGTCGCGTATGCCTGAAGTATGTCCGAGTACACCATCCGTTCGCAGTCTAGTCAGTCAGCGCCACTTCGACAAGCCTCCCGGGCTTCCGCGCCCGGACTTATTTCAAAAAAAGTCCGCCGGGCTAAAACCCACGTAAGTCACTGATAATCAGCCACCAAATTCCTCGCGGACGGCGTTCAATGTCGCGCGGACGCCCCTCAAGGCCGCGCGTGCGGCGCTCCACGTGTCGCGGACACCGCTCGAAGTTGCGCGGACGACGCTCTAACCGTCGCGCCCGGTTTTCCCGCCGTCTTGACCGCCGCGAACTCCTTCCAGTTCGAGTCGCGCGCCGGCGTCACCAACTCGCGCGTCTGCAACCCGACCCGCGTCTTTCCTTCCAGCGATTCCAGAATCTGCTCCGCCCGCCGTTTCCCATTCCGCACAATCTCTGGCAACTGTTCCAGCAAAGATTTGTTCACGTTAGACCATCTTCCCTGTAATGCTTTTGATCAGTTCTGCGCAATCATCGTACTTACCTGAGTACTTCACAGTCTTGACGATGAAGGTATTGACCATACGATGTAGGTGCAAGAAGAAGAGGATACACAGCATTTCATAGTTCCGAGACGTGAAGTCGATCTCGGGGCAACGCCAATCTTGCTGATACTGCAGGATGTCGCTGTGGACCCGAGGAAGAGCGCGCCACAAGGTCATCCGTTCGTGCACGAGCTTGTTGCGCATCCGCACAACAAGATCGGCGAATTCAGTCGAAACATCGAAAGCGTGAGCAATCGTCTGCTTGCTCATTGTATCGGATGTATCAAACATCTCGATGAACACCATGAAGTCCACGATGCGTACATCGTAGTCAAGATCATCGTTCAACCCTTCGAGGTAAAATCGGACTGCCTTCAACCAGCCGTTGAACTCGTCTTCGCTCATCCAAAGGAAAGTGTCGATAAGTTGTTGAAGGAGCGATTGCGCGTTATCCCAGCCGCGGAACAAGTCATGGCCGCGGTTGTATGCCCGAGGCTTCCGGATGGCGAGATCGACGGTCGAATCCCAGTAGGACGCGGTGTGTGTAACATGCGCACCTTGAAATACAGACCATGCCAATCCGAGACGTTTTGATGCGGGGCGGATGTCGGCGGGTGAAATGATTGAAAGAGATTGTTTCCGAGGAAGGAAAGACAGGTCAGTGGTGTTGTGCTTCAACGTCATCGGCATGAAGTTAAAGAAGTTGTTGAGGAAGTAGAGTTCACATTTGTCAGTCAAAGGGGGCTCATGTCGTAAATGAACCATTGCAGGTTTAGCGCGGAGAGAAACACGGATTGTCCCGGAGCGATCATTCGCTAGGTTTAGAGCAAGGGAAATGGGGGATGTATTGATGGAATTCTGTACGTAGCTATTTCCATCGAGCCGGAGATCCTTCATCTCATTCGCAAGAAGCGTCCCCGTTGGCAGGTGGATTCGGAGGCCTGTGATGGCAACTTCTTTGGGCTCTCCGTCACCTTGATGTAGCAACTCGTCGGGAAACAAACCGACAGGCATTTCCGCTTCAAAGGAACCGGTATCCATATCGAGTGACAAAAGCACATTAGCTTGCTGACCTGCAATGTGCAGCGTTGCCTGTCCTGTGAATGGTTTCATAGCCATCCGTGACCAGTGAGAAGCACGGTATCGCCTTCCTTGAAGGAGAC
Organism: Verrucomicrobiia bacterium; assembly: GCA_049511095.1. Taxonomy (GTDB): domain Bacteria; phylum Verrucomicrobiota; class Verrucomicrobiia; order Palsa-1439; family Palsa-1439; genus Palsa-1439. The sequence goes on from JBEKYJ010000088.1 coordinate 12,945, forward strand.
ATCCCGAAGTGGCTGATCCAATTTTCGGGTTGCGTATGCCTGAAGTATTTCTGAGTACGCCATTGGCGCGCAGTCTAGTCAGTCAGCGCACTTTCGACAAGCCTCCCGACGGCTTCCGCGCCTGGACTTATTTCAAAATAAGTCCGGCGGGCTAAAATCTATGTAAGTCACTGATAATCAGCCACTAAATTCCTCGCGGACGGCGTTCAATGTCGCGCGGACGCCCCTCAAGGCCTCGCGTGCGGCGCTCCACGCGTCGCGGACGACGCTCTAACCGTCGCACCCGGTTTTCCCGCCGTCTTGACCGCCGCGAACTCCTTCCAGTTCGAGTCGCGTGCCGGCGTCACCAACTCGCGCGTCTGCAACCCGATCCGCGTCTTCCCTTCGAGCGATTCCAGAATCTGCTCCGCCCGCCTTTTCCCGTTCCGCACAATCTCCGGCAAGTGTTCCAGCAAAGATCTGTTCATGGTTGTGGGTTGTTCTGTGACCTAGCGGTCATTTGTTGGCGGACTACCTCCTCCCACTCGCCTGAGTTGAACAGACGGAGAACCTCTTTGTGAACACGAACGGTAATTGCCTTTTGATTTCCGTCCAGTTGGGCTTTTACGACGTTGCAGTGATCGCACCAGTAGATAGTGACATCAGTTAGGCCGATCATGGTGTGCGGGTTAGGCCGAGCGTCGTGTTTTAGATCAAGTTGGTAGGAACAAACAGGGCAAAGCGCAACAATGTCGAGGACTTCCCCGGAAAAACTATATTTCCAAATCCACCGTATGCCTTCGTAATTGAGCGTCCTGAAATCCTCGCGATGGAGGCCCTGCGGCGAATCGCGATCCGCCGCCGTCATTTGACGCCGGAAGAAAGCCGCGACCTGCAATAGAACGACAGCGGATAGGACAATCAGAATCCACAACGACCACCACGAAACGGTTACGCTGGATGTCAGGTGCTGGCCGATTGCCGCGCCGAATCTGCCGACTGCCTTTGCACTCGGAATCAAAACAGACGCCCACAACCACGGCACGAAATACCCTGTGAGCGCAGTGCCAATCACAAGGATCGCAACGCCGATCCAGATTTTCTTTCCTGCCTTCTCAGTTTCAGCCATCGCGGCGGAGTGTAGTCAGCCAACGCCGGTTCGACAAGCCCGCCGTGCCGGGCAAGCCACTGCGACGGTTTGGGCGAGCAGATTCCGCCGCTCCTTGGGGCAGGCCGCTTACGGGCTACCGGAAGTTCAGCAGGCAGACCCCCATCGGCTGTCTAGCACAGCCCACCCTACGACGGGCTTCTGCTGAGCGGGGTGATGATGATGGAAGCGACGAAGGGTCTGGCGCGGTCGAGATCGGCATAGCGTTTGGACAGGACGTGGACCGTGGCAAGATTGTTTTCACGGAGCAAATCGGCCAGCCGGCCGAGACGCCAGCCCAAAATCACCACATCGGCGGTGGAGAAGGCGAGTGCGAGTTTTTGCGGCGGCGCGTTCTTGTCTTCGCCGGCGTCCGGGTTTGGTTCCAGGGTGTAATCAATCAACTGACTGGTGTGGAAGCCACGCCGGCGCTCCTCGTCGAGATGGAACTCGATGCAGGCGCAATACTTGACGGAGGTGGTGTAGCAGTCGTCTTTGATGGGGTGCATGGATTGATCCTTCGTTGATGGTCGAGGTTGAGAGTTCAGACACCAATGCCGCGAGAGTGGCCGATGTTTCCAGGCGGGGTGATGCCCCGACGCAGCTTGCGGCGGGCGGACTGCTCTTGCTGCAGAGCTTCCTTGACCGTGCGAGATCGTTTGAGGCCGCTGGTTCGTTTGACGGATTCAGCCTGTTTTATGGACTCAGCTTGTTTGATGGACTCCGTTTGCTCAAACTTGGTCATGACAGTTTCCTTTTGCTCAATGACGGACCGTTCGCGAAGCCATCGCTGCACATCTTCGGCCACCTGTGCGAGCCGTTGCACCGGAGACAAACGCGTGACGCGAAACACTCGCGGCGACTGACGCATCGGGCGCATCGTGCGGAAATCTTGGTGTACCGTGGACACCGGTGCGCTGGTGTTTTGCACTTGCTCCGGTTGTCGCAGGAAGCCGAGTTTGGCCAGCTCATCGCGCAAGCCTTGAAGTTCAACGGCAGCCTTGCGTTCGTGCGAATCGGTCACGCGACGCGCGAGCAGTTCGGCGTCATCGGTGAACACATGGACACACTTGCGCCCGCGCGAAATGGAAACATAGAACTGTTCACGGTTCACCGCGCTGAAGGACCGTGACGATGCGACCAAGAGCACGTCATCGACGGTTTTGCTCTGCGATGAATGCGAGGTGACGGCGTAGCCGTGGGTGAAGGTGTTGAATGTGCCAGGTAGCACCCGGCCGTCGGTGAGCGTGATACGGCCGCCGCTGATCTCCCGCACCTGAACGCGCTCACCGTTGATAAACTCTTTGCCGTGATT
>JBEKYJ010000089.1:0-15364 GCA_049511095.1 Verrucomicrobiia bacterium
TAGCCCGGTGCATGTGGCTGGCTCAACCGCATGTCGTATTCCTTGATGGACAACACGAACTGCGCGCTGTCCCAGTGATAAGCCATCTGGCTTCGAAAGGGCACTCGCAACACCAGGGCTGCGGCGAATAGCAGGACCGCCACCACAACGTCGGACCTGTCTAATTCCGGCGTCTTCCTACGGATCGTATTTGTCTCTTTGCTGTTCAAACTGCCCTCTGGACACCACCCCGGAAAAATCTTTGGCGCGATCTCGGCGACCGTTTTCGCGGACCACGTCACCTGGTTGGTGACGTCGCCGGTCGGCCTCATCCATTGGCAAGGATGGGAGTCGACTTTTGACGGCCCCATAACTCGCGCCCAAAGAAGACCCCCAACCCAAGAAGTCCGTAAAGCGGAATGTCGCCGACGAGAAAGTACAAGACCGGGTGCCGCCAGAGAAGCGCCAAATCGGGTGGATCGATGCAGTTCACCGCCAGCACCAGCAGCATCAAACAGACCACGCGCGCCGGGGTGGGCTTGGCCGCAATGCGGGTCGCCGCCACGGTCAGCGGAAACACCAGGAAAACAAAGTAATGGCCCTGCACCGTGACCGTCCCGATCAACATGACCACGCACAAAAGACTGAACTGCGCTTCTGGATCGCGCGGCGTCGCCGCACACACCCAGTAGGCACTGGCGATGACCATCAAGCCCGTCATGGTTCCTACGAACCACCACCACTGTTTGACGGCTGGGGAGGGATGGAAATCATGATACGCGTAGCCAAGATTCGTCACCAAGGCCGGCAGTGAGAAGTGGAAGTTTCGCCCAATTTCTTCCCCGACCGCCATGGGGATCCCGTGTTGCAGGAAATCGCGCCAGAGATCGGGCCCTGTCAAGGCGACGCTCGCAACGATGAACACGATCACTCCCAGCACTCGATACAAACGCGCGCGCACACCACCACTGGACCAGATGAACCACGGCAGCAGGATGAACGGATAGAATTTGAGAATTCCCGCGATGGCCACCGCCAAGCACGCCCACCCATGTTTGCCAGCGCGGTGCGCTGCATAGCCGGCGAGCACCAAGGCGGCCAGCAATAGTTGTATCTGCGAGTAGAAAAGTTGATAGGTTACGGTTCGTGAACAGATGGTCAGCGCGACGACAAACAGCCAACCCCGCGCGGATAATCTCTCGCCCAGCAACCGGTGTGTCAGCCACAAGATGACGACTAGGCAACCGATTTCCATCGACACCCAGACGGCAAAGGCAACCCGTGGCGGCAACGCCGCCAAGGGCTCAAACAACCGGAGAAAACCAGGCGGGTACCCGGCAATCGGGTATTCCTCGGAAAACCTGAACCCCAGTCCCTGGCTCATTGTCTTGAGCGGTGTCGTGTAGGGATTCTGCCCCTTCAACAGGATCCGGCTGCCGACATAATAATGATTGAAATCGAAATCAGACCAGCGTGGCGGAACCCTCACGGACCACAGCACAACTGCCGACATCGTGACCATGACTGCCGCGATATCGAAGATTCGATTCCGCGCCAGCCGCCGCCAGAACTCGCTGATCATCGTGCGCATTCCATCGCGATTCCACTAGCAGAGTTTTGCGCGCGGCTCTAGTTCAAACCAAAAAAACTTTGGTTGCAGTAATGAGAAACCTCTGCTTGAATCCGCGCGCTGGTCGTTCTCGTCGGCTTCTTCTACTTGATTGCCATCCTGCGCCGCCCTGCCACAGTTCACCAGTAAACATCTGAGTCGCGACCACTCATCTGAATCGGTTGGTCAAGGACTCCGAGCGTTCCGCGAAGAACGCCGGCCAATCCGCATGGCTTGATTCCTTCACAAAGAAGATAATTAGCATGCACAGACCCCCAAGGGGGACGTAGTTCGCCAGGAACCGCAGGCACGGATAAGGGCTGAAAACGGGATTGGTGACCAGATCAACACTATTTAACAGCAAGAGAGTAAGACACAACCAGACGCAGCGACGAACCGACGGATGCTTCACAACCCAGGCGACGGCGACGGCTGTCGGAAAAATCAGCATAATCAGATAATGCCCCCAACAAACTAGGTCCCCAGCCAGCACGATTGCATTCAACAAGCAAAACTCAGCCATCTGGCTCCGCACCCTTCCGAGGCACATGACGTAACCCGCTCCGAGCAGAACCAGGCCGGAGATCATGCCCGCCCTGTACCAGACGTGTCCGGTCGCCGAGGAAACCGAAAAACTAAATACCAACCTCCCGAGATTCGTCACAAATGACGGCAGCGAGCAGTTGAATGTATGGTCGATGGCCGCGGCTGCGACGACCTTCATCCCATGCGTCATGAAATCATCCCACAAGCCAAAACCGGTCAACCAGATGGTGACGGCGACCGCGACCGCAATGACAATCACCCGACCGGTTTTCTGTCGGATTCCTCCGCGGCTTCGCCACACGAACCACGGCAACAAAGCAAATGGAAACAACTTCAGGAACCCCGCCGCCGTTACGGCCAGACAGGCCGCCGTGTGCTTGCCAACCCGATGCCACGCAAACGCGGTGAGCACAATCAGCGCGACGATCAGTTGCACCTGGGAATAGGCGAAGTGATAGAACAGTGGTTGCGTGCTGAGCACTCCCGCGCAAAATAATCTCCAAACCCGCGGCGACATCTGAGCGTCCAGCAACCGCCGGGTCAACCAGAAAACCCAGCACAAGCTGATTGACTGGACGGCAACCCACGCGAAGAATCCCGTCCGCACTTCCAGTAGCGCCACCGGTGCAAAAAGCCACAACAACGGCGGAGGACTTGCCGCAGTGGGGATCCGCTCCGAGGATGGGAATCCGTATTGCTTCTCGATCGTGCGTAGAGAGGTCGTATACGGGTTCTCACCCTGCAACAACATCTTGCCGGGCAAATAGAAATACGCAAAATCGTCTTGGTACACCCGTGATGGAAGAACCGCCGCGATCTTAACGACAAAGAGCAACGCGATGAAGAATACCCCCGCGTCCAGTAAGCGATTCTGCCTCAATTGTCGCCATCGGTCCATGGCCTATGCTCCCTTCCTGCCCTTCCTATCACAGCACCCCGCCCAGTTCGACGTTGAAGATTACGACGGCGCTCCGTAAGCTGTGCGCGATGGCTGCGTCCTTCAATATCTCTCCCGGCTCATTCCCCGGGCGCGGGGGCCGCAGGCGGTGACGGCGGGAAATATCGCTCGTAATACATCGGGAACCGATAGTACGCCAACTGCCGCCGCCGCCACGTCAGCACGATTTCGCGCAACGAACGCGTCAGTTGCGGACGCCGCGCACTGAGTTCGTCCATCTCGTCGGGATCGGTTTCCACGTCGAACAGACTCTCGTTTCGGTACTGACGATCATGCGAGAACTTCCAACGGCCCATCCACAGCACGGCATCGCTGCGCGCCACCGGGTTTTCGACGTGAAAAAACAGCAGCCGTTGCGCGAGGGCCGGCCGATTGCGGGCCAGCACGTCGATGCCCTGGAAATCCGGGTGCGGCGGCAACCCCAGCAACCCCAGCACCGTCGGCAGGAGATCGATGAGTTCAACGGGGTAATCATCCACGTGAGGCGCGATCGTGCCCGGCGCGTAGACCAGGCAAGCCGTGCGGATCACCGACTCAATCGGTTCGCGTCCGTGCGTGACGTAACCGCGCTCGTAGAACGCCTCGCCATGGTCGCCGGTCACGATAATGATCGTCCGAGACAGTTGGCCATTCGCGCGCAATACCTCCACCAGCCGCCCGATCTGCCGGTCACACTCGTGTAGAGCATTGTAATACGCATTGCGCACGACCTCGACTTTCTCGATGGGGTACTCGAAGAACGAGGTTGGAAAATCAATCGTCGATGGCTGAAAGACCTTCCTGGCGTCCGCAGGAAGCTTGTACGGAAAGTGCGATGTCTGCAGGTTCAACCCGAGAAAGAACGGCAGGTTGCGCGATCCCTGATCTCGAACCCACGAAATTGCCTTGTCCACCGTCTGGGCGTCGGGAAGATTGTCAAAGATAAGGTCACCCCGCGGCGGCGTGTCGCAGCGTAGGGGATCGTAAAGTAGATCCAGCCCCGGAGTTTGGAGGAAATTGTCCATGCCATCCCACCGTTCATTCTGGGACGAGATAATCGCGGTCGCGTAGCCGGCGGGTTTGAGGATATCGTAGAATAGTGTCTTCGGCCATGGATCGTTCCCGTGAAAATACACATGCCGCGGCGTTCGCAACGGAAAGAGCGAAGAATACAACGCCGTGGTCGCGTAGTCTGTGTGCGTCGCCTGCGAGTACGCCCGTGTAAAGCGCACGCCGTCATTGGCCAACTCGTTCATCGCCGGCGTCACTTCCTGTCCTTGATGCCGCAGCCCTACCACGTCGTGGCGCATCGCCTCAACGGTGATCAGAACCACGTTCGCACGGTTGGTCACGCGCGCCATCTTGTTCCACGCCTCTGCCTGCGCCAACGGCCGCAATTCGGATGGATCAATGCATGGCCTGATACGATCTTCCGCTGGTGACGAAACCAAACCGCTTGCCAACGTAACCACAGGATGTAAGCAGTCGCGAAGGGCATCCTGCCGTCGCGCTATTACAGGAATGTTCGGGTTCATACTGCTCTGCAAAAGCAGCAGCATTACCGCCAACCCAAGGCAGTACCAGGTTACCCGTTGCCCGCGGCGCAGATCTGCCAAATCACTATCATCAATTGACCATCTTCCATTGGCAAGCCACGATCCACTCCCGATCATCGCCGCGCCTGCCGCCATCAGGATCACTGCCGCGCCGTACCACGCACCGTGTTCGGCCTGTCGGACATACATCCATAGCAGGCGGAAGTTGCCTACCGAGAAACGTAGCGCGTCCCAGTCGAGAAACCGACTCGTGCGCAAATACACCCCCCAGCTAAGCCCATACAGCGCGCCGCCGGCGGCAAGGAGCCCGCTCCAAAACACGCGGGCCAGCCGATGCCGCAATCGGCTCGCGGCCAGCCACATGACCCAACCTATCGTCACCCAAAACCAGGTCACGAACGCCACCGCCACCCACCGCGTCCACCTGGTCGCGACGTAAATACTGTCGCGTACGCAACCAAGCAGCGCCAATTCCATTGCCCAGCCGAGCGCCACCAACAGCAACACCCGCAGATTCGGCGCCAAATTCGCCGCCAGCCAACGCCACCATGTTACTCCGTCGTCGCGCCCTGCAGTTCCACGTTGCCGATTCACGATCATCTTCTCTACCGTGCCCGCCCAACAAAGTCGAGTGCCGCCGTCGCCCTTACTCTTCGGTTGCGGTCCTGCGCCGTCCCGCCGCAGTTCGACGTTGAAGATTGCGGCGGTGCTCCGTAAGCTGTGCCCGATGGCTGCGAACGCAAATCCTTCGGACGCCAAGCTTCGCCCGCAACCACACTCCGACCCGCCGTCGCCCGGCGGCGTGTTGCCGTGGCTCATGCCCTCACTCACGCAGTGGTTGTGGCTGGTCATCCTGTTGATCCTGCTCGCCAATCCGTGGCGCACCATGATGGTCTCCGGCGACGGTGATCCGTGCATGCACTGGCGCGTCGGCGAATACATGCTGCAAACCGGCCACATCATTCGCACCGATGTGTTTTCCCACACCCGCTTCGGCTGGCCCATCGTCTCCAAGGAATGGTTATCGGAAATCATTTTCGCCGAGGCGGGCCGCCTGGCGGGACTGTATGGATTGTGCATCGTGGCCGCACTGGTGATCGCCACCACATTCGCTTTGCTCCATCGTCAATTGCTGCGGGAAACGGGCAATCATGCCGTGGCGGTTTTTGTGGTGTTGATCGCGGCCTGGGCCGCGTGCACGCATTGGCTGGCGCGACCGCATGCCTTCAGTTTTCTCCTCGCCGTCTTGTGGGGCGACGCGCTGCGCCGGTTCGCCCGTGGCGAATCCGCCCGTCGCTTGGCCATCGCTCTCGGCCTGCTCACGCTGTTGTGGGTCAACCTGCATGGGGGTTATCTTGCCGGCTTCATCACGCTGGGCGCATACTGGCTCGGTGCCGCGGTGGAACTGGTGCGCGCCCGGACGGACCGCGCCCGATGGGGTGTGGCGCGGCGCAAGCTCAACGTGTTGACCGGCGTGGCGCTGCTCTGTGGGCTGGTGTCGCTGCTTAACCCGAACACCTACCACCTCCACATTCACAACCTTCAGTTTCTCCGCTCGGATTACCTGACAAACTGGCTGATGGAATACGCGTCCACGGATTTTCATTCTCCGGACTCGCGCGGATTCCTGGCCTGGCTGACCCTCACGTTTCTGACGCTCGCGCTGGTGCGGCCGCGGTTGTCGCCGGCTTCGGGAATCTTGCTCATCGTCTGGACCTATTTCGCGTTGTACCTCGGACGCAACGTCCCGCTGCTGGCGATTTTCACGGCGCCGATCCTCGCGACGGCGCTCGCGGAAGCATCGCCGTCCTGGGTGAGCCGCCTTTCAGATCGGCTGCGCGAGACGGGCGAGAAATCGCGTGCCTGGCTGCTGGTCAGCGTGGCGACCGTCGTGGCCATCGCGGTGATTCCACGCCCGACGAGAATGCCGCCGGAGAAATGGCCCGTCGAGGCGGTTGATTACATCAAGAAGCACCCGGAACAGTTCGGCGGCAATATGTTCAATCAGTACGTTTGGGGCGGGTACCTGCTGCAGGCGCTGCCGGAACATCGCACGTTCGTGGATGGTCGCACGGATTTCTACGGCGAGGCGTTGATCCGCCAATTCGACGACACCTCCGCACTACGCACGAACTGGCTGCAGGCGCTCCAACAGTACCACGTAAGCTGGACGTTGCTGCCGACCGAGCATCGCTTGAACCTCGCGCTGGCGCTACTGCCCGATTGGGAACGCGCCTACTCGAACAAGGTCGCCACCATTTACTGCAAGCGACCGTGAACGATGCTCCTCCCAATGTCCCTGCGCCCGCCCGCCGGTGGCTTCCATCCCTGAGCGCCATGATTTGGATCGTGCTGTTTCTGGGGTTGAACCTGACGAGCGCCCGCATCGTGCTCCTCAGCGCGGACAGCGATCCCGGTCTGCACCGCAAACTCGGCGAGTGGATGATCCAGCATCGCGCCGTCGTCCGCGAGGATTCCCTATTGCACACGCACCACGGGCCGTCCATGGCGAAGGAATGGCTCAGCGAGGTGCTCTTTGCTGCCGCCGCCCGATGGTTCGATTGGGGAGGGATCGTACTCTTGGCCGCCACTCTCATTGCGTCATGCTTTTGGCTCCTTCACCGCCAACTGCTGGCGGAAAGCTGCGACCCGGTGCTCGCCACCGGTCTCCTGCTCGTAGCGATGCTTGCCTGCTCGATGCATTGGTTGGCGCGCCCGCTCTTGTTCACGCACCTGCTGACGCTCGTGTTTGCCTGGCAATTGCGCTGGTTTCAACTGGGGCGTGTCGCCGCGCAACGGCTGTTCGTGTTGCTTCCAGCGCTGATGATCCTGTGGGTCAACCTCCACGGCGCGTTCATGACAGGCCTAGTGCTGATCGCGATGCACGCACTCGGCACCGCCATCGACGCGCGGCGTCATGGCACATTCCGGGGTAAATCGATGATCCTGACCGGCCTCCTGCTGACGTGTGGTGTGGCATCGCTGGCTAACCCGAACGGCTGGGGACTGCACACCCACATTTTCAGCTTCATGCAATCGCGCGAGCTTTCCACCGTGACCACCGAGTTCGCCTCGCCCAACTTCCACACCGTCGGTGCCCGCGGGTTTCTGTTGCTGCTGTTTCTGCTGGCAGCCGCGCTGATGATCATTCGTCCCAAACTGTGCGCGACGGATGTGCTGCTGATTGGCGGCTGGGGTTGTCTCGCCCTATTTTCGGCGCGCAATGTTCCCCTCTTCGCGCTGGTCGTGACTCCGTTGTTGGCACAATGGCTTACGGAGTCCATGCAAGCCAATCCTGACTCATGGTGGGGACCGTTGTACCGCGAATCGACCGCACGCGTATCAGCAGCCAGACAAGCGGTCGATGACGCCACCGTCATCGCCGTAGTCCTTTGCCTGCTGCTGGTCGTGGCCAAACCCAAAATCGCCGGCGGCGAACCCCTGCTCATGACCGATTTTCCGCCGAGTCGGTACCCGACCGCCGTTGTGGACTACTTGCGAACGTACCCCGATGCGGTCCATGGCGAAATGTTCAACTGCTTCCTGTGGGGCGGCTACCTCGAGTTCGCGCTGCCGGAACGAAAGCCCTTCATTGACAGTCGCACTGATTCTTACGGCGTCGGGCTCGTGCGTGAGTTTCGCACCGCCAACGAACCGAAGCCCGGCTGGGAAGCCGTGTTTGCCAAATACAATGTGGGCTGGACGATTCTGCCGGTGCAACATCCCCTGAATCGCGTTCTGGAACTGAGCCCGCATTGGTCTCGGGTGTTCTCCAATCAGCAGGCTCTCGTCTTCTCGCGCGTACCATGACCGACTCTCCCCTCCATGAGCAACCGCTCCCGTCCCGTCGTTGGTGGCTGCCGTCTCTCACCCAGTGCATCTGGCTCGTTTTCTTTTTCGGGCTCCTGCTGACAGACTGGCGACAGGTGCTCGTCAACGCCGATGGCGACCCGTGCTGGCACTGGCAAACCGGCAACTGGATGCTCGAACACCGTGCCATCATTCGTAGCGACCCGTTTTCACATACGCGCGCGGGTGAGCCAATGATGTCGAAGGAATGGTTGAGCGAAGTGGTCTTCGCCGTGGCGGGAAACGCGCTGGGTTGGAATGGGATCGTCCTCGTCGCGGCGCTGCTCATCGCCACAACTCTGGCGCTGTTGCACCAACAATTGTTGGCCGAGGGAAGCGAGGTTCTGCTCGCGACGTTGCTGGTGCTGCTGGCGGCGAGAACGTGCACCACGCATTGGCTGGCGCGGCCCCACTTGTACACGCTCTTGTTTGTTGTCGTTTTCGCCTGGCAACTGCGGTGGTTTGATCGCGACCGCGTGCAGCCGCGACAGCTTTTCGCGCGGCTTGTGCCCTTCACCGCGTTATGGACGAACCTCCACGGCGGATTTCTGTCGGGACTCGCGCTCATCGGCATTCATCTTTTCGGCAACGCGGTGCGCTGGATCGCGGACGACGCAACGGCTCGCGCGGCGGCTCGACGCCGAGTGACCACGCTCGTGATTCTGGGGGCGGCCTGCGCGCTCGCAACGCTTGTCAACCCCAACGGGTGGAAGCTCCATCAGCACATCCTCGGGTTCTTACGGACTCCTTACCAGGCGTATTTCACAAACGAGTGGAAATCCGTTAACTTCCATTCCGGAGGGATGGATGGGTTACTGCTGCAATTACTGGTGCTTGGCGTTTTGTTGGTCGCGTTGAGGCGATCGTTCTCAGTAGCGGATCTTCTCCTCATTGCCTTCTGGTTGTACTCGGGGCTGCACGCCGTGCGCAACGTGCCGATCTTCGCGCTGATCGTCACCCCGATATTTGCCGAGCATCTCTCCGCGGCACTCTCGGACGCTCAACACCTGGCGTGGACAGGCCCATTCCGCCGGGTGTCAGGGGACATCGCCGCCCTGAATCGCACGGCGGGCCACGGCAGTCTGCTGGTCCTGGCCGTCATCGTGATGCTGATGGTTTTTGCGAAACCGATGCTGGTCGGCGGCCAAGCGTTGGTGGAGACCGAGGCGCTGACCAACCGCTTTCCCGTGGCATCCGTGAAATACCTTCGCGCACACCCAGAGGTCGTAAGCGGTGAGATGTTCAATGACTACGCGTGGGGCGGCTACCTCATTCTTTATCTGCCCGAGCGCAAGGTATTCATCGATGGACGGAACGACTTCTACGGCGAGACACTGTTACGCGATTTCACTGACGTGAACCGTCTCAAACCCGCCTGGGAAGCGGTGCTTACGAAGTACCATGTGGGCTGGACGATCCTCCCGCGAGATCATCCGTTGAACGAGCTCTTGGCGCTGCACACGGATTGGAGCCTGGCGTATACCGATGACGTCGCGGCCATCTATGCTCGCCGGCCCCAACGAGCCGCGATCAGCGAATGACATCAGGATCGATCTCGTACTTCTTCAACTTGGCGTACAGCGTGGTGCGGCTGATTTGGAGGGTTTCGGCGGTGCGCTTGATGTTGCCGCCGTGTTGGCGAAGCGCGTTGACGAGGATTTGTTTTTCGGGCTCCCCAAGCTGATCGGCCAAGGCGGCGGAAGCCGCGCCCAACACCGCTTTCGCCTCGGTAATGCGCCGAGGCAAGTCGGAAGCGTCGATGAGCGACGACTTGGCGAGCACCACCGCCTGCAGCACGACGTTTTCCAATTCGCGCACGTTGCCGGGCCAATGGTAGCGACTCAACACCTCGATCGCGGCGTCCGTGAAGCCGCGCAAATCCTTCCCGTTCTGACGCGCAAATCGTCGCAGAAACTCCATCGCCAGCAGCGGGACATCCACCGTGCGATCGCGCAACGGCGGCAGATCGATCTGCACCACATTGAGTCGATGATAGAGGTCTTCCCGAAAGGTTCCTTCGGTCACGATCGCCTCAAGCGGGCGATTGGTCGCCGCGATAATCCGCACATCCACTGAGATCGGCTTGGAACCGCCCACGCGTTCAAACGTGCGCGACTGCAGCACCCGCAACAACTTCGCCTGCACGTTGAGATTGATATTGGCAACCTCGTCCAGGAAAAGCGTGCCGGTATTCGCACGCTCGAACCGTCCCACGTGACGATCCGCCGCGCCCGTAAACGCACCCTTCTCGTGCCCGAACAACTCACTCTCCAAAAGTTCACGCGCCAACGCGCCGCAATCGAGTGTCACAAACGGCTTCCCGTGCCGTCCGCTCGCCTCGTGGATGGCCCGCGCCACCAGTTCCTTCCCCGTCCCCGTTTCCCCGTCGATCAACACATTCGCATAACTATCCGCAATCGTCTGGATCAGCTCGAAAATATCCCGCATCCGCGCGTCCTGGCTGATGATCCCATAAAACCCCTGCACCGGCACCGCCAGCATCCCCCGGTTCCGCGGATCCCTCGTCACCGTCCGCACCAACGTCCCGATCTCCCGCACCGCCTCCCGTACCCGCTCCCGCAGCCTTCCCAGCGCCGCCCCCTCCTCCGACTTCGCCACGTAATCAAACACCCCCAGCTTCGTCGCCTTCACCGCCTGATCCACCGACGCCCGATTCGTATGCACGATCACCGTCGTCTCCGGGTACATCTGCCGCATCTGCTCCAACAACGCCGCCCCATCCGTCCCCGGCATATTCACCTCCGCGATCACGATATCGATGCTCCGCGCATCCATCAACAACATCGCATCCGCCACCGTATTCGCCGAAAACATCTCATAATCATCCCGCACCAGCAGTTCCGTCAGCCGCAACGTCCACGGAACCTCATCATCCACCAGCAATATCTTCGCTCTGTTCATGTCCAGAAAACTTTACACGACATGTAAACCTGATTCCCAATAACCGCCCGTCACGGCTCCCGACATGTCAAGTATCCATCTACCATACCCAGCAGCTTCCAAGCCAGCCCAAACCACCCCCGACACCCCAGAGTGAACATGTAAAACCAACACCGGACCCATATTTCACAAGCCTCAGACGCTCCTCAGCCCTAGCCCTACCGATGGCGGTTCCCCACCCGCCCCTTACATGCACTGGACACCCCAACTGAACATGCCCACACCTCACCCAACTGGTTCCCCACCCCTAACCCAACAATTTTGAACACTATCTCTTTTCTGTCCTGTAGCCGCAAGCTTTAGCCTGCGTCCGGCCGTATCCCCTCCGCCCGCCATAGGCACAAACACTCCGTCTCTCGGTGTCTTCTTGGTGAAATGCCGGATTCGCTTGCCCCGCCGCCAGCCGACGGCAGCAAGCCGACCCCGCGGGGCGGGGGGAGCCGAATCCGATGAGACGCCGCACGTCGTACTCCCGCGGCAAACGCACCCCCGACCCCCAAAGAAATGGGAGAGTCGAGGCTCAACTCTCAATCGTTCCAATCCCCCATCTTCAGGGGTGGACTACCGCCCTTTAGGCGTGGCTACTGAGAGGGTTGCTCGACTCTCCCACACATAACTTACGACCGATCCCGCCCATTGCAACTCCACCAAACCAATTATTGCCGCCTCGCCTATCGCTGTTGCCCTGCCCCCTCTGCTACTCGGCTACTTGGCTACTTGGCTACTGGCTTCTTCGTGTTTTGTTGGTGAATCCGCCGGTCTTTGTCTCCAGTCCCTTGATTTCTCGCTACTTACGGCTGCAAAACAAAAGCTTCCAAACCTTCCAAACCTTCCAAGCCAAGCCGCTGGGAGCGGCGCGACGCAGCCCCGACGAACGTCGGGGAGCCAAAGGCCGAGCCGAGCGGGAGCGAGCGAGTGCAACCGAGCCGAAGGCGAGCCGCCTCATGTCGTGCCCCAGCAGCAAACGTAACACTAAAAGAAAAGCTTCCAAACCTTCCAAACCTTCCAAAGTGCGATAGCGCTCTTTCCCGCTTTGTGCCTACACTCGCACACTATGAAAAACTCTAATCCAACCCTCCGCACCCCCCGCAGCAACCTCGCCGCCCTCCCCGCCCACGTCCGCGAAGAACTCCACCGCAAACTCCACGACGGCTGGCGATTCATCCCCCTCCGTCAGTGGCTCTTCGCCCAGATCGCCGACCGCGATATCCCCGCCTTAAACCTCAAAACCGGCGACCCCTACTCCCTCATCTGGACCCGCACCGCCAAAGACCAAAAAACCGCCGAGGAAACCTGCCGCTACCGCATCGGCCAATGGTACCGCATCCACCACCAGGCCTGGCTCGACCAACTCCACGACCGCGAAAAATCCACCGCCGTCCTCGACCACCTCCAGCGCCTCAACGACGCCCGCGACCCAACCCGCCCCGGCCTCGACACCGCCGGTGCCGACCTCATCGTCCGCGCCATCCTCTTCGACGCCCTCGAACAAGCCCACTTCACCGCCCACGACCCCAACCTCCTCATCCGCCTCGCCCAAACCTGGTCACGCATGCCCCGTTGAACAGGCTTGCCGCTGTAGCGGCGGTCTATGGCCGTCGGTCGTTCATTTCCCGTCGTTGGTAGGGACGCCTCTCCGAGGCGTCCGCGCCGTATCGCCCCTCACCTCTCCGTCCACCGTCCGCACCCACCCCCTTGTAGCCGCGCTCGTCGAGCGCGGGCCGTTCCTTTTGAAAGTTGTGCGTTGACTGTTGAATGTTGAACGTTGATTCGTCCCACCTGTCCATCCCGTCCACTCCGTCCATTCCGTCCACCGTCCGAGCCGTCTGTCGACGCGAGGTCATTGGTCGTGCACACTTTGTTGCTGCCATCGCATCCTGCATCTGCTAAAAACATCCGCAGATAGGCGATGCAAGATTCCATGAGGCGACTACCGCGAGTTCTCAAATTTCCGCCGCCTTCCACCTCTGGCGATTGGTGGAAGGACCAAATCATTTGTGGTGATTCGCGGGCCGCGTTACATGCGATGCCCGATGAATGCGTGCATCTCGCGATCACGTCGCCCCCCTATAATGTTGGCCTCCAGTACGACTCACACAATGACAAGATGCCGTACGAAGAGTATCTGCAGTGGCTCACGTCGTTCTGGAGCGAACTATACCGCGTCCTCGTGCCGGGTGGCCGATTTGCCCTCAACATCGCCCCTACCAGCATCAAGGACTTTCGGCCGATTCACTATCACATGGCGCGAGACTTAATGCGTCTCGGCTTCATCATGCGCACGGAAATCCTCTGGTACAAACAGACCATGCGCCGCCGCACCGCCTGGGGATCGTGGAAAAGCCCGCGCAACCCGCACATGGTGCCCAGTTGGGAATACGTCCTCGTATTCTCGAAGGGCTCGTGGGCGCTGGAGGGCAACAAAGCCGATGCCGACATTACCGGCGAGGAATTCATCAAGTATTCCGACGCCTTCTGGCCAATCCAGCCCGAAACCCGAGGCCGTCAACCGTTCCTGAATAGCCTCTATCCACCGCGCCGGGGACGCAAGGCACCAGAGCAGAAAGAAAACGGCCATCCCGCACCGTTCCCCGAAGAGTTGATCAAGCGTCTGATTAAATTCTACAGCTACCGTAACAATGTCATTCTCGACCCGTTCGGCGGCATCGGCACAGTCGCCACCGTGGCTCACAGGACCGGACGGCACTTCGTCCACATCGATCTCTCCAAAAAATACTGCGCAGTCGCAGCGGAACGCGTGGCCGCCGAAATGAAACAGATGCGTTTTGATGAACTCCCACCCAGCAAGGCGATCCAGGAACTGGTTGCCGAGAGCAAGAAGCCGTACACACCTCGCAAGAAAGCCCTGCTGAAATGACCGATAACCGGCCTGCCGAAGGCCACACCGCATGAGCGACGCCGTCTACCGCCAAATCAAAAGCGAGCTGACGGAGTTCGGCAAAAATCCTGTCGCCGATGCCGGCAAGATCATGACATTGGTTCAGGCCTTGGGCCTGCCAGAGAACGAAGTGATGGCCGCCGTCCAATACGTCTACATTACTCACTATCAAGCGGTGAATGCCGCAGACGCGAACCAAGCTCGGCAGAGTTGGGTTGCGGCTAGCGGCAACAATTTCGAGTCATTCATGCGCAACTTCATAAACCAGAGTCTCAATGGTGAAGGCATTCTCGCGGTGAAAGGCGACCGGTTAAAGGCCAGCCCGAAGGCCGTAAACATCGTAAGCTTCCTGACATTGAGGGCGAATCGCCGCTGCACACAAACGACCACCGGCGTGTGGCCTGATTCGGATATCGTCGTTCTGACCAAAGACACCACAGGCACTTTGAAGGCTTTCGCTTTGCTCAACTGCAAGACGAGCGATCACAGTCGAAATGACGCCGTGCTCTTTTGGGCGCTAGCACTGAGGGACAACAACATCAGGTACTGCCTTCTCACCCAAGATTTGGATGGGCGATTCAATAGAGGAGATGATGATCCTCGCGTAAGCTCGCTACGAAGAAAAGCAGAGGCATTTCTGGATCGTGTGTATTCCACCAACCCCAGTACAACGGAATGCTCTCAGGTGAAGAGGCTCGACTTCAATACTCCCAACGGAGCGGATTCACTGCTTGCTGACGTACGCAGGTGGCGTCAAGACGTAGTGCCGGATTTTTCCGGTGCGGCACTCAATGAGAATTTCTTATTTGGGTGATGATTTTGCCGACCAGCGCGATGGATGAGTTTCATGCCGTTAACAGTGCTTCAATTTGACGAAGCTTTCTACAATTGCCTTCAACGTTCCGCGGACCTGCACCCGTTAGCTGTACAGAATCTTGGGTGAGTCTGGGCACTGGTTTTACTCCTGTTGGTTGTGGTTGTTCAATCCTTCTTGCCTTCCTGCCCCCGAGGGGGCAGCCGCCGCCCGC
>JBEKYJ010000090.1:0-14997 GCA_049511095.1 Verrucomicrobiia bacterium
GGGATTTGCGCGTTGACCGTTGGCACCTTCATCGCCGCGAGCATGCGTTATGCCGTAGACTTCCTGCCGGCACTGTTGCTGCTGGCGGTGATTGGCATCCTCGGATTGGAGCGCGCGCTGGCTGATCGGCCGGTCTGGCGGCGGGCCGCGCGCTGGGGCTGGGGTGTGCTGCTGGGCTTCTCGGTGACGTTTAACCTGTTGGCGAGCGTCGTGAACTACGCACATGCGGGCTGCGCTTTGGCGGGCGTGCTGACGGTTGAGGGCCGTGTGCCTGAAGCCATCCAAATCTTCGAGAAAGCGCTCAGAATTTTGCCCGATGACGCCGAGGGGCACCGTAGATTGGCGAATGCTCTGGTGCAGGCAGGCAAGGTCCGGGAGGCGATTGGGCACTATGAGCAGGCCCTGCGGATCGACCCCGATGATGCCGAGGCACACAACAATGTGGGAACTATCTACTTGGCGGACGGGAAGCTTGGCGATGCCATCGGGCATTATGAACAAGCACTGCGGATCAAGCCCGATTACGCCGAGGTGCACAACGAGTTGGGAATTGCTCTCTACCAACTCGACAGAGTCCAAGAAGCCATCGGTCATTTCGAACAGGCACTGCGGATCAAGCCTGATTACCTCGAGGCGCACTACAATCTGGGCGTCGCCTTGGTGCGGGCGGGCAGGATCCCGGAAGCGATCGCGCATTTGGAGCAGGCCCTGCGGATCAAGCCGGATTTCGCCGAGGCACACTGCAATCTCGGGTTCGTCTTGGCGCAGACGGGCAGGATCCCGGAAGCGATCGCGCATTTGGAGCAGGCGCTACGGATCAACCCGGATTTTACCGAGGCGCACTACAATCTGGGGACCGCCTTGGCGCAGGCGGGCAGGAACCCGGAAGCGATCGCGCATTTGGAACAGGCGCTGCGGCTCAATCCAAATTTCCCTCTGGCGCAGAACGCGCTCACGCAACTGCAGGCGGGGAGCCGATAAATCTCTGTCAATATTTCACCCTCATCGTCTGCGCCATTGCGAATCAGGGCGTGATGTCGAACCGATAACACCGTAGTAAACGGGTCAGTCACCGCCCAATCGCATCAGCAGGTGAGAGCTTGTTGAAGATCTCCGGGCGATGCGCGATTTGCTCGCCCGACCGGATTTTGCACCCCTACTTCAACTGGAAGAATTTGAGCGCGAACCACGCCAGGACGAGCAGGGCCACCGCAGCCAGACCAAGCACCGCCCACCCCCACACGTCGCCCGCCTCGCGTTTTCTTCGGCCAAACGGCGAAGCTGAAGTGAATGTGGGCGGAAGCCCGCCGCCTTTGCCAACCTCGTTGATATCGACGCCCATTTGCTGGGGCGGCAACGGCTGGCTCACTTTCTTGATGTCGGCCTCATACCGCATCTCGACGGACCCCATGCGGACCTGGTCGCCATTATTCAGCTTCGTGTCGGTCGTGCGCATGCCGTTGACGCGGGTGCCGTTTGTGGAATTGAGATCGCGCAACCGGTAGCCGTCGGGTTCCAGGACGAACATCGCGTGGTGATGCGAGATCGTGCCGTCCTCCATGCGGATCGTGTTGTCCAGCGCGCGTCCGACGGTCACGCGTTCTTCGAGGAGATCAAAAACCTTCCCCTCCAACTGGCCTGACAAGATGTGCAGTTTCGGCATTGGGCGATCTCTGTGAGAAATACTGTAAAGCGCTCCGCATGATGCTTGCTCGCCGTAACCAAGTCAATTTTGATTTTTCACAGCCAGAAATCCGCTATCACGCATCACCGCCCGCCTTGAAGTCGAAAAACCTTGAGCATTCAAGACCGCCGATTTACTCTCCCCCCCATCCCGATACTATGAAAGCCCAATCCTTCCTGACGCGCTGCCGATGGTTGACCCTCGGCGCCTTGTGCTTGGCGGCTTGGCGGACGACGCTGGCCCAAACTGGAACGCCCCCCGACAGGATCTCGTACAATGTCCGCGCGTTTGGCGCGGTCGGCGACGGAAAGAACCTCGATAGTCCCGCCATCAATCGCGCGATCGACGCCTGCGCTCAAGCCGGCGGCGGCACCGTCTTTTTCCCGGCGGGCACCTATGCGAGCTGGTCCATTCGCCTCAAGAGCAACATCGCGCTGTACCTCGATCAGGGCGCGACCATTCTGGCCGCCGACCCGCCCGCCGAGGGCGAGACCGGCGGCTACGACGCGCCTGAGCCCAACCCATCGAACCAATATCAGGATTTCGGCCACATCCACTGGCACAATAGCCTCATCTGGGGTGAAGGACTGGAAAACGTGTCCATCCTCGGACCGGGCCGGATTTTCGGCAAGGGTCTGAGCCGGGGCAGGGGCCGCAAGGATCCCCTGCCGGGCGAGCCGCGCCTTCTTCCATTCGACGATACGACCAACGCTCCGGTCGCCGTCGCCACCAACAAGTTCGGCTACCCGAATCCGCGCGAAATGCTGCCCGCGGGCGTCGGTAACAAGGCCATCGCCCTCAGAAACTGCCGCAACGTCATCTTCCGCGACTTCACAATCTTCCACGGCGGCCATTTCGCCATCCTCGTCACCGGCTGCGACAACATGACCGTCGACAACGTGACCATCGACACCAATCGTGACGGGATCGACCTCGATTGCTCCCGCAACACCACCGTGTCCAATTGCCGCATCAATTCACCGGTTGACGACGGCTTGTGTCCGAAAAGTTCCTACGGGCTGGGCGAAGCGCGGATCACGGAGAACCTCACCATCGTCAACTGTCAGGTGTCCGGCTTTGAAGAGGGCACGTTCCTCGATGGCCGCCTGTTGCCCAGCCGCCAGAAAACCGGCCGCATCAAGTTCGGCACCGAATCCAATGGCGGTTTCCGCAACGTTACCGTCGACAACTGCACGTTCCGCCAGTGCCGCGGGTTGGCGCTCGAAGAAGTGGATGGCGGCATTTTGGAGAATATCAATATTTCCAACATCACCATGATGGACGTGGCGCAATATCCGATTTTCGTCCGGCTCGGCCGGCGCAATCGCGCTCCTGAAGGTACGAAGACCGGCACGCTGCGAAATGTTTTCATTTCCAATGTCATCGCCACGGGCATCGACCCGGCCGGCGGCGTGGAGATCCTCGGCCTTCCCGAACGCCCCATCGAAGGCCTGCGGCTGCAAAACATCCGGCTCATCTACAACGGCGGCGGCACGAAGGCCGACGCGGATCGCGTCCCGCCGGAACTCGAAACCGGCTATCCGGAGCCGTCCCGCTTCGGCGTCATGCCCGCCTACGGTCTCTACGCGCGACACGTCCGCGATCTGGAAATCGCCGATTTCCGCGTCAGCTTCGAGAAGGAAGACCTGCGGCCCCCGTTGGCGTTCGTGGATGTCGATGGACTCGAAATCGATCACCTGAAAGCGCAGGTCGCGAAAGATGTTCCCGCCGCGCGATTCGACGGCGTGGACGGCTTGGTAATTCGGAATTCGCCGGCGCTGGACAGTCTGCCCGTGCGCAAGAGGCAACAATCAGCCGCTCCCGTTGCCGACGGCGGACGCTGAGCGACTCGGTCCGGATTTCGGTGTTTGAATACTACAGACGGTTGACACGTCTGAGCATGTGGACGGGAGAAGAGCGTGACTAAAATGAAAATAAAACTATTGAGTTTACTGTGTGCAGTCGCGGGATTGTTGTCACTGACGGCCGGCGAATCCATGGCTGGCGTGAGCTGGTCGATCACGGTGTTTGACGGCCCACTCGGACGGTGCGGCCACTGGATCGACCGACCGGGCTACGGACGTTGCTGGCACCCAGCATACGTCTCGTCCAACTGGCGTCCGTACTGCGAGGGTTATTGGATGTGGACGAACTCCGGCTGGTATTGGGTCAGCACCGAAGAATGGGGCTGGGCCACCTATCATTACGGACGCTGGGATTACGATCCCTACTACGGCTGGGTCTGGGTGCCGGACACGGAATGGGGCCCGTCCTGGGTGGAATGGCGCGAAGGCGATGAATACGTCGGCTGGGCCCCGCTGCCGCCCGGCGCGTATTACGGCCCGGAGGGATACGTCTTTGCGCGCGAGCACCCCATCCATGACAACTTCTTCGTCTTTGTCCAAATCGGTCACTTCTCGGAACCCGTTCATCGCCGCGCGGTCATCGTGAACAATACGACGATCATCAACAAGACCGTCAACATTACGAGGATCACCCACGTCAACAACGTGGTCGTCAACAACGGTCCGAGGGTCGAGAATATCCAGAGGGTCAGCAGCCGCAAATTGACCGAGCCGCCACCTCACATGGCTCCCCAGCAGCCCAGGGAGTCCACGGCAAAGACCTTCAAGCCCATGCCGGGAGAAGAACCTCGCTCGTCCCTGAAGGAGCAGAAAACCCCGAAGCACGAACCGGAAATCATTCGTGGCTCGCCCGGTGCCCCGCCGGAAACAACTGGCTCGAAGGCCGAAACCGGAAGGAAACAATTCGAAAAACCGGCGACTGCACCGACGCCAACCGAAAAACCGGAGCGCCGCCGGAAGGATGAGACTGGTCCGTCCGACAAGCAGCAATCCAGTCAGAACTTCGCTGTAAAACCCACGAGACCGTACGCGCCCGTCGAGCCGGATTCCATCCAGCCGAAACAACGCCCGCAACAGCCGCCACGTGAGGAACGGGCCACCGAAAAACGTGAGCCTCGTCAGCAAGAGGGTAAGGACGAGAAACCCAAAAAAGGCGATCAAGGCGGCAACTAAGTGGACGACGAGAATGCGCCGCGCGGCGGTTTGATGATGCTTGCTTTGGTTGGCATCAGCAGTACGATTTCATGACTGAGAATCGAACTGTGAAACAAATTGCGGCCGCATTGTGCTTCGTCGCCTGTGCCTCGGTCATCGGTCAGACCAATTCGCTGACCATCGATGGTTTCACGTACGAAAACCCCCGGTTTGAACGAGTGACCACCAACACCGTCACCATTTTCCATTCCACCGGGATTGCCACCATTCCCTTGGCCAAGCTTCCGCTGGAACTCCAAAAGCAGTTGGGGCATGACCCTGTCAGGCTTGCCCAGGAAGACGCTGCCCAAAAGGAGGCTGCGGCCAAGGCTGAGGCGGAAGCCAAAGCGCCTCTGGCGGGTCAGGAACTAACCGCGTACAGGTGCGCCCGCGATTATTTGGTGCACCACGATACCTATCTTGATTTTTCCGCCAATCGGCCGGACCGAAAGTGTATGCAACAGACCCAGACGGGGGATTACCTGTTTACGTTCAGTGGCCGGGCGAAAAAACCGGAAGAAAGCCTTG
The DNA here is from genome assembly GCA_049511095.1 of Verrucomicrobiia bacterium. Lineage (GTDB taxonomy): Bacteria > Verrucomicrobiota > Verrucomicrobiia > Palsa-1439 > Palsa-1439 > Palsa-1439. The sequence continues at coordinate 5,272 of JBEKYJ010000090.1, forward strand.
GGCCAACTTCGGATTCCCTCGTGCAAATAAACGTCATCGTCACCGTCACGAACGGTGACCTGCAAATCGGCCGCGTGTTCTACAAATAGGCATGTTGCCTTCTAGCCGTTGGCGACTAGGCTGCGCAGCCGTTCCCGCAACCGGCTATACCGCGCCGCTGTCTTGTTGTTGCGGATGGCGATCGTGAGCGCCTTCTTCGAGCCGACGAGGATCACGAGCTTCTTGCCGCGCGTGATCGCCGTGTAGAGTAAATTGCGCTGCAACAGGACGAAGTGTTGCGTCAATAGCGGCACGATGACGCACGGATACTCGTTGCCCTGCGATTTGTGGACGCTGATGGCATACGCCGGCAACAGTTCATCCATGTCCGTGAACTCATAGGGAATCTCCCGGGTTGAATCCTTCGCGCCCGGCTCGTCGATTTCCACAATCACCTGCTGTTCCACCAGATCGATCCGTTTCACGCGCCCGAGGTCGCCGTTAAACACGTCCTTGTCATAATTATTGCGCACCTGCATCACCCGGTCGCCGACCCGGTACGTGCGTCCGAATCGCTGGACGTTCGGCCCGCTTGAATTCAGCGTCGCCTGCAATTCGCGATTTAAATTCTCCGAGCCGCACAATCCCTTGTGCATCGGCGTCAGCACCTGCACGTCGCGCATCGAATTGAACCCGAATTTCTTCGGCACGCGTTCGCTGCACAACGTCTTGATCGTCGCCAGCACCTTCTCCGGGTCGTCCTCCGCGATGAAAAAAAAGTCACTCTCCTGCGGTGAATCGAAGATCGGTATCCGCCCTTCGTTCACCAAATGGGCGTTCGTGATGATGAAACTGTTCTTCGCTTGGCGGAAAATCTCCGTCAGCCGGATGACCGGGACGCACGCGGAGTCGATAAGGTCGCGCAGAAAATTGCCCGGCCCCACCGACGGCAACTGGTCCACGTCCCCGACAAACACCACCGACGCCGTCAGCGGAATCGCCCGCAGCAGGTGATGGGCGAGGGGAATGTCGAGCATCGACACCTCATCGATGATGATGATGTCGCCCTTCAGCGGATGCCGTTCGTTGTGCGTGAAGCCGCCCTCGTGCGGCTCGTACTTGAGCAGGCGATGGATCGTTTGCGCCGGCGCGCCCGTCGCCTCGCTCATTCTCTTGGCGGCACGGCCCGTGGGCGCGGCCATCAATACCTTGCTGTTCTTGGCCTGCAGAATTTTGACGATGCTGTTGACGATGGTGGTCTTGCCGACGCCCGGGCCGCCCGTGATCACGCAAATCTTCGACGTGATCGCCGTCTTGATGGCGTTCTGCTGCGCGGCGGCCAGTTCCACGCCGGTTTTCTGCTGCACCCACACCAGCGCCTTGTCGAGGTCGATCGATGGAAGCGTCAGCGGCGCGGCGTGCAGTTCGTGAATTTTGGTGGCGACACCGCGCTCGGACTTGTACAACCGTGTCAGGTAAACGTAATCATCCTCGATGACCACCTCGCCGCCAGCCGACAGCAGGTTGATCGCGTTTTCAATCGGCGCGACCTCAGCCTCAAGCAATTCGCGCGCGGCTTCGATCAGCTCTTCGCGCGGCAGGCAGGTGTGACCCTCGTCGGTCGCCCGGTCGAGCGTATGCACCACGCCCGCTTTCAGCCGATGGATGGAATCCTTCTCGATACCCAGTTTCGCCGCGATGCCGTCCGCCGTGCGAAACCCAATGCCGGAAATGTCCTTCGCCAGCCGGTACGGGTTTTCCCGGACCACCACGATGGCGTTCTCGCCGTATTGCTTGAAAATCTTCGCGGCATGCGAACTGCCGATGCCGTGGCCCTGCAGAAAAATCATGATGTCCCGCACGCTCTTCTGCGCCGTCCACGCTTCCTTGATCCGCTTGGCGCGTTCGGGACCGATCCCGTCCACTTCGCGCAACCGCGCCGAGAACAGGTCGATCACTTCCAGCGTCCGCTCGCCGAATTTGTCCACGATGCGGTCGGCGAACGTGTCACCGATGCCCTTGATCAGCCCGCTGCCCAGGTACCGCTTGATGCCGACGATCGTGCGCGGCAACACCGACTCGAATCGCTCGACCGCGAATTGCCGCCCGAACTGTTTGTGGTTCACCCAATGGCCGACCGCCTTGACGGTCTCGCCGACGTTGAGCGCCGCAAGGTTGCCCACGATGGTCACCGGCGCCGTCCGCCGCGCCCCGCCCTCCGGCAACAGCTGCGCCACCGTGTAATGGTTCTCCTCGTTCGAGTAAATCACCCGTTCGAGTGTCCCCTCGATGGTTTCCAGTGCCTCCGTATGTGAATTCGCCATGACGACGAAAGCATCTTACCAAAAACCCGCGCTAAAATTCGACACGGAACGCGGTAGGCGTCCACCACATATTCACACTGGCAGCACGCATCGGGGGGCCTGTTGTGCTTTCCTCGCGGCTTCATCAGAGGTCATAATTGTGGGTATGAAAGTGAAGGGTAGGGGGATCTCCCTAACAGTTGCCGCAGTCCTTTCATCGGTACCTATCTTGTTCTTCAGTGTCGGCGTCCACGATTTCCACAAGCTTTCTCTATTTTGGTATGCTTTGCTGGCACCGTGGTTGTTGGGGGTGGCGGTTCTGCACGACTTGATCATCATTCCCTTTGTGGTCAATGACAGGTGGATGTACGTCAGCGGTTTTGTGTCAGCACTTCTCTGTTGGTTCGCGTTAGCCGAGGGCGTGAGAGTAGTAGCCAAACAGCAGATTACCAAGGCGTGGCTGCAAGGTTTCAGTTGGTTGATATTGTTTCCCGTGCTATACGGCTTCGGGGCTTGGCTTCTTTATTCTTTTTGGCATGCGCCTTAAGCATTGGGGTGCCTCTGCGCTCTTCAGCTACGCGTCAATTCCGCCACGGCCTCGCAGTGGGCGGTCTGCGGGAACATGTCGAACGGCGTGACGCGCTCCAGTTTGTAACCTGACTTGAGCAATTCCTTGATGTCGCGCGCGAGCATCGGCGGCGCGCACGAGATGTAGATGATCTTGCGCGGTTTCTGCTCGCGCAACGTCTTGAGCACAACCGGCGCGCACCCGGACCGGGGCGGGTCGAGAATCAGGCACGTCTCATCGAGCTCGCCCCGATTCTGAGATCGGGGCTTGCACTGCCGCAGCGTGTAGAACAGCAGACGCTCGGTCTTGCCGGGGTAGAAATCGAAATGCTCGAGACCCAGCTGTTGCGCGTTCTCATTCGCGGCCTTGATCGCTTTCGTGTCCTCTTCAATTCCGTACACGTGCTTGGCGAGGTCCGCCAGCATCAGCGCAAAGAGACCCACCCCGCAATACGCATCGACGAGGATCTTGCTGCCACTCGCGGCGAAAATTTCTCTCACGTGTGCGAGCGCCAGCTCGATGACTTCGCGATTGACTTGGAAAAACGAGCCGAGCGGCACTTGCAGGCTCTTGCCAAGTATCGTTTCGGCGATCATACGTTGCGCGATAGGCGTCTCGGCAGGCGCCTCAACGTCATCCAATTCATCAACCGCCCGCCGGGTTTCCACGTACGTCCAGACTTCGTGCCCGGAGTTACAGCGGATTGTGAGGTGCACGTTCTCCAGCGGTTGCTGGCTGACCTCTGCCAGTTTCGCGTTCACTTCCTCGCGCGCGATCGGGCATTGCTCGATGCTAACGATGGAGCGACCGCGCATGGTCCAGAAACCGGGCTTGCCGGGGCCGTGGACGACGATCTTGTTGCGGTAGTGATACTCGCGCGGCGAACCGACCACCGGCTCGATGGGCGGGTCGGGAATCTTGCCGATGCGCTGGAACACGTCACGAATCTGGCTCCGTTTCAATTCGAGTTGGTGCGGATAATCGATGTGCTGATACTGGCAGCCAGCGCAGTTCATGTAATACGGGCAGCGCGGTTCGACCCGGCGCGGCGACGGCGTGATCACACGCACGAGGTCGGCAGTGGCGTACCGGCGCTTGACGTCGACAATCTCGACCTCGACGCGTTCGCCTTCCACAACGAACGGCACAAACACGACGAAGTTGTCCACGCGCCCGATCCCGTCGCCGCCAAAGGCAACGGTCGTGATGTCGAGTTCGAGACGCTGGCCCGGCTGAAGTGTGGAGGTTGTCATGCGTGTGGCGAATCCTAGTCGCGGCGCGGGGCGATTACAAACCGCTCTTGCGGGAGCTTAGCAGGACATCCACGCTGCTGGCCAGCGACCAAATCCACGCCAGGAAAAACAGCGCGGCCCCGACCAAGCCGAGCCGGAAATGAGCGCCGAGGTCGGCTGGAATCTCTCCTGCGTGCAGCCACTCGCCGACGTACGAGATTGCCCAGAGCAGCATGAGCAGGAAACCTGACTGGGAGACCAACAGCTGCAATAGACCGGACACCCGTCGTCGGGCGGTGAACGTGCCCAGCCCCGGCAACACGAGATTGCCAAGTACGCAGCCCCATGCACGCGAGCGGGCCGGTCCGCTGCTCGGGGGAACGTCAACCAGCCTGGGCGGTGTTTTGGGCTCCAAAGATATCCTCGTACGCGTACATCATCGCGGCCTGAACGATTGCCACGGACACAAAAATACCGACGCAGCACGCGATGAGACCGGCGAGCGCCACCAAAGCGCAGACAATCAGAAAACCAAACATCAGCCACCAGTGTTTGGTGATGACCTTGCGGCTCAGTTCCATCGCCGGCCAGAAATCGATCTTTTTGTCCACCACCAGCGGCAGGGCAAACACCCATGAAACCGCCAGATAGATGCCGGGTAGAATACACAGCAGACATCCCAAACCTGTGAGCAGCCCTTTGACAAGCATGGCGAGCATCAATGGCACGAACGCCGTGCTGAATCCGATAAACGCATCGCCAAATGCGGCTGGCTGGCCGCGGATTCTCTTCAGATACAGCGCATACACGCCCCCCATCATTGGGCCGCCGATGATCAACCCCAGAAAGGGCACGCCGCATCCGCTCGCAATCAAGTCACCGACGAACGAGACGCCGATCAGCAACCAGAAATCGCGCTTGACCAGCTGCCAACCGCGACCGATACACCCTCCAATATCAATTGTGTAATCCCGCGCCAGAATCTGCGCGGCTAGGGCCTCGGGATCGACCGCTCCGACCACCGGTGGCACGCCCTGCCCGGCGCCGGCACGGCCGAGCATGTCGGCAAACTCGGAAAAGTCGCCGAGGGTCTTCCATTCGGTGGCGCCTTCGGCCTGCACCTTGGTCTGCGCGCTGGCGCGACCTTCGCGAATCCATTGCCGCAACTGCTCGGTCGTGACCGGACCGTATTCGCGACCGTCAGCCCCGATGATCTTATACATTATCGTCTCCTTCGACTTGTTTCTCCGCTGGCGGTTCCACCTCTCAACTGGCGGAAGCAGCGGTATGCGCTCCAAGAATATCTTCGTACGCGTACAGAATGGCGGCAATCCCAATCGGAGCGGTGACAAAAACGCCAATGCAGCAGGCAAGGAGACCCAGCACGCTAATCAACACGGCCAGCAAGCTAAGCGCAAACAGACTCCACCATTGGCGCGTCACCACTTTCCGGCTCAACTCCATCGCTTCCCAGAAACCCAGTCGCTTGTCAATCACCAGCGGCAGCGTGAATTTCCAGGCTACGCCCAGATAGATGCCCGGAATAATGCAGAAAAGAAGTCCTAGGCACGTCAGCACGCTGCGAACAATGTAGGCCATCACCAGTGGGACAAATGCGCCACTGAACCCGGCGAAGGCGTCAGCCAGCGAGGCCGGCTGACCGCGCATGAGTTTCAGGTAATAGATACACAGCCCGCCCATAAACGGTCCGGTCATGATCAGGTTCCACAAGCTGCTGGCGACGATCCCACGCCATTGAAGACGGAAAACCTCCAATCCGTGCACACCATGGATGTAGAACGGCACGCCGAAGGCGGTGTTCACGAGGAAGCGCAAAAACCCGCCCACGCCTCCGAGAAGCAGGAAGACCAAAAAGGTGGTCCTCACGAGCCGCCCGAAATTATTCTGCAGCAATTTCCAGCCGCGGCTAATGCAACTGGCAATGTCCAACTCGCCACCGCTTGGCGCGAGGGGCGCCAGGGCCGGGGAAGACGCGGCGGGCATGCCGGCGAATTCGGGAAACTCCGAGATGGGCTTCCATTCCGTGCTGCCTTCGGCTTGCACTCTGGTCTGCGCGTTGGCGCGGCCTTCGCGGATCCATTGCTGCAATTGTTCCGTTGAGACCGGACCGTACTCGCGACCGTCAGCTCCAATAATTTTATACATGGCAGTCTCCTTAGGGCGCCAACAGCGTGAACGGGTACGCGGGAATGTTGCGCACCACCCCAAACACGGCGATCACTCCCACCAGCACCCAAATCCAGATCGGTTTCATTGTGCCTCGATGGCCGCGCACCGCGAAATATCCGGCCAGCGGGAGCAGCGAGATCGCCAGTGGATTGAGTCGAAAGGCTGCGGCCACGTTGCCATGCAGGAGTTGATGCAGCGCGCGCGTCGTGCCGCAGCCGGGGCAGTACCACCCGGTCAACTCGTGGAAATAACACCGGGGATAAAACCCGGCGATGGTCGGATTGAACCAAAACAACGCCAGCACGGCCAGCGATGCCGTGGCAACCATCACAGTGTTTTCAGACCTTGTCATCGCGATCAATCCAATATGCCGTCATATTTCCGTTGCGTCACCAATGATACCGCCAGGAATACAGGTGACGACCGGGCAGAAAACCTCTCATGGCGAACAACATGCCAAATCCTATCGCAGCAATCAGGCTGAGAATGGAAAGCACCAGGCCCCAAATAGCAACACTCTTGCCGGTTTGTCGAACCGGGTCCCGGTTGATTTGTGAGAGACCGATGCTGGAAAAAATGATCCCAAGGATGCTGAAGAACGGTCCGCAACACAGCCACCCGATCGTCACCCCAACGATTCCCATCGTCAGGCCGGCGATTGCCATGCCATTCGTCTTGGGAAGGACGGTGGGCGCTGACACCGTCACGGGCGCACTGGCCGTCGGCATCGACGTTGTTGATGGCGACACGGGCGGGGACGGGGGGCTGAATTCGGGAAACTCCCCCAGCCGTTTCCATTCCGCGCTTCCCTCCGCTTGGACGAGCGACTGCGCGTTGGCGCGCCCTTGGGCGATCCACTGGCGTAGTTGTTCCGCGTTGACGGGGCCGTATTGCCGGCCGTCCGCACCGATGATCTTGAACATTGGCTTCCTCGCTCCTCGTGACTCAGCGTCAATTCCCAGCGGGGAATGCTCGTCAGGCTACGTCAGCGCTTTGTGCAACTCCAGCTTTAATTTCTCAAGGCCGACGCCGGCCAGCGCCGAGATCTGCAACACCTTGATTGGTGGCGCAGGCGTCCCTGCCTGCGGTCGTTTTGCCTTTCGCAACCGCGGCGGCATCGCCATCTTGCGCTTGAACGCGACCAGGTTCTTCTTCGCCTCGGGCAGGTCCATCTTGTTGGCGACGATCAGCCGCTTCTTCTTGAGAATCTCGGGATTGTACAGCTTCAGTTCCGCCAGCAGTTGCGCGCAATCATCGTACGGCTTGCGGCCATCGACGCCTGCCATGTCCAGCAATACCACCAACAACTGGCAGCGCTCGATATGCCGCAGAAAATCATGCCCCAGCCCCCGTCCCCGGTGCGCGCCCTCGATCAACCCGGGAATGTCCGCGATGCGAATGCGCGTGAAATCATCGTACTGGAGAATCCCGACGTTGGGCGTCAACGTCGTGAACGGATACGGCGCAACCTTTGGATGCGCATTCGTGATCTTCGAGATGAGCGTCGATTTGCCCGCGTTGGGAAACCCGACCAACCCCACGTCCGCCAGCGTTTTCAGTTCCAGTTCGACGCCCAGTTGTTCGCCCGGCTCGCCGTACTCGAACTCGCGCGGTGCCTGGTGTATCGAACTCTTGAACGCAGCGTTGCCGCGTCCGCCGCGTCCGCCCTTCGCCAGCACAAACTGCTGACCGTCCTCAATCAAGTCGGCGATCAACTCGCGCTCGCTGATCTCTGGCGCAATGTCTGCGGGTTCGACGGTTGTCGTCGTCGCAGTTCCCTCACGCATCGCGAGCGCCAGTTGTTTGGCCCGCCCGGGCGTGAACGGCATCCCGACGGTCGAGGCCGGGTCAAATTCCTCCGTCGCCGCCGCCGGATGATAGTTCGACGGCGTGCGTTGTTTGATCGGCGGGGTCAGCCGAAACACCTGCGTGCCGATGGGCAGTTTCACGACGATGTTCTTGGCGCTGCGGCCAAAACAATTCTTCCCGCGCCCGTGGACGCCATGTTTGGCAACGACCCGCGGCTGGTAATAAAAATCGGACAGGTCCGTGACGTTCTTGTCGGCGACCAGCACAATGTCGCCGCCCTTGCCGCCGTCGCCGCCATCCGGCCCGCCCCGATCGACGTATTTCTCCCGCCGAAACGAGACGCAACCATTCCCGCCATCCCCCGCCTTCACCCGAATCTTGACCTTGTCCACGAACATGGAGGCTACAGTACATGAGCCGTCGCTCCGCGCCAAGTCTCGCGGCAACGCCCATCAGTTGCGGTCTCGTTCCGTGACGAAATTCACGTGTCCATCCCCGTACAAGGCGTTACGGCCCAAACGATGATTGGACAGCGACTCAGTCATGACAATGACATCTGCTGTCTCAGGACTTCCCCACTTCTTCCCACCAAGCAGGATTTGATAGCTCGGGGTGTTGGTATCTTTGGCCGAAGGACAAATAAGTATCTTGTCCGACACGTAGAACTTGCGTGCTTCATCAAAGTTCCGCGGGATCTTCCCGTCATGCTCGTCTGCATACATGGCGATGGCAAAGCCGAAGGCTTTCATGTTACTCATGCATTGCGCCCTCCGTGCATGCTCCCGGGCTGAGTTCAGCGCCGGCAACAGCAGGGCGGCCATGATTATGACGGGAATCAGGGTCAAGCCGACACCCCCGAGCACGAGGCCCGCGATGGCCTTTCCCTGGCCTGTGACGCTGCCACCTGACTTGTTGATTTGGCTGAGCGCGACAATGCCAAGAATGAGCGCCAAAATCGCGCCGATGATCGGCAGCAAACACGTTACGCCAAGGATGCCGAGCACAAGACTGGCAAGAGCCAATCCACTGGTCTTCGGTGCGGGAGCGACATTGGGTGCGCTGGGAGGAACCTGTTCATTCACGATGGAGACCTCCGGTTAGGGTTGATGCCTTTATAGCAGGCGTACTTGCTGCCTGCAATGCCGCCATGCGCTAGACCTTTCGCTGCACCAGCACCCGGAACACGTGGCCCATCAATTCGGGATGGATGAGTTGATGGATGGCGGCGCGTTCTTTGCTGGGTTGGCCGGCGGTGCGTTCGACAATCTCTGCAATCTCAGATTCTCCAATCTGCAACAGGTAGTGCGCCTGGTCGGTGAACGTCACGGGTTCAAATCCGAGTTTCTTCCCGTGTTCGATGAGCGAGGTGAATTCGACGTGCGCCGTGATGTCCTGCTCGCCGATGTTGGCGTACGGATTCGCGCACTTCGTGTGTTGGTGATAACAGAGCAGGGTGCCCTCACGCCGGTGCGGCGCGAAATACTCGTGCCGTTCGTGCCCGTAGTCGATGGTGACAATCCATCCACGCTTCAGCCGGTGCGCCACGTCCGCGAGCCAATCGAGCGCGCGCAGATTCACCTCCGTGCGATAGCCTTCCATATGTTCGACCGGCAGATCGCGTAAATGATCCGCCAGCCGCGGCGTG
>JBEKYJ010000091.1:0-14882 GCA_049511095.1 Verrucomicrobiia bacterium
GCACACTCTGGGCTTTGTCGTTTTCATGGGAACGCCGAAGTATACCGCAAAGAAACCAACGTTCAACGCCCAACACTCAACTCTCAACGCCCAAGAATCAGCTGGAGCTGCTCTTGTTTGCCGTACGAATGCTCGTGTAGAAAATCTTGATCAATTCTTCCGTTTCCTTGAGAACCGGCTCAAACTGCGATGGTGGGGTTATTAGTGGGACGCGCATGGCAAGCCGCAGCCACCGGCGAGTCTCACGCAGTTCCTTCAGGCAAACGCTCATCTTGTGAACGAAGTCTTTCGGTGATTCCGCCGCCTGCGCCTCTCCGTGGTTCGGTAGCGGCGATGTGCCGGAACGAAGAAGTTGGCCGCCGACGTGATTGCCCGCAGGCGTTCTCGGTAAGCGATCCACAAGTCGGACAATCTGCGCCGAGTATTCCAGCAAACGTTCCTCGAGATCGTACTTGCCACTCTTCGTTTCGTTCTTCATTTGAAAGTTGAGTCCTGAATGTTGACTCGGTCCCAGCGTTCTTCAAAGTTGCACTTGCCGTTCTTCGTTCCGTCCTTCATTTGAAAGTTGAGCGTTAAGCGTTGATTCTTTCCTGACGTTCCTCAACGCCGTACTTGCTGTTTTTCATCCTTCATTTGGAAGTTGAACGTTGGATGTTGAATGTTGAAAGTTGATTCTTTTCCTATCGCTCCAGCCACAGCGTACTGCGCTGGAAATCGAACGTGACCCGGTAAGCACGCAGGACGGCATCGCCAAGAAACACGACTTGCCCGCCGCCGATGTCGGGCCCGACGAGGCCGGTGCGCCCCGGGACGCGCGTGAACGTGGCGTCGCCGACTTTCGCCTCCCGGATCTCATACGACGCCGCCAACGAAGCTCCGGCCACGCCGCCGGCGGCCGTAAGCGGCCCTTTGCCCGGTGTCCAATAGCCCAACTCGATCGCGCGCGTGCGCGGCAGGAGCATTCCATAGTCGCCGCCCGTATCGAGAATGCAGGCCACCGGCTCGCGTCCATCAATGGAAATCTCCACCGCCGGCAGGTCGCCCAGCCAGTGCAACGGCGCCGTCGCCAGAAACTTCAACGTGTCATCCGGCAAATACGCCTCGTGCGCGCCAAAGATCACCTTCCCGTGAAGATTGTCGATGGTCAGATACGACAGCCGGCGAAGCGCGTTGACGCCGAGCAGCATCACCTGGGCGTTCCCCGCGCGCGTGAAGTTCAGGACCTGCGAATCGGGGCCGATGATCGCCACTGTCTTCTGAAACGTAATGGACCCGATCTGCATCGTGGGCACGAGGGCGATGTAATCCTCGACTGAGCCGCCGATGCCGTGCCCGGTGACGGGCTTCAGGCTCGTAACGAGCGGAATGCCCAGGCTGCGCGCGAGCGTGTACCCGAAAAGATTGCGGTTGCTGCCGCTGTCAAGCATCACGCGCACCGCCGCGTTGCCGTTGACCGATGCGAGAAAGACCGGCGCGCGGTACATGCCGCCCGGCCGGTACGGTTTGTCGGACGCAATCTCCATCAGCGGCACGGTCACGTTCTCGCGCGCGTCGACAAGATTCACTCCGCCAAAACTCACCCCCTTCTCGGTGACCTGCATCTGAAAGCCAAGTTCCTCGGGAGTTTTTGAATTTTTCTGCAGTTCGGCCACCTGCGCCGGCGAGAGCGTCGGCGTGGTCGTTTCCAATTGCGACTGCCGGTTGCTCGCGCAACCGGCCGCCAACAGCGCTACTGCCACCGTGAGAAAGGTCCTCCGCATGCCATGCAGGATATAAGGCCGCCGACCAATGTCAACCCGCTTGCCCCCGAAGGAGGGCTTGCCGTAAGCGCCCTCAACTCGTATTGTTGCGTGCGGGCGTGCATCTCGTAACGTACATGCGGATTTCGGTGACGGATCGCTGCAACGAGCGATGCGCCTATTGTCTGCCACACGACGTGACCGTCGAGTGGTTGCCGAAGGGCCAGATCCTCACCTATGAGGAAATCCTGCGCGTCGCCCGGATCGCAACATCGCTCGGCGTGACGAAATTCCGCGTCACCGGCGGCGAGCCGCTGGTTCGCCGGAATGTGGTGGAGTTCATCGGCGAACTGAACAAGCTGCCCGGCGTCACCGACATCGGCCTGAGCACCAATGCCACCCTGCTCGCTCCTCTCGCTCACCAACTCCGCGCCAGCGGCGTCAATAAGGTCAACATCTCCCTCGACACGCTTGACGCCGCCAAGTACCGCGAGTTGAGCGGCAACGGCAACCTCGCCGACGTGCTGGCGGGGATTGACGCCGCCATCGAGGCGGGATTCCCACAGGTGAAACTCAACATGGTCCTGATGAAGGGCAGGAACGATGACCAGGTGTTCAACCTCATCGAGTTCGCGCGCGAAAAGGCCGTCACGCTCCGGTTCATCGAGTTGATGCCCATCAGCACCAGCGAGGTGTTGACCGACGACAATTTCATCTCGGTGAACCTCGTTCGCCGCCAGATCGAGAAGCGTTCGAACTCGTCCCGCTCCCCGAGCCGCCAAGCGAGGTCAAAGGTTATGGCCCGGCCCTGTACTACGAAGTCGGCGGTCTCACCAACCGTCGCGGCCAACCGGTCCGGCTGGGTTTCATCGGCGCCATGACCAATCTCCACTTCTGCGATACGTGCAACAAAGTGCGGCTCACCGCCGACGGGAAGTTGCGTCCCTGCCTCGGCGCGCATCTCGAATACGACTTGAAACCCGTCCTGCGCGCCCGGGACAGCAGCGACGCGCAAGTGCGCGAGGTGTTCGTCCAGACAATCCGCAACAAGCCCGAGGAACACGAGTTCCGCAACAACTACCTCCCCGGCCGCAAAATGATCGCCATCGGCGGATGAAAAAGCTCTCCCACGTTGATGAACGCGGCACCGCTCGCATGGTGGATGTGTCCGCCAAGCCGGTCCAGTTTCGTGAAGCCGTCGCCATCGGCGCGATCTTCCTGAAGCACGAGACGCTGGCGCTGATTGCCGCCAACCAGATCGCCAAGGGCGATGTGCTCAACACCGCCCGCCTCGCTGGTATTCAAGCGGCGAAACGCACCGCCGAGTTGATTCCACTCTGCCATCCGCTGAATCTCACGCACGTGGACGTGGACTTGCGGCCTGCCAAGGACCGCATCGACATCATCGCCACCGCAAAGATCGCCGCGCAGACGGGCGTCGAGATGGAAGCGCTCACCGCCGTCACGGTTGCCGCGTTGACGATCTACGACATGTGCAAGGCGGTGGACAAAGAGATGGTCATTGGCGAGATCAAATTGGTCAGCAAGAAAAAAACTGGCGCACCCTGAAGGGTGCGGCTACAAGACTGTAGTCGCAGGCTGTAGCCTGCGTTCGATTCCATGATTACCGTCGGCATCATTACGGTTAGCGACCGCGCCTCGCGCGGCGAATATGAGGACAAGGGCGGCCCGGCGCTCAAGTCGTTCTGCGAAAAGTGCGACTGGCAGATCGCCGCGCAAGCCGTCGTGCCCGATGAAGAGGCCTTGATACAGGACAACACGCTCGAACTTACGAAAACCTGCTCCCTCATCCTGATAACGGGCGGCACCGGCATCACCACGCGCGACGTGACGCCCGAGGCCATCCGCGCCATCAGTACGAAGGAACTGCCCGGCTTTGGCGAAGTGATGCGCGCGAAAAGCTTCGAACGGTTCCCGCACGCCATCCTGTCGCGCAGCCTGGCCGCCGTCGTCGGTGCCTCCCTCGTGATCTGCCTGCCCGGTAGCCCCAAGGGCGCCGTCGAATGCCTCGAATTCGTCGCCGACGCCATCCCGCATGCGATTGAATTGTTGAAAGGAGAAACCGAGCACCAATGATCATGTTGATTCAGATACCGCAGTCGCCGTTCTGCATTTCCGTGCGGCGCATTCTGGAGCGGAACCGCATACCGCACAAAATCCGCAACATCCCGACGCACGATCGCAGCGAAGTCATCCGTGCCACGAAGGGACGCGGCTACACCGTGCCGTGCCTTGTGGACGGGAAGACAGCCGTCTCGGATTTCACCGACTTCGGGCAGGAAGTGGCGCGTTACATCGACCGCAAGCACAAGCTCGGCTTGTTCCCGCGCGACAAGGAAGGAATTCAGGCGATTCTCGCGCGGTATATCGAGAGTCAACTGGAAGACGTCGGCTTCCGGGTCGGCGACGGTTATGTAATCCCCACCCTGCCCCTGACCGAGCGCATCATGCTCACCCGCTTCAAGGAACGCAAATTCGGCAAGGGTTGCGTCGCGCAGTGGACAAGAGACCGCGCACAGCTGAACCGTCAATTCGCCGCATTGCTCGCGCCGCTCGACAATATGCTTGCGTCCTCGGAATTTCTGGTGGCGGATCGTGCGTTGTTTGTAGATTACGACCTCTTTGGAATCCTCGGCAACTACCTGTACAACGGGAAAACGAAGCTGCCGAAGCTCAAACACCTGCAACGGTGGCATCGCACAATGTCTCGCCCGTCAGGTCGTATTCGCCCGCATCCGTAATCCATACGCGCGCAAACTCACCGACTCGTGCCGTCCCCGCAACCCGCACGCTCCCGTCAATCTCCGGCGCGTCGGCATGGGAACGCCCGATCCAACCGCCATTCCTCTGCTCGTCGATGAGCACGCGAACGATGGTCCCGACAAAATCACCCTGCACTTCCCGTGACACCTTTTGCTGCAACGCCATCGCGCGACCGTACCGCTTCTTCTTCTCCTTGGCGGACAACTGCTCGCTCATCGCTCCCGCCGGCGTGTGGTCCTCCTGGGAATACTGAAACATGCCCAGACGTTCGAATCTCGCTTCCTCGATGAACTCCAGAAGCTCCTCGAACTGCGCTTCGGTTTCACCCGGGAAACCGACAAGGAACGTCGTGCGTAGCGCAATGCCGTGAACGCCCGCGCGAATGCGGGCAATCAGGTCGCGAATGTACCGGCCGCTCGTCTCCCGCCGCATTTGCTTGAGCATCTCGTCGTTGATGTGCTGCAATGGCATGTCGACGTAGCGGCACACCTTGTCGCACGCGGCGATGGTCTCGATCAGTTCGTCGTTCCAATGGTACGGATGCGTGTAGAGGAGTCGCACCCAGAACTCCCCGTCGATCTGCTGGATCTCCCGCAGCAATTCGCAGAGTTGGCCCTTCCCATCAAGCGGCCCGGGCGCGCGCGGATCGAGGTCCTTGCCGTAGAACGTCGTGTCTTGCGAAATAAGGTTGATCTCCCGCGTGCCGGCAGCGACAAGCCCGCGGATTTCCGCCAGCACGTCGGCCCTCGCGCGGCTGCGGTGTTTCCCGCGAATGCGCGGGATGCTGCAGAACGTGCACGGATGATTGCATCCTTCGGCAATCTTCACGTACGCGTGGTGTTTCGGCGTGAGGCGAAACCGCGGGGCCGCGTAATCGGGCACGTACTGCGCCGGCCCGGACCAGTACAGCCGCGGCGCGGTGTGTCCGTTCTTCGCCAGGATCTCGCGCACGATCTCTCCGATGCGCGGCACTTCGTTCAGCCCGACAATCGCATCGACCTCCGGCAATTCCTTCTGCAGATCTTTCGGGTAACGCTGGGTCAGGCAACCCGCCACGATCAGCGCCTTGCAGTTGCCCCTCTCGCGCAACTCATTCGCCTTGAGAATCGCGTCGATGGATTCCTTCTTCGAGCCTTCAATGAAACCACAGGTGTTGACGATCACCACGTCGGCTTCTTCCGCGTTCTCCGTCACCTGCATCCCATCGCGCAGCAACGAGCCCAGCATGACTTCACTGTCCACGAGGTTTTTCGCGCAGCCGAGACTTACGAACCCGACTTTGATGGCTTGCGTTGTTTTCACGTCTTTGTTGTGGTTTCTTGTAGGGCGCGATGCCTGCCGTTTAGGTATCGCGCCGAGCCGCCGCGAGCAACCCTACGGGCTGCCCGCCCTGCAATCAAACTCATTTCGCAAGTACCGGCTCTAACAGCTCCGGTGCAGGCTTGGTCTTCGGCTGGTAGTACGCGTCGAAATCTGCCTTGGGCACTGCCGGCTGCGCTGTTACCGCCTGCATCGTTGGAGCCGGCTGCGCCGGTGATGACGCGTGCCGCATAGACCACGTCTTACCCAACACGGCCAGGAACACCACGACCGTCAGCGCCAAAACCACCAGTGCCACACTCCGCAGCGGCAACTGCAATTCAGGCCGCTTATGGGCGCGGATGGCTTTCTCCGTCTCCATATGCAGCCCCTGCCGCCGCAGCCCTCCCTGGCTCCGCAGGTAGGCCTCCACCACCGAGTGACTGTCGAGGCCGAGATACTCGGCATACAGCTTCAAAAACCCTTTGGTGTACGCCGGCGCGACCATCCGATCAAACTCGTCCGCTTCGAGTTGTTCGAGAATCTCCATCTTGATCTTGGTCGCGCGCGACGCGTCTTCAAGAGAAGCCCGTCTATTGTGCCGCGCCTCGCGCAGCGTGTCGCCAATCGATTCCATCTATGTCAGCCTTGTTGACGCTCGGCTGGCACTTGCCCGTCCAAATCGATCAGGATTTCGCGCGGCTCGGCGCCCTTGTTCGGGCCGACGACCCCGCGCTCTTCCAGCAAGTCCATGATCCGAGCAGCGCGAGTGTAACCGATGCGCAGGCGGCGTTGCAAGATCGAGACGCTGGCGCGGTTGGTCTGGCGTATCACCTCGATGCACTGTTCGACCAACTCCTCGTCTTCTTCGTTCGGCTCGCCATCGGACAGGTTGGAGTTTCTCTGGAGCTTCTGCTGCAATTCAGACTCGAAACGCGGCTTGGCATGGCTCCCGATGAAGTCCACGATGCGCGTGGTCTCCTTGTCGAGCACCAGCACCCCCTGCGCGCGCAGGGCTTTACCCGAGCCGGCTTCATACAGCATGTCACCCTTCCCCAGCAGTTTCTCCGCTCCCTGGCTGTCGAGGATGACGCGTGAATCCTGCATCGACGCGACCTGAAATGCGATGCGGGCCGGGATGTTCGCCTTGATGACGCCGGTCACCACGTTCACGCTCGGACGTTGCGTGGCGATCACCAGATGAATGCCGGCGGCGCGGCCCAATGCCGTCAGCCGCGAAATCGCCATCTCCACGTCCTTGCCCACGGTCACCATCAAGTCGGCCAACTCATCCACCACGATGGCGATGTACGGTAGCTTGTCGGGAATCACCAACTCGAAGTCACGCGGCACCTCGATCTTCAACAACTCCTGCTCCGCCTTCGGTTTCGCATTCGTCGTGTATTCGGGTTTCTCCTTGGTCGTTTCCTCAGCGTCAAGGTCATCCAATGTCTCGACCTCCGGCTTCGCGGATTTCTTCGGTCGCATGTTGAACGCGGTGATATTGCGGACGCCACTCTTGGCAAAAATCTGGAACCGTTTCTCCATTTCGCGGATCACCCACCCCAACGCCAGCGGCACCTTCTTCGCCTCGGTCACGACCGGCACGATGAGATGCGGCAACGCGTTGTAGTGCTGCATCTCGACCATCTTCGGGTCGATCAACACCAGCCGCAAATCCTCGGCGGTGAACCGATACAGCAGCGACGCCAGAATCGCGTTGACACAAACGGTCTTGCCCGAGCCGGTCGCACCCGCGATCAGCAGATGCGGCATGTTCGCCAGGTCGCCGATGATCGGATTGCCCTTCACGTCGCGCCCCAACGCGACCGGAATGGTCGCGCTGGAGTGGCGCCATTCGTCCGAGTCCAGCATGTCCCGCAGGTACACCGTCGTGCGCGACGAGTTCGGCACCTCGATGCCCACTGTCCCCTTGCCCGGTACGGGCGCGAGAATGCGGACCTTTTCGGCGCGCATCGTCATCGCGATGTTGTTCGACAGCGACGAGATCTTTTCCACGCGCACACCGGCCGCCGGGTACAACTCGAACAAAGTCACCGTCGGCCCCTTCGTCACGTCGCCGGATTCGACGTCGATGCCGAACTCCTGCAACGTCTCGCGCAATACTTTCGCGCTGGCCTTCAAATCCTCCATCACGTCGCGCTTCCCGGGCAACGGCGGCTGCTCCAGCAAATCGAGCCCGGGCAGCAGGTATTCCTCGCCGGAGGCGGCGCTGACGCTTCCAAGCACGGTGGGACTCGTCGCCGCAGGCTTGTCGCGTTTCGTCTTGGGGGACACCGTGGCTGCCCCGACTTCCGCCGCCGCCGACGTCTCACCGGTCTCCTTCCCGGGCCGGAGTTTCTCCGTGATTTTTTCCACCAGGGATGGCGCGTCGTGGCCCGCCGCTTTTCTCTTCTCCGTGCCGGCTTGGGGACGCTGTACGGTGTAGTCCTCAAACTTCGGCTCGGGTCGCCGCTCGCGGGCCTGGTCGTCATCGTCGTTGGACCGCTCGTTGGCCAGCTTGCGCGTTTCCTTTTCCCTGCGCGCCACTTCGCGGTCCGTCTGGAATTCCTTGATCGTCAATTCACGTTCCTGGTCGCGAAGCTCGTCCTGGATGCTCGACTTGGATTTGCTGCCGCGCTTTCGGTGCCAGAAATCCATCGCCGAGCCGACGGTTAACGCCACCCAGTAGCTCGGCCGGAAATTAATGAGGAGAATCAGGCTGATCAGATAGGCGACGACGAAGATGATCGCCGTGCCCATCGTGCCGAGGACTTTTTGGAAGAATCCGCCAACCAACAAACCGAGGAAGCCGCCCGCGCTGTCGGGCAGATTGAGCGCGTGTTGCGCGCGCACCAATCCCGCCAGATGCAGCAGGCCGCTCAACGACACGAGCAGCAACACTCCCGCGCTGATCTTGCCGCGCCACGGCAGTTCCTTGCCCAGCAACAGCGTCGCGCCGATGACCGCGAGTACGGCCATCAGTCCGTACGCCGCCAGGCCAAACGCCTGAAACGTGCCGAACGCGATCCACGCGCCGATGGGTCCGATGAAGTTGGCGACTGGCCGGTGTTCGCTCGCCGCCACGTGGCCGACATCGTACGGATTGTACGAAATCAGGCTCAGTAACAACAACAGAGATAGTCCCACCAGAATGAGGGCCCAAATCTCACGACCGCCCGAGTGCTTCGAGTCCTTCCCCATAGAAAAATGTTGCAAATCCTCCTTGCGGTTGCGAAGTCTAGGCGAAACGGCAGCCAACTGCAAGGCACAAAGATGCTTTACCCGTACAAATTTGCCCCGCTCCTCGTCGAGCGCGTGTGGGGGGGCCACCAACTCGAACGCTATGGAAAATCGGTTCCACCGGGCAAACGCATCGGCGAATCATGGGAAATCAGCGACCGGGATGAAGCCCAGTCCGTGATCGCCAACGGCCCGGACAAAGGCAAGACGCTCCATCAGCAAATCGAAGCCCACGGCGTGCAGCTTTTGGGGACAAATTGCCACCACCACGCCAAACGCTTTCCGCTCCTCGTCAAGCTTCTCGACGCCCGCGAACGGCTCTCGCTGCAAGTTCACCCTGCCGCTGGCATCGCCGCCAAGCTCAAGGGCGAACCTAAAACCGAAATGTGGTACGTGCTGGAAGCCGATCAGGATGCCCACCTCATCGCGGGACTGCGACACGGTATTACGGGCGCCGACTTCATGCGCGCGCTGGAAGGCGCGCGCGATTCAAAACCGCTCGCCGACTGCGTGCACAGTTTTCCCGTGCTGCCGGGCGACGTCTTTTTCGTGCCGTCGGGACGCGTGCACGCCATCGACGCCGGCGTGGTGCTCGTCGAAATCCAGCAGAACTCCGACACGACGTACCGCGTCTACGATTGGGGTCGCGTCGGCCTCGACGGCAAGCCGCGCCAGCTTCACGTCAAGGAATCGCTGGTGTGCATCAATTTTCAGGACTTCGAGCCGAAGAAACAGAGGCCAACGATCGAACGGAGAGGTGTCAACGGTCTGTGGCGACTGATCGAGTGCGACCAATTTCACGTGCACCGCCTCGACCTGGCCAACGCTTGGACCGACCGCTGCGACGGTTCAACCTTTCACATCATCGCCTGCATCGGCGGCGCGCTTGGCGTGCTTACGCCCGACGGCAGGGAAGAACGCCTGAACCCCGGCGAGTTCGCCCTGCTCCCCGCCGCCCTCGACTTCTACACCCTCGCCCCCCTCGCCGAAGGCACCCGCGCTTTGAAATCATACGTGCCGCGCACGGCGTGACGGCCAAGCTCAACTACTGCGCGGAGTACCGCTAGTTGCAGCAGTGGTTAGATCTTTCTTTATTTGTTCGTGAAGCTCCTTAAGAACTTCAATGCCCTCTTTGCTGCAATACTCTGTCTTCACCTTACTGCGATAAGTGTATTGCAGGTCGGCACATTGCTCCCTGATCTTATCTAATTTGGGGTCCCTCAGAGGGATGCCGGTGAAATCATCCCATTCCCACTCACCACCCGTTCCTTGGAGAAAATTCGAGATTGTCTTCTCGATCTCTTCGAGAGTCGGATCGGGGCGGTTGACCATCTGTCGCTTGAGCACGTACCCCAAGACTCCCAAAATCACCACCCCAATAATAACCCACATTGTCATCGAAAATGATTGTACAACTCTCCATACTTCGTCCGCAAATAGCGAATGTACGGTTCAATCGTTAGCTCTTGGCCCGTGGCGCGCTTCACAATCTCATTCGCCGTAAACTTGCTGCCGTGCTGATAAATGTTTTCCTTGAGCCAGCCGTGTAACGTGCCGAACTCGCCCCGCGCAATCTGATCGGGAATTCCCGGCTGTGCCTTCCGGGCCGCCTCGTAGAACTGCGCGCTCAAGATGTTGCCGAGCGTGTAACCCTGAAACACGCCGCCGATTTGCCCGCCAAACCAATGCACGTCCTGCAGCACACCGTCGCGGTCATCGGGCGACGCGATACCGAGGTCGCTCTTGTACCGTTCACGCCAAGCCTCTGGTAAATCGCGGATGGCAAGTTTGCCTTCGAGTAATTGCAGTTCGAGATCGAACCGAATCATCACGTGCAGATTGTACGTCACTTCGTCCGCGTCCGTGCGGATGAGCGAGCGCTCGACCCTGTTGATGGCGCGATAGAACGCGTCGAGCGACACGTCGGCCAGTTGCGACGGAAATGCCGCCTGCAGTCTCGGATAGAAGAATTGCCAAAATCCTCGTCCGCGCCCCACGACGTTCTCCCAAAGCCGCGACTGGCTTTCGTGAACGCCCGACGACGTCCCACGCGCCAACGGGGTGTTTTCCAACTCGCGACGGATTCCCTGTTCGTACATCGCATGGCCTGCTTCGTGAATCGTGCTGAAGAGCGCGTCGTCCACGTCGTTCTCTTTCACACGCGTGGTGATGCGCACGTCACCAAGCGAAAACGTCGTTTGAAACGGGTGCCGCGTCTTGTCCTGTCGTCCGCGCTCGAAATCGTAGCCGAGCCGCTTCACGACCTCGGCGCCAAACGCGAGTTGTTGCGCCTCGGGAAAATGCTGATGCAGACACGCGTCGTCCACAAGGGGTTGCGCGGTGATGGCCTGCACGATTGGCACGAGCTGTTTCCTCAATTCCGCAAACAGCGCGCTCACGGTCGCCGCTTTCATCCCGAAATCAACGAAATCGATCAACGGGTCGGCAATATTGTCGTAGCCGGGGAAGTAGTTCGCCAACTCGCGGCTGTACTCGAGCATCTTTTCCAAATGCGGACGTACCGCGGAAAAATCATTGGCCGGCCGCGCCTTCACCCACACTTCGTAGGTCGCGACTTGGTGTGCGCTGAACTTCGCGACGAATGCCGGCGGCACTTTCACCGCGCGCCCGTAATCGCGTCGCGTCACCCGGATCAGCGCCGCCTCGTCCGAATCGTATGGCAACGATCCCTCGCACGACTGCAAATCTGCGAGTAGTTGTCCGATGGATGGATCCGTGAACTTCTCGTGCGCGAGCCGCTCCAGCGTCGAGATCTGCCGTCCGCGCGCCTCCGCGCCGCCCGGCGGCATATACGTCGTCTGGTCCCAACCCAACACCGCTGCCGCCGAGTGCAAATCGTGGATTTCCCCCAGCCGCTTCCTCAATTCTTCCAACTTTGATTCCATTACATTTGCTCCAAACTCAACTCGTGTAGCCGCAGGCTTTAGCCTGCGCAATTCCGCGTCCGTTGGGCACAACTACAATGTAATCGTATCCCTGATGACGGCATTCAAATCAACTCCGATCGAATTGGTGAACGGATACTGTTGCCAATCCTTCACCAGACCCTTCCGCACGGGATTGCCAGCGATATACCTCACTTGCGCACCAAGGTCTTCTTCGAGACGAATGATGTGGTCGTAAAAATCTTTCTGCCAGTTGACGCGCGGTCGATATCGTCCGAGCCAAAATCCTGTCCGTTGTTTGAAAAGTGTCACTGCGGCCCAAGTATCCGAGGAATCTCTCCGACCTTTGAGCAGCAAGTGAACATGGTTCGGCATAAAACAATAGATGAGCACGATACAGTCATGTTTCTCCACAGCCGCACTCAGAAACGTTACGAATGTGGACACAATCTCATTGTCGGAGAAAAGCGAGACGTTGTTGGCCACGCAGAGTGTGAATGCCACGTTCACCTGGTCACAGTAGCATTCGCGTGCCAAACGATGATGTCTCTCCCGAGATACACCCGGCGGTCGTGCAGCCGCAGGCTTTAGCCTGCGCAATTCCGCAAGTCGCGTCTCCTCGTCGCTTCGGCTTAGCCCACGCCTGTCAGAACCCTTGTTCATTTGGAAGACAGCGCACCCTAAAGGGTGCGGCTACAACATCACTCTCCACGACTGTCATCACATCACCTGTACCAGCAGGCCGCGTAGGTATTCGGTTTCGGGGATGGCGGGCAGAATCGGATGATCCGACGATTGAGTGAGCACCTTGACGAGCCGCAGCGTTTTCTTCGCGTCGGCGGCGGCGTCAATCACCACGGACTTGAACAACTCGGCGTCGATATGGTGCGAGCAGGTGAACGTCGCGAGGATGCCGCCGGGCGGCAGCATCTTCAGCGCGCGCAGGTTGATTTCCTTGTACCCGCGCAACGCGTCGCCGACGTTCTGCTTGGTGCGGGTGAACGACGGCGGGTCGAGTACGATCACGTCATACTGGCGTTTTTCGACGTCGTATTTCTTCAGTACGTCGAACGCATTGGCGCAAACGAATTCGATTTTGCCCGTCATCCCGTTCAATTCAGCGTTCTTGCGGGCGCGCGCGACGGCTGGCTCGGAGATTTCAATCGCCTCAACGCGCTTCGCGTCGGCCACGGCCGCAGCCAGCGCGAAACCACCATGATACGCGAAGCAGTCGAGCACGCGCCGTCCCGCGCAGACCCGCGCGACCTCGGCGTAGTTGTCGCGCTGATCCAGGAAAAAACCCGTCTTCTGGTCCTCGAGTAGGTTCACTTCGATGGAGAAATGGTCGAATTGCAGACGAACGACGGCATCGGTTTCGCCGAAGAGCACGCCTTTCGTTTCCGCCAAACCTTCCAGTTTGCGGCTGGGGACGTCGCTGCGTTCGACGATGGCCTTCGGGTCAAACAGCTCGCGCAGGATTTCGATGATTTGCTGTTTGCGCTGGTCGATCCCGAGGGTGAGCGCCTGCAGCACGATGTGGTCGCCATATCGATCCACGATGAGGCCGGGCAATTGGTCGCTCTCGGAGGAAACCAGCCGGAACGCCTCCGCATTGGCAATCGACGTGTTCTCGCGCCGGTATTCCAGCGCCGCTTCGATGCGGCGGGCGAAAAAAGCCCGGTCGATCTCCTCTTTCTGCGTCGTAAACCGTCGCACCGTGATCTGTGACTTCGTGTTCAGCAGGCCGCGGCCAAAAAACCGGTCCTTGTGATCGCGAATATCCACGGCGTCGCCATCTTTCGGGTCGCCGGTGATTTTGCCAATCTCACCCGCATAAACCCAACTGTGGCCCGCATACAAGCGGTGTTCCCGGCCCTTCTTGATAAATACGGACGGCATGTTTGTGACGCTAACAGAACTTTGTTATGCTGCGCAATATATTGCCGAATTCGTTACCGCTGCAGTTTCACGACTTCCCCTGTGCCGCGATCCCCCGAGTCGACTCCGGCCGTTGTAGCCACGCCGCTCCGTCGGCGTGCTCCCTCGTCCGCCCATTCCGCCGCCGATCTGACCGCCAAATTGGGTTCGTTCTTGCGTAAAACCACACTTCCGACGCGGTATTTTGGTGCTTTATTCCCTATTTTGGGGTCATTTTTTGCAGAACGAACCCAACTCGTATTCTTCCTAACTTATTCATGTCGAAATGCTTCCGAATTTTTCAGTTGGGTTCGTTTGGTAAAAAGCGTATTCTTATACAAGAACCGCCCCAGCCATCTTGTCGACCGCTTCTTCTCACCACCGTTCTCCACCTTTCTCTCATACCCCGATTCTCTCACAATCCCGGATATACCGTTATCGTACTTTGGAAGGTTTGGAAGGTTTGGAAGCTTTTCTTTTGCATTCCTATCCGGTTGCCGTTACCGCACTTCGTGCTGCCGCGGCAACGTTTGGAAGCTTTTTTTGCTCCGCGGCATTCTCAGAACCACCCTGTACCAGTACCCCGAATTGAGGTTTTGCCCTCATCGGCTCGTTCGGATAATCTAGCCGGCCAGAACAGTCTGAATCCAGAATACCACCAGGTTATTGTGCAAACGTACGGACTCTGCATGCTGGCCGCTTTCGGCGCGGGTTTTGTCAACGCCGTCGCCGGTGGCGGCACGCTGCTTACATTCCCCGCGCTGCTGTTCGCCGGCCTGTCGTCCATTGCCGCCAACGCCACCAGCACGGTGGCCATCACGCCTGGCTCAGTGATGAGTTCGTGGGCGTATCGCCGACACTTGGCGGAGAAACGCACGCGTGTCTGGACGCTCGCGCTTCCGTCGCTGCTCGGCGGAGTGGGGGGCGCGGTCTTGTTGTTCCACACGCCCGAGAAAACCTTCCGGTTCGTCGTCCCCTATTTGATTCTCCTCGC
>JBEKYJ010000092.1:0-14686 GCA_049511095.1 Verrucomicrobiia bacterium
ATTCGATCGGACAGGACGACGGTCCCGCCGGTCACGCCAGAGCGGTCGCCTCCCGACTCGCGAATCACGGGCGCCGATTCGCCGGTAATCGCCGACTCATCGACGGAAGCTATTCCTTCGATCACCTCGCCATCACCAGGAATGATTTGTCCGGCGGTCACGACGACCCGGTCTCCTTTCCGCAGGACGGCCGAGGAGACCTGCTCGACCTGGCCCTTGTCGCGCAAGCGATATGCCGTCGTTTCGACACGGGTCCGACGCAGTGATTCGGCGTGCGCCTTGCCGCGTGCCTCGGCCAGGGCCGTGGCAAAATTTGCAAAAAGAACCGTGAGAAACAGCCAGACATCCAACGCTATGAAGTAACTCAACGGCACCAGGCTGGCGGACTTGCCAAACATCGCCTGCACGATGTAGAGCAGCGTCAGGAAGGCGCCAACCTCGACCACGAACATTACCGGATTGCTCCACTGCAAATCGGGCCGCAGCATCACCAAGGCTTGCTTCAATGCTGCCAGACCTATGTCCCGCGTCAATAAAGGTTGTCGCTTAGCCCGGCGTGGTGGGCGCTGGAGCGGTGACGGGTTGTAGTCAGGTGCGGTTGCGACGGTTGTATCAACATCAAGCACGCTATTGGTTGTCATTATGAGCACTCCTTATCAATCATGGACGGGTTCGTGTCAGAGGGCATCAACCACCAAAGGGAATCGGTCCCAAGTGTTCCGCCACTGGTCCGAGCGCCGCCACCGGCAGGAACAGCAAGGCGCCGATGATGAGGACCGTTCCAAGCAGCAGAAACCCGAACGTGGCGGTGTCATCACGCAAGGTTCCCGGACCGAACTTGGCGGGCTTCTTTGCGCCGAGATAAGCGGCCATGGCGATCGGCGCGATGATGGGAAGATAACGGCTGAACAGCATCACCAAGCCCGTTGCGATGTCCCAGGGAATGGCTTCTGGCGCATGATTGGGATTGTTGTAGAACCCGTAGGCCACACCCAGTCCGTCGAAAGCCGACCCGTTGTTGGCTGATGCGGAGGAGAACTGGTACAACATTTGTGAAAAACCGTGCGGGCCGGGATTGCTGGTGGCTTTCAGACCCCAATCCGTTGCGGCGAACAGCCCCGTGGGGAACAAGATCATCAGCGGATGAACCAGCAAGGCGATGACGGCGAGCTTGACCTCGCGAGCCCCAATCTTCCTACCCAAGTACTCGGGCGTTCGCCCGACCATCATCCCGGCGACGAATATGCCAATGATCACAAAAATCAGCATGTTGATCATGCCCACTCCTTTGCCGCCGAAAATGCAGTTTAACCACATTCCGGTCATCGGGGACAACGCGGCGATCGGATTCAGGCTGTCGTGTTCGGCGTTCACGGCGCCACAGGTCACATCGACCGTTACGGCGGCGAACGTCGCGCCTGCGGAGGTGCCGAAACGCATTTCCTTGCCTTCGAGATTGCCCAGATGCTGATCGACAGGCAGACCCGCAACCGCCGGGGAGGCCACCACGCGTTTTCCGCCCGGCGCGGTGGCGCTGGGGATCTCGTATGTTTTGGCAGCGGAATGTGCCGTCAATCCCGGGTTCGGTTGCAGTGTGTCGTAGTAGATCGCCCAGGCAATTGTGCCGATCATCATGAGCATCATCACCGAGAAGATCACGGCGGCGTGCCGCCGCCGACCGAGCATTCGCCCATACATCAGCACCAACGAGAATGGGAACAGCATCATGGCAAATGTCGTCACGAAGTTGGTCAGGGCCGTGGGATTCTTGAACGGGTGGGCGGAGTTCATGCCGTAGAACCCGCCGCCATTCGTGCCGAGCATTTTGATGGGGATGACAGCCGCCACCGGACCGACCACCAGTGTTTGCTGTTTCGCCTGGCCCTTATCGTCCGTGCCCATCGCCGCAGGCTCAAGCGTCGAGACCTGATACGCGCTCCGGTGGAACGTCATCGGCATGCCCTGCTGCACAAAGATGATGCCGATGATGAAGGCGATCGGCGCGAACGCGTAAACCACCACGCGCCACATATCGACGAAGTAATTACCGAGGGTCTTTTCGCCGCGAAAAGCACGGATGATCGCAGTCAGCGCACAAAACCCTACCGCTGCTGAAACGAACTGATTCCAGATGACGAAAAAAATCTGACTGAAGTTGGATAGATGCTGGTCGCCCGAATAGTGCTGGAGGTTGGTATTCGTCATGAAGGAGGCGACCGAATTGAAAATGGTCGTCGGTGACAACAGGCCTCGCCCAAGCGGGTTCAACGGCATAATCGGTTGGAGCGCCAAGACCAGGAATCCGAAGAGGAACATCACGACGTTGAAGATAAGCAACGCCGCCGTGTACTGCTTCCAATTCTGCGGGCCGGTGTCCAACCGCTCTTCAAACCAGCGCAGCACCTTCGGGGCGCGGTATTTTCCGTCCATGATCCATGCCAGATAGCGACTCAACGGGATCGCGAAGATGGTGGTGATGACAAGCAATGCAATGGGCAGAAACCAGATTGTCATGGGATATGTTCCTTCTTTCTTAGGGCCTGGGATCGACCTTGTTTAGAACCACTCCGGCCGAATCATGGCCACGATTAGATAAATAATCAGCAACGCCGCAATCACTGCCGTCAGATAGATCATGATCATCTCCTCAGATCTTCCCGCAAGCTTTCAGAAACAGATAACAGAGTCCCATCGCCACAAGGCCCAGCAAAACCATCGCCGGCAACCAAAACAAAAGATTCATGGAGAAACTCCTTTTTCTAGTTTTCTGTGACGCACTCATCCGAGCGCGCCAGCCTATCGTCCGTCGAATAGGCCACCGTGATAATCGCCGCAATCCATTCAAAGCGTTAATTAAAAGCCTGCACGAGCGCGTTAAAAAGGTGTTAACGGCTGGAGTGAAAAACCAAAGAATTGCCGTCCGCGCGGCCAAATGTTAGCTTCGGGCCGTGGAATCCGCCGTTATTATCATCGGCTTGCTCACCTTGGTCGCGGTTGCCGTGCTCATCCTCGTGGTGGCACGTCAACGCAATCAACCTCCGCAGCCGCCCGATCAGGGCATGGTGCTCCTCCAGCAGCAAATGAGCGCCTTTCAGGAGCGGCTCGACAAGTTCGGCCAGACGGTTGCCGAGAACCTCCAGCAGTCGAGTACCGCCATGAACACCCGGCTCGACAACGCCGCCAAAGTCGTTGGCGATCTGCGGGAGAAAGTTGGGCAAATCCACGAAGTCGGCAAGGCGGCCGCGGAATTGGTGAACATCCTGCGTTCGCCGAAACTGCGCGGCGGCATGGGCGAACTTTTCCTTGGCGACCTGCTTGCGCAGATTCTGCCACCGGAGCATTTTAAGCTGCAACACCGCTTCCGCAGTGGCGAGGCGGTGGACGCGGTGATCCAGATTGGAAACAAGTTCGTGCCGGTCGATTCCAAGTTCCCCCTGGAAAACTTCCGCCGCATCGTGGATGCGCAAAGCGATTCGGAGCGCGTGGCGGCGCGCAAACAGTTTCTACGCGACGTGAAGAAACACGTCGATGCCATCGCCTCGAAATACATCCTGCCCGACGAAGGCACCTACAATTTCGCGCTCATGTACGTTCCCGCCGAAAACGTGTACTACGAGACGATCATCAAGGAGGAAGCCAGCGCCTCGGGCGAAGAACGTCCGTTGTTCAGCTACGCGCTGGAGAAACGCGTGGTGCCGGTTTCGCCGAACAGCTTTTACGCCTATCTGCAGACCATCCTGCTCGGCCTGCGCGGGATGCAGGTCGAGGAACGGGCCCAGGAAATCCTCAACACCCTCGCGCGTCTGCGCGGCGATTTCGAGAAGGTGCAGGAAAGTTTCCGGGTCCTCGGCAAACACATCACCAACGCCCAGGGCGCCTACGGCGAAGGCGAGAAAGCCCTCGCCAAACTGGATGCCAAGCTCGGCCAGATCGAGCAGCCCGCCCTTCCGCCGGGCGCGCAACCGACACCGCCGTAAGGGGCCGTCGGTTATTCACTCAATTGCCGGTCTTGGGCGAAACGAGTTGATGAAAGCTCGCCGGGACAGCACCCCGAGAAACGGCATTCGTCCACTCTCGCACGAACGTGTCGACATTCGTTGTCGCGAGGAGAAACGCCTGGACGATCTTGCCTGACTGGTTGACAACCAACTCGATATGCGGGTTGACCAACTGCCACTGATCGCGACCGCTCTCAACGTAGAGGTTCTCCAGACGCCGTAGCGCCGGGTTCCGATCCGCCGGCCCGAGTTGAAGCAAGTAAACTGATCGCGGATCGATACTCTGTGGCGAGAACTCCCGCGGCAGGGAACTGATCGTGTACGACGCTAGCTCCACCGTCGTTTTCCCCGCGGGTTTCACGGACGCGCGCAATCGTTCGGGGCAAAAAATCGTCATCGTTCGTCCCGATGCGACATCCACTCCCGTCATCCGTCCACCAGGTTCGGTAAGGACCAGGACGGAGCCGGAATCCCCTGGCAGGCGATGAAACGAATCGAGAAGAATCTCCGGTGCATAATAGTACGTGAGAACGTAGCCGTCGTAGGTTGGATAAACGATGCAGGCTTTCGAACCAGCCGACTCGCGCACCGCATCGATTGCGTGCTTCCAGTCCAGTGGCATCCAACTCCGTAAGGCGCCCGGCAAAACCAACAACGGCAGCGCGGCTGCGGCAATGACGATGCCCGATCGAACTTGCCTGCCGATCTTTTCACCCACGAGATCAAGGGCGCGGCACAGTCCCATTGCCGCCGCCATGCAGACCAACGGCACCATGGGCACGTAGGTGCGCGGTGGTCCTGCTCGCGAAAACCATGCGAAGAGGAGCGGACAAAATGCTGTGGTACTGAGCGTCCACGTCGTCCCATCTGTGACGCAAAGTAACAAGCCCACGACCGTCAGGATGACTTCGGGCCGCAACCCAAGCGCCCGGATTACATCTCCACAGAACAATACCCATTGCGATACTGAGAGAATTTCTATCCCGGCAAAGGCGCGCGATTCCGCAAGTTCCGTAGAGCCATGGAGAATCCACGCCGCACACCACAAGGCCAGCGCCGCGTAAGCGACAAACGCACGTCCTTCGCTTGCAAGGAAATAGCCGCGTTGCTTACGCGATCCCTTCCGCCATCGCATCGCCCGGGTGGCAACGTCGACCACCGCGACGGGCAGGAGAAACAGCACCGTGGTCGGCACAACCAACATTGCTGCCGCACCAACCACGGCAGCCGCCGCCAGCATTCGTCCCTCACGACCAGGTTCTCGATGAGCCTCCAACACCAGCGCGGTGTATGCGAACACAAGCAGCGTCTGCAGGGCGTAGCCTCTTGACGCCTGCGCGAAATACATCAGCGGGGCGCTCGTCGTGATCCATGCGGTCGCCAATAGCGACACCTCCCAACGCCGAGTCAGACGGTAAACAACGAACGGCACACAGACAAACAGCACTGTCCCGGCGATAAGGGCCGGCAGACGAACGGCCAGTTCCGTGTCGCCCAGGAGCGAGGTCGTTAGTCGAACAAGCAAACTGTTGAGAGAATGGTTGTTGGCGAGCGCCATGTCAGAAAAAATACGCCCGATCGAGGGTGCATGGGCATATTCCCTCAGGGTCCAGATTTCGTCATACTCGAGACCACGGCGCGTGGCCCCCAGCCAGGTCGTCACAATAATCGAGCCGACCAATAACGAGACCCCGACGCGGAGTGGCCGGGACAAACGTTCCTGCAGGCTGTTGCGTGCATCCACTTTGGATTACTCCCGGGAACAGGCGATGATCCGTTGATTCCACGAAGCGGTGCCGTATCTTTCACGAGCCAGCTTCCCGGCGAGCGTCCGCTCGGCATCGGTGAGTTCATGCTTCTCGAATCCGACTCCGAACACTTTTTGAAATCCGCTCTTGATCTGTTCGGCGGAAAGCTTCGCGGCAATGGATCCCTGGTGCAACAGGCCGGACTGATTGCGACGTTGCGCGCCGCCGGCGAGTTTGCGGCCATCCGCCACAATGTCGCCCTGCACGGGTTTCTGGAAACATTCGTACTGACCCTGCGGCGAGTGAAGCGGCGCCTGATGCAGCGCGGGCTGCGATTCAAACGCGGCGGCAACGGCCTTGTGCAGGGCGCAATAGGCGTCGGCGGTTTTCATCGCGTGCAAGGAATGACCGGGCGGCACCACAACCGTGTAGGTGGTGTCCTCGACGTGATACACCACGCCCCCGCCCGTGGGGCGACGGACCACTTCGTAGCCGTCGGCAAGGTGCGCAGGAAACTTCTGGAAATAACCGAAGGAAACGGACGGCTTCTCCCACGAGTAAACGCGCAGCATGGGACGCTCTCGCTTCGCGGCAGTACGCAGCAGCGCCTCGTCCAGCGCCATGTTGAACGCCGCACTCGCTGCGGGTGACTGCAAAAAGTCCCAAATCTCAGGCATATTGCGAGTGTAGCGTGGATGTTGCATGGACACAATTGCTCGTGTATCCTGTTGCGCTTCGGAATTCAGATCACATGACGCTCACAGAAAAAATCATGGCCCGCGCGGCGGGCAGGAAATCAGTGCAGCCCGGCGACAACGTCTGGGTGAACGTGGATGTCCTCATGACCCACGATGTATGCGGCCCGGGCACCATCGGCGTGTTCAAGCGCGAGTTCGGCGCCCACGCCAAAGTCTGGGACCGCGAGAAGATCGTCATCATCCCTGACCATTACATTTTCACCGCCGACTCGAAGTCGAATCGCAACGTGGACATTCTGCGCGATTTTGTGAGGGAGCAAGGCCTGAAGTATTTCTACGACGTGATTGATGATCCGAACGGGCATTGGGCGTTCGACGCGAGCAAAGGTCAACTCAAACGCCAGTACGGCGGCAGTTTTGCGGGTGTTTGCCACACAGCACTCCCGGCCAAGGGCCATACGCGGCCGGGCGAAGTCCTGCTCGGCACGGACTCGCACACGTGCATGGCGGGCGCGTTCGGCGAATTCGCCACGGGCATCGGCAACACGGATGCCGGTTTCGTGTTCGGCACGGGCAAGTTGTTGCTCAAAGTGCCGGAAACAATGCGTTTCTGGTTCGAAGGCTCGTTGCCGAAAGGCGTGATGGCGAAGGACGTCATCCTCCATTGCATCGGCGACATCGGATT
The DNA here is from genome assembly GCA_049511095.1 of Verrucomicrobiia bacterium. GTDB lineage: Bacteria > Verrucomicrobiota > Verrucomicrobiia > Palsa-1439 > Palsa-1439 > Palsa-1439. The sequence continues at coordinate 7,130 of JBEKYJ010000092.1, forward strand.
CGATGGTGCAACGTATCGCGCGATGCAGTTTCAGGGCCCGGGCGCGAAGACCCTCACGATGGACGACCGCATGACCATCACCAACATGGCCATTGAGGCCGGTGGCAAGAACGGAATTTTTGAGCCCGACGAAACGACCTTTGCCTATGTTGATGCACGCACGAAGGCGAACGGCACGAAAGCGAAGTACGAACCGCTGTTCTGCGATTCTGACGACAAGCAGGAATTCGTTTACACCAAGAAGTTCGATCTCGCGAAACTCGAGCCGACGGTGGCGTGTCATCCCAATCCGGGCAATCGCAAGCTCGCCAAGGAGATGGGCAACGTCCAACTCGACCGTGCGTACATCGGCTCGTGCACGGGCGGCAAGACGAGCGATTTCCTCGCGTTCGCCGAAATCATCGAGGGCCACAAGGTCAGGATCGACACGTTCGGCGTGCCGGCCACTCCCGACACCGTGCGTGAGTTGCAGACGACCAAGATGAGCGGCAAGACCGTCTGGCAGGTTCTCGAGGAAGCCGGCGTCCAGATGACGGAAAACGCCAGCTGCGCCGCGTGCCTTGGCGGGCCAACCGATACGTTCGGGCGGTTGAACAAGCCGATGAAGTGCATCAGCACGACGAACCGAAACTTCCCCGGGCGCATGGGCCATCTCGAGTCCCAGGTGTTTCTTGCATCGCCGTACACGGTCGCGGCCAGCGCCATCACGGGACACATCACCGACCCGCGAGAGATCCTGAGCTGATGAAGCTCCACCTTGTTCGCCACGCCACCGCTTCCGATGTCGCCCCGAACGACGCGGAGCGCGAACTGACTCGTGAAGGCCGAGAAGAAGCGCGCATCGCGGGGACAGCACTGGCGGAATTGGATGTCAGGGTGTCCTATGTCCTGAGCAGTCCGTTGGTGCGCGCTCGTCAGACCGCGGAGATTATCTCGGAGGCGTTGAAGGTCAGGGATGACGTGGCCTTGCTCTACGAACTCGCCAACAACGCTTCCACAACATCGCTTCTCAAGGCCTTGAGACCGTACGCGTCGTGCGGCGAAATACTTCTGGTCGGTCACATGCCATCCCTGTCCGAACATCTGGCCGTGCTCATCGGCGCGCCGAACGGGCGGGGCTTTCCGCTGGGCAAGGCCGGCGTGGCGTGCATCGAGTTGGCACACTTGCGTACTGGCGCGGGTCAACTTCGCTGGTTGATGCGCCAGAAGCAACTGCAAGAAATCTCCAAGAGGTAAGCCGACTCGGTTGACGCGGGACGGGGTGTCCGCTACGTTCACACTGTCATGGCCGGCAAATCCACCAAACGCAAGTCGGTGTCGCCGAAATCTTCCGCGCTACGAAACGCGGCCCTGCAGCCTGTCCGGTAAAACCCGTTCCATGTGCTGCCGCCATTGCCAACGATGCGGTCGTAACACAGTTGGGCGGACCCTAGTCCGACCTTGGATTGCCTTGGAGGACCATCGGCGATAAGATGCGGGCGGGAGAGTGACATGAAAGATTTCTTTATCGGGCTGGTCGTGGGCGTGTTTCTGACGGCGAGCACCGGCTGGTACTTCGTGGTCGCCCGCAAGGACCCGCGCGTGGTCCATGCTTGGGACGTTCTGGATGCCAAGCTGACCGCCTGGCATCTGCGTGGCGACGACATCAAGGACGAACTCAGCCGCACGGGCAAGGTCTTGCGACGCCAGGCGGGCGATTTCGGCGCGGCGATGGTCAGCGCTTCCGCCGACACCGCCATCACGGCCAAGATCAAAGCCAAATATGCGGTCGAACACGATCTGTCTGCCTTCAGCATTTCGGTGAACACCACGGATGGCCGCGTCACGCTGGCGGGCAACGTCACATCGCACCAGCAAATCGGGAAGGCCATGCTGATTGCGCTCGAAACCGATGGTGTGCGCGAGGTGAATTCGACGCTGCAAGTGAAATCACCGAAACATACGAGTTCATGATTTCATCCTGAGCCAGGCGAGTGGTTCTGCATGGATAAGAAGGAAATCGCCGGGATTTTCGAGGAGATCGGCGCGTTGCTGGAACTGCGGGGTGATAACCCGTTCCGCGTGCGCGCCTACTACAACGCCGCGCGCATGATCGACGGCCTGCAGGAGGACCTCGGCACGCTCATCAAGGAGGCGCGCCTCACCGACATCAAGGGCATCGGCAAAGATCTCGCGGGCAAGATCACTGAGTTGTACACGACAGACAGGCTGCAGTTTTACGAGGAACTGAAGTCCTCGATGCCGCAAGGGTTACTGGAGATGCTGAGAATCCCCGGTTTTGGCCCCAAGCGCGCAAAGGTTGTTTACGACAAGCTCAAGGTCGATTCCATCGAAAAACTCGAGGCGGCCTGCCACGCCGGCAAGATCGCCGCGCTCGACGGGTTCGGCGAAAAATCGCAGCAAAAAATCCTCGAAGGAATCACGCTCGTCCGCCAGTTCAGCTCGCGGCACCGTTACGACAAGGCGTACGCGGTCGCGCAGCCGATCCTTGACGCGCTGCGATCACACGAGGGCGTCATCCGCTGCAGCATCGCCGGCAGCCTGCGCCGCCATCGCGAAACCATCGGCGACGTCGATTTTCTGGTCAGCGCCAAGCCGAAGGATGCGGCGGCAATCATCGAAGATTTCACCGCAATGCCCGGCATCAGCGTCAGCGCCAAAGGGGAGACGAAAGCCAGCGTGGTGTTGAAAGGCGGCATTCAGGCCGACCTGCGCGTGGTCACCGACGACCAATATGCTTTTGCCCTGAATTATTTCACCGGTAGCAAGGAGCACAACATCGCGCTCCGGGCCCGCGCGTTGAAATTGAAGAATCTTTCCCTGAACGAATACGGTTTTTCGCCTGTTTCCCAAAAGGAAAAGAGCGCCAAGGAACTCGGCAGTTCCATCAAGTGCAAGACCGAGGAAGATCTCTACGAGGCGCTCAAGCTCGACTACGTCGCCCCCGAACTCCGCGAAGACATGGGCGAGATCGAAGCGGCGGAGAACGGCACCCTGCCAAAGTTGATCGAGTTGGAAAACCTCCGCGGCACGTTCCACTGTCACTCGACGTGGAGCGATGGCATCGCCAGCGTCGAGGCCATGGCGGAAGCGGCCATGGACCTGGGCCTGCAATATCTCGGCATGGCCGACCACAGCAAATCCGAGCGACAGGCGAACGGCCTCGACGAGAAACGCGTCCGCCAACAGGCTGAGGAAATCAAAAAACTTAATGTGAAGTTCGCCAAGGAGAATTTCCGGATCTTCTTCGGCACGGAATGCGACATCCTCGGCGACGGCTCGCTCGATTTCGACGACCAGACGCTCGCGCTGTTCGACTACGTCGTCGCCAGCGTCCACCAAGGTTTCAACCTGGACGCCGAGAAAATGACCAAACGCATTTGCCGGGCGCTGGCGCACCCGAAGGTCACGATGCTCGGCCACCCGACGGGCCGTCTGTTGCTCGAGCGCGAGGGTTATGCCGTCAACATGCCCGAGGTCATCGCCGCCGCCGCGAAATACAACAAGATCATCGAAATCAACGCCCATCCCTACCGCCTCGACATGGATTGGCGCCTCTGGAAACACGCCAAGGAACTCGGCGTCAAATGCGCCATCAACCCCGACGCCCACAGCATCCCCGATCTGCAGTATCTCGCCGTCGGCATCGGCATCGCCCGCAAAGGCTGGCTGGAAAAAAAGGATGTCGTCAATTGCCTGCCGCTGAAGGAAGTCGAGAAGGCGTTGAAGAGGTGACGCAGTTTCGTCGTTCCGCAGTTGCCAAGTCGCCCTTTCGCTGGCAATGTTGTCATGGGTAACGACCATGGCGAGCGATCCTGATCTCAAAGCACTTCTCGAATCGTGGCCCTACGATCCCGAAGATTGCGTGCGCGTGGTCACCCTCGCCGACGGACGCGACGTCATGCAGGTCCGCCTCCCGCTCGGCATCGAACAATACGAACTCGATGGCCGCCCCGATGGCCAACGCCCCCACAATGCCGAGTCGCTCCTCGACCATCATCTGGCCCAACTCGACAAAGCCAAGGCCGCCGGCACCGACTCCGCCTTCCGTCTCAGCCCCGACGACTGCCTCGAGCTCTTCAACGAAGGCGTGCTCTACTACTATCGCTACCTCCACCTCTTCCAGATGAAAGACTGGCCGCGCACCGTCCGCGACACCATCCGCAACCTCCGCCTCTTCGACTTCATTCATCGCCACGCCGCCCGCGACGAAGACAAACAATACCTCGAGCAATGGCGCCCCTACGTCCTCCGCATCAGCGCCATCGCCGCCGCCATGATCCAACTCGACGACCACAACCACCCCAACGCCCTCGCCATCATCCAGACCGCCGCCCAAACCATCGAGTCCCTCCCCGACGTCGATGACGAATCCTACAAGTACGAACGCCACCGCTCCCTCGAAGCCCTCCACGATTTCGCCGACCAGGTCGAGCAGACCACCCCCCTCACCGAACTCCAAAAGCTCGAGCGCCAACTCCTCGACGCCGTCACCACCGAACGCTACGAACGCGCCGCCGAACTCCGCGACCGCATCCGCGTCATGCGCGACCCCGGAAACCGCGCCTAGCTTTTCCCCTCACCTTCATTCCCCGTCCCACTGCGCCTCACCCAGTTTCACTCCGTCTCACTGCAACTCATCCCCACAATTCCTCATCGGTACGCCCCGCCCCGCCCCTCTTCGCGTCCTCATGGTAAACCCTTACCCGCCGCATTCCGCCGACATCGAACCTCAGCGGCACAAGCCATGCTCTCCTCCCACCATCACCCAGAAGGATTCCCATGAGTACACTCACTCGAGACGCCTTGCTCCAACGCAACGCCGACGACAAAGAACGTCTCCAACACCGCATGGAAAAAAACGCCCGAGATCGTCAACGCCTCAGAATCGAGGCCGCTGCCCACGCCTCTGCCGCGGCCACAGCCTCGCTCCACCCCACCGTCCCCACCCCACCGTCCCCGCCTCCCGCCAAACAGCCACCCCCACCCACGAAACCCGCCTAACCTCGCGGACCGCGCCCCGCCTTCGATTGTAGGGCGGGATGCTTGCCCCGACTCTGAGGTCGGGGCCTGTCGTTTAGGAGCCGAGTCCGACGAGACGCCGTTGTCGTCTACGGCAATCCCGCCGAAACTCCGCCCCGCCGTTTCCCCAATTTGTCACCCTGAGCTTGCGTGCCCGCCTTGCCGTGTCATCGCCGCATTGTAGGGCGGGATGCCATGCCTGTCGTTTAGGTATCCCGCCGAAGTGCCCCTCGAATGATCTTGATCCCAACCCCCGATCTATGGATCGGATCACCCTGTGGCGCGAACATCGAAAAACCGCAGGCCAGCTTTACCTGCCAAGGCGGGCGTCCACCCTGTCCACCCTGTCCATGCCGTCCACCCGGTCCACCCCGTCCATCCGGTCCATTACCCCGCTCCGGCCGAACGCCTCATCCATCCCGACCACCCAGCCAACCCCCTCGACGGCATTGTCCTGAACACTGACGCACTTGTGCCATTCAAGTTGGTCTACCGCGACGACCCCCACGGCATTTTTCTCTATCAGGGGGACTGCCTTGAGGTTCTCGACGCCATCTACGCCAAGTACGGCGACGAAGGTCGCTTCGACATGATCTTCGCCGACCCACCCTACTTCCTGTCGAATGGGGGAATTACGTGCCACGCCGGCAAGATGGTCAAGGTGGACAAAGGCGACTGGGATTCATCCGCCAAAGTCTTTGGGGCGGACAAAGCCAAGGCGACGGACCTCATGCACGAATTCAACACCGAATGGCTCCGCCGCTGCCAGCGCGTTCTCAGGCCCAACGGCACCATCTGGGTCACCGGCACCCACCACGTCATCTTCTCCGTCGGCTACGCCATGCAACAACTCGGCTACAAGATCCTCAACGACATCGCCTGGGAAAAGCCGAATCCCCCGCCCAATCTCTCCTGCCGCTACTTCACCCACTCCACCGAAACCGTCCTCTGGGCGGCCAAGAACATGGAGAGTCGACACCATTTCAACTACAAGGCGATGAAGGCGGTGACGGGGAAACAAATGAAAACCGTGTGGCGAATGCCCACGCCCGGTAGTACCGAAAAACTGTTCGGCAAACATCCGACTCAAAAGCCAATCGCCCTCGTCGAACGCTGTCTCCTCGCTGCTACTCGCGAAAACGACCTCGTTCTCGACCCATTCATGGGCGGCGGCACAACTGCTGTCGTCTGTGCCCGACTACATCGGCTGTTCATCGGCATCGAACTCGACTTCGTACACCTGCAACTCGCCGCCAAGCGTACTGACCGCGAACTCATCGAAATCTGGCTCCACGAATTCCGCGTCCGTGTGGCCGTCTCTGTGATTGTAGGGCGGGATGCCCCGTCCGACGGGTGTATCCCGCCGAAGATTGATCTTGATCCCGATACCCGATCTATGGATCGGATCAGCGAAATGGCCGACGTGCCGGAAATACAGACCGAGAGCATCTTCCACGAGACGAAGCTTGTCTTTCTCTCGTGCGCTCAAGCGCGCACCGGCTCCGTCGTCCACACCACCGTCGACGCCGACGTCCAATCCGCTTGGACCCACACCCCGCAGTCCGTGAAACTCCAAACCACCCACATTGTGCGCTGTGAGACGGAAATCTTAAGAGTGAAATAGACTGGCGACCAGTGGTCCGCTTTGGTATTGGTTCGTGCTGATGCCACAGCCCATTCCTTGGAAGCAGCTTGTTGCTGACACCATCCGTCATCTTGGCGGCGAAGCATCATTGCGCGACATCACGGCGAGTTTGGAGAGTAACCCCTACCGCCCCAAGACTCCCACTTGGCGAGCGACCATTCGCAGAGTTGTACGGCAATACCGCATCTTTGAGCCGCTGACGACATCCGAGGGACTTGCTGGTTACAAGCTCGTTGAGTTGTCAACGTCCGACACTCGCTCGAGCACTGGCAAGGAAGACCCTCACGGTGAACAACAGGGAATGCTTTTGCAGTTGGGTTCGCTCTGCGGGTACGAGACTTTCACGAATTCGACTGACAGAACTATTCGTCGCTTTCGGGGCGAGCCAATCTCAAAACTCGCGACGGTGCGAAATGATGCTGACGCCCTCTCGACACTGCCCTTGGGTAAAATACGCAACACCGATGTTATGTGGATGATGGAGGATTCCGAAGGTCTTTATCCGCGATACGCCTTCGAAGTGGAGAACAGCACCAAGGTTAGGAGTGGCCTACTCCGTCTGCTAAGGATTCCAGAGCGCTTTCATACGGAACTGTACATTATCGGCCCCAGCGACGAAGAGTCTGACTTGTTTGCTAGCTACATGAGTGAATCGCCGTTTCGTCAACACGCCGGTCGCTTCCACTTCTTCCGGTACGAAGCCGTGAAGGCGTTCTACGAAAGTGGACTCAGCTTCGACCAGCATCGCCGTGAATGGCGCATCGCGCTGGAGTAACCACGTTTCCCCTTTTATGTCCAACGACGAAAAGCAATCACCGCTTCGCCGACCACCACTTCGCCAAGCCGGTCAGTCACTCCAAGACGAGATGGATCGGGTTTGGGAGGATAAG
>JBEKYJ010000093.1:0-18600 GCA_049511095.1 Verrucomicrobiia bacterium
TGCTCTCGATGATTCACTGCCGGCTGGTGCGCCCTATACCCCTCGCACCAGCGAGCAGTGAGCGAACATCTAGTTGTTCTTGGACACGGGTCTTCCGTCGTTTTGTCCCCCGGCATCGATGGCGGGTCACCAGCATGATTAAAGACCGCTCCGTTCGTCGTTCGAGTGGTCCGAGTGAAATGCAGCACGAACAGCCGTTATTAGATGATCGTCTATGATCCGTGGTTTCGAAATGAAGCCGTGTGCGCCATGCGCCCGTGCCTCCGCCTCGGCTGTGGCCGAGTCCTCCATCGTCATGATGATAATCCGTATGTTGGGCACGCGGCGGCGCAGAATCGCCGTCGCTTGCAAGCCGTCCATGAACGGCATGCGCAGATCCATGAAGACCAAGTCCGGCCCGAGCAATTCCGCCATGTGCAGAGCCTCGCTGCCGTTCATCGCGGTACCGATCACTTGAAACAACGGTTGCGTCTTAAAGTAAGCGCACAATCGCTCCAAGAACACGACGGAATCATCCACCACCAACGTGCGGAGCGGGTGGGGAAAGTTGTCGGTTTGGATCGGGGCGCCGAAAATCGCCCGACCCACTAACGTGGGAACCGGGTGGGGGAAGTTGTCGGAAGCGGGCGGCGTGGTCGGGGTCTGTTTCATAATACCAGACCATAGGGGCGAACCGTGGAAAGGTGAAATCACTACATTCCCTATTTTCGACCGGGAAATCACCCTAGAGAATTCACCGTGGAAGAGCTGTGGCTGCTTCAGGCGGCGATAATCTGATTGCGAATGGCGTAGCGGACGAGGTCGGTTACGGAATGCAGGAATGGCGTAGCGGACGAGGTCGGTTACGGAATGCAGGTCGAGTTTGTGCATGACGTTGGCCCGGTGCGCATCCACCGTCTTGAGGCTGACGCCGAGCGCGACCGCAACCTCTTTGTTGGTCTGGCCTTCAACCAAAAGCTGGACAATCTCACGCTCGCGGGCCGTCAGGTGCTGCACCGGCGGGCGGCTTGATCCAACGCCAGCAACTCGGCCTCGTTCATACTCGCGTCTCCCTTGATTGACGGCGAATACTTCGGAGGTGGCCGCAACCGACCAATCGGTGACGTTGTTCATCCCAGAGCCGATAGGTGAATGATCTGAAGCTGGGGAATAACGTGATGGCCCGCACGCTCTGAAACAGCGGCTCGGCGTTGTGGCATTTCTCCAGGTTGTAATTGGGAATTCGCCGCTCAGACGGTGAATGTGATGAAATCCGATGCTGCCCGAGAACCATTGCAGGACCTTGGGCAGTTTGTAAAACGAACTGCCCTGCAACGCCGCAGCGAGGCAATCCTATTCGCCGTGGCGCTAGTGTGAGGCAGTGTGAACCAGGTCGGTGGCGGTGAGCACACGCAAGGCCCGTTGGTCATCGACGGTGCTGAAGACGGCGCAGAGTACGGGCGGTTTCAATGAGGCGACGTACGCGTACCGGATGTCAATCCGGGCATCGCTCAGTTGATTGAACAGTGCCGCTGAAGTGCCCGCGCGGTCTTCGGCACTGACCAGCACCACAGATTGGGCGGTGGAGTTCAACCCCGCTTCGGCGAGCGCGGCTTTGGCGGCCAAGGCAGCGTCCGTGACGAGGAGGATGGTGAAATGGTCCAGATCAAACGAGGTGCAGTAGGCCAGGATGTTCACCTTGCGGCCAGCCACCGCGCACAGAACTTGCGCCAACACGCCCGGGTTGTTCCCCGCAGGAACGGCGAGTTCGATTCCCATTCGCACGGTTGGCCGGGTGACTCCTGCAGCTGACTTTAGGCCGTCAGGCGTGGTCGGGGTCTGTTTCATGACACCAGACCCTACAGGCATCCCGTGGAAAGGTGAAATTACTACATTCCCTATTTCCAACCGGGAATTCACCCTAGCAACTCGGCACGCCGCTTCAAGCTTCGATGATCTGATTGCGAATGGCGTAGCGGACGAGGTCAGTCACGGAATGCAGGTCGAGTTTGTGCATGACGTTGGCCCGGTGCGCATCCACCGTCTTGATGCTGACGCCGAGCGCGACCGCAACCTCTTTGTTGGTCTTGCCTTCCGCCAGGAGTTGGACAATCTCGCGTTCGCGGGCCGTCAGGTGCTGCACCGGGCCAGCCGCACCTTTCCTGATTTTCCCGGGGTTCAGGTAACCACTCAACACCACTTCCGAAACCTTCCCGGTGAAAAACGGCTGGTGCTGGGCGAGCGATTCGACGGCGGAAACCAGCAGGCGCGACGTGTCCGCTTTCAGGATGTAGCCGTGGGCGCCGGCGGCGAGCACTTCGCTCACCAATTTCTCGGACTCGTGCATCGTGAGAATCAGCACTTCGGCCTTGGGGATCGCCTTGAGAATCTGGCGCGTGGCCTCCAGGCCATTCAGTTCCGGCATCGTCACGTCCAACACGATCACATCGGGCCCCAGTTGCTTGGCCAACTCCACCGCTTGCCGGCCGTTGACCGCTTCGCCGCAAACTTTCCAGCCGGGCTGGTTTTCCAACGCCGCCCGCAATCCTTTCCGCATCAGTTCGTGGTCATCAGCAATCAGGATTTGCACGGTCCTCATCCGTCCTGACCTCCCCGGGCACGATGGCCCGCACGGTCGTTCCCCGACCGCTCGATTCAATCTCGAACCGGCCGCCCAATTGGCGCACGCGTTCGCGCATGCCGCCCAGCCCCACGCCCGCCTTCGCCACGGTGCCGTCGCCGCGAATGCGCAACCCGCAGCCTTGATCGATCACCTCGAGGATGACAGCGCCGTCTTCACGCGCAATCCGAATCGCGGCGGTCGGACTGCCGGAATGGCGATGGACGTTACCCAGACTTTCCTGCACCACCCGAAACAGTGCCCGCTCCGTCTCGGACGGGAATCGTCCGAGGGCCGGACTGGCGTCCAGCGTCACCTTGATCCCGCTGCGTTGTGTGAACCCGGCGGCGTATTCCTGCACCGCGCCGACCAAGCCCATGTCGTCCAGCGCGGGCGGGTGTAGTTCGTAAGCCAGCGTCCGCAACTCGCGCTGACTCTGCTCGATGATCGCCTGGCTGTCGGCGAGGAGGTTGTCGGTAGTGACATCGCGGCCGGCGCTGCGTTGTTGCACGAGGTCGAGATTCAGCGCCACGGCCACCAACTCCTGCGCGGTCGAATCGTGCAGTTCGCGGCCAATCCGCCGGCGTTCTTCATCCCGCGACCGCAACAGATAACCGGAGAGTTGGCGCACTTCGTCTTCGACCTGCTTGCGCTCGGTGATGTCGCGCACGACACCCGCTAGTTGGACGAGCGTGCCGGTCTTGTCGGCGAGCGGGGTCAGGGTGACTTCGCCCACGCGCGGGCCGGCCGGGTAAGCGGCGCTGCCTTCCCAATTCACGGTTTTGCGCTCCCGAATCGCTTCCTGGAATTTGCTCCGCACCCGGGCGTGGGAAGTTCCCGGTAGAACTTCCTCGATCCGTTTGCCAATCACTTGTCCCCGGGTGAGACCGGTCACTTTCAGAAAGGCGGCATTGACGCAGACGAACCGATAACAGTCGTCGGCTTCGATCTGGAGCAGGAACAGGCAATCGGAAACCCCTTGAAAGATCAGCGCGAGATGCTGTTGCTGGATGGCGATGCGCTTCAGCAGGAGGGCGGCGAACCCAAAATACGCCATCCCCGTGATGACGACAAACGCCAGTCCCTTCAGCAGTTCGAGGTTGCGCAACTGGTCAATGGACCAGGCCGCGCCGGCCGCGATTCGGCCCGAGAGGAAAATATACGCGCTGCAGAGGACCATGTACCCCAGTGCCAGCCACAGGGACGCCCCAATCGGATGAGCGGCGATGCGCCCCAGCCGGCTGGAGGAGCCCGCCATCACCGTGATCAGCTTTCTGGCCAGGTGGGGCCTGATTCGCTCTTGGCGGTGTAGGGCGATGGATGGTTTCTCGATTGACGGGGCACGCATGAGTTCCTCCCTCAGGCTCCGTTGCGGAATGACATCTGGGCGTGAATGGTGGTGCCTTGAACCGGGGCGGAATGACATCTGGGCGTGAATGGTGGTGCCTTGAACCGGGGCGGACACGACAGCAAAGCTGTCACCGACCAACTCGACCCGCTCACGCCTGCCGAGCCGTCCCAATCGTTTGTGCCTCTTGGCAAACCGCACGCGGTCCACCTCAAAGCCTTTGCCGTTGTCCTTCATTTCCATGCGAATGGAATTGGATGCGCTGCCGGCGAACGCTGTGGCCCCGGCCAACAGCGATCCAATTGTTTCGTTGCGCTTTCTTGCCCTGATGCCGGCTACTGCTGGTCGCGATCCGGATGTTTCCGCTCGTGCTCTTCCTCTTGCCTCTGACGGGGGTATTTCGCCCTCACTTCATCATGGTGCCTGTACGGCTCAGGCGAATCGAGATCAACCCTCACAGATGAACGCAACACGATGTTCTGCGGCACGCGTGCACCCGAACGCCACGAACCGCCTTCCGACCAATAATAGACCTGGCGATGGGGTTCGAAATACACTTCCGCATCGGGGTAATACACGTACGAGTACGAAGTGTAGCCGGCAGGACCGCGCGTGTATTCGTGAGGATGCTCTACATAGCAGCCGGCCAGCCCCAGCACACTGCTGATGGCGAAAGTGAATATAATGAGTTTGTCTTTCATGCGTTTCCTTTGTTGTTGGGAGTTGATGGCATCATGATAAACAAGGAAACCGGGCGGGCGCTGTGGGGTGTTGACCCCACCGGGGGGTTCGTGAATTCAGCCCCGGCAGGGTCTGCGGACGGGCGCTCGGCTGAGCGATGATCGGGGAAGCGCGAACGAATTGGAGCTCTGCTTACGCGCAGACCCAGAAGTCTTTGAGGTGTTCCTGCTGTCGTTTCTTGTCTTCTGCCTGTCGCCTGTTTTCGTTCGCCGCCTTTTGCCTCTCGAACTTCAACGAACGAAAGTCGAGCATCATCATGGGTTGAGCGCGATGCGGCTGGATGTGGCAGCCGCGTCGGTAAGATTCTTTGCGAAAGAAGTGGGTCATTCGGAAATAAGGTGGGGTTATACCCCATGGCAAGAGGTCAGCCCCTCGCGTAGCATTTCTGCAAGGATAAGGTCTGGGACGCATCGATACCCGGGTCGGTGCGGGGTCAGACAATCGAAAGGAACGCGCTCCGTGCCACCCAAGTCTCCAAAATCGTCGCCGCTGATCATAGCGGGCACGCTGGTGTTGATCGTCGCCTCGATGTACTGGGCGCGCCCGGTCCTGATGCCGGTGGCGCTGGCGATCTTGCTGACCTTTCTGCTAAGCCCCGTAGACAGCGCGCTCCGTCGCCTTGGCTTGGGCCGGATAATCTCGGTCGCATTGCTGGGAGCGTTGACGTTTGCTTTGATCGTCGCCATCGGCTGGGCCGTCTCGCTTCAGGTGAAGGAATTCGCTCACAATTTGCCCGGCTACCACGGCAACATCAAAAGAAGGATCGAGGATTTGCAGGTGGGCCAAGGCACGACGCTGGATAAGATCCGCATCGAGTTCGAGCAGTTGATCGGCGACGTGACCACCAACGCGCCGTCGGCCGAGCAAGCTCGCCAGGCAGTCTTAGTCACGGTGCAAGGTGGGAGGTTTTCCTCTGGGATGTGGCAATTGTCGCCGATAGTTCGACCGCTGCTGGAATCGCTGTTCTACATCTTGCTGGTTGCCATGCTGGTGGTTTTCATGCTCTTGGAACGTGACGAGTTGCGCAACCGCGCCATTCGTCTGCTGGGCTACGGACGACTGAGCCTGACGACTCAGGCGCTCGATGAAGCCGGCCAGCGAGTCAGTCGTTATCTATTCGCCCAATTCATCGTCAATGCCTGTTTGGGCGTGGCGATTGGTTTGGGGCTGTTTCTGCTGGGAGTGCCTTATGCGCTGTTGTGGGGATTCTTGATCATCATCCTGCGGTTCGTTCCTTACATCGGAATCTGGATTGCGGCAATTCTTCCGTTCGCGGTCAGCCTCGCCACCTCATCGAACTGGTGGCAACCGCTGTCCGTGATCGCGCTGTTTGCCGTGCTCGAGCCGGTTGTGGCGATGGTCATCGAGCCGATGCTGTTTAGTCAAAGCGCCGGCACCTCCAAGCTGGCCATGCTGATCGCGATTGCGTTTTGGACTTGGCTGTGGGGCCCGGTCGGACTGCTGTTAGCGACGCCGTTGACCGCGTGCCTGGCCGTCGCCGCGAAGTATGTCCCGCAACTGGAATTCATCGGCATGCTCCTCGGTGACGAGCCGATGATGCACGCCTCGGTCGCCTACTACAAACGGCTGTTGGCGCTGGATCAGGACGAAGCCGAGGCGATCGTCGAAGAACAGTTGCGGACTCATCCTGTCGAGCACGTCTTCGACGAAGTGCTTGTTCCCGCCCTGCATTACGCCAAACGGGACAGCCGGCTGGGCATACTGACGGATGACGAACAAGAATTCGTCCACAGGTCCACGCGTGAGATCATCGAACGAATCGGCCTTCCATCCACCCACCCAACACCGTTGATCGCTGCTGCCGCCAGCACCGTCAGTGGCACGGTCACAGTCAGTGTCGACAAAATCCGCATCCTGGCCTGGCCCGCCCACGACGAAGGCGACGCCATCGCGCTGTTGATGTTGCAACAACTGCTCGACCCGACGCGCTATGAAATGGAAATCTGCGCCGCCGGTAAACACTTGTCCGAAATCCTGCAGGAGGTGGAACAGAAAACTCCCGCGTTGTTCTGCGTTGGTTTTATTCCGCCCGGCGGATTGTCCGCCAGCCGCCACCTAAGTAAACTGCTGCACGCCCGACTCCCCGAACTGACCATCGTGGTGGGCCATTGGGGGTTGCACGAGAAAGTTCACAAGGACCGCGAAGCCCTCCTAGCCGCGGGCGCGACCCATGTTGCCGCCACCCTCATCGAAACCCGCGACCAGATCGCACAAGCCATGCATCCCCACGTCAAACCCCAGACCGACGCGGTAGTGTCCTGATTCAATGATGTGAACGCTGCCGAACTCATGAAGCACGCGGTGCTGTGGTCGGCCAATCTCCGGGCCGAATAACGCTAGACCGACAACGGACTGCGCGCTTGTCGAAATGGGCTGAATCCCTCAGCAATTGCCATTTGCTGGTCTCCCTGGGAATCGCTGTGGGCCAACGACCGGAATGCCGGACCGGTGGTCAGGACCTGAATCACGCGGTCGTCGTCGGATGTCTTGAAAACCAGATAATGTAGGTCACGTCCTCTGTGGGAAGTATACGAATAGAGGATTTTAATTCCCACATTTACGAGCTCGACGCCGATGGGGGCTGCCCAGCCCGATCGATTGAGTGGGCCAATCAAAACGACGGGGTTGACCCGGCATTGGGATCCAGCGGCCTTAAGGACATGCGAGGTTTTGACCGCGTTCGTTGTCACCAACAGGAGCACGACGCCGTCACTGGTACAGTAGGAACGCATCGCGAACACTTCGATATCGGGGTACCACGCGATCACTGCCGTTGCGCTGACTTCCAGTTGGTCATCGTCGCTTCGTACAGAAACCTCGGTCTCTCGACGAGCAATTGACCTGTCATCCTCCTTGTTTGTCAGTTCACGGGAACGGATTCGTTTGGCATCGACTCGACGAGTGGTCGATTCCTCAATTTGAAAAAACCCTCGCAGGTCCATGGCGCGAGAATAGGCTTGCGGTCGTGCCGGCGCTATGGGGTGTTGACCCCAGGGGGCCTGAATCCCGGCGATCTCTGGGCTAAACCCCGCTGCGCTGCGACTGAAACGGGAAAAGGGCCAGTCCGCTTTCGGACTGGCCCTTTCTCTTCTTGCTCGCATGCCAGCGCCAATGTTGTAGGTTTCGGCGTGCGGAACGCCCTTTTGAGGCGGCGCCGGCGGTGCTCGCAAATTTCCGGGCGGCTAGGCGGCCTTCTGGTGTTTGGCCCGCTCTTCGCGCATCGCTTCCTTGCCGGCTTCGACGGCAGCGGCCAGTTCCGCTTTCTTGTCCTTGATGAAGTCCTTGGCATCCTCGATGGCGTCGGTCGCCTTGCCCTTGAGATCGCGGCCTTTCTTGGCAAGCAGTTCCCGCGTTTCTTTGCCCGAACGCGGCGCGTACAGGAGCGCGGCCCCCGCCCCGACGAGCGCGCCGATGGCAAACGCGGCGAGATAGCCGCCCACGCGACTTGATTCATTGTTGTCTGACATGTGGTTCCTCCGCTCTCTGTGGTTGGTGATGGTTTCGGTTCAAAAACGTCGCAAAGAACTTCGCGATCCCTTTGCGAAAAATCAGTACGTTGCGCGCCGCCGTCAGAATAGGCGGCTCCAGAACCGAGCCGACTTCCTCGACAACGCGGTCCGCTCGCTCTGTCCAACCGCGCACGGTTTGGATCACGCGCTCGACTTCGTCACATTGCTGGTTCGCGCGCGTGGATAGTTCGTTGACGCTGTGCAACAACTTGCGGCTGTCTTGGACCAGCAGTGAAACCTCGGCTTTGAGTTCTGCCAGAGTCTGCGTCATACGTGCGGCGTGCTTGCGCAGTTGGAGCATTGCCGGAATGCAGAACGCGACGAAGATCACGACCGCGACCGATGCGAGAAACAGGGCGATCTGTAGTGACATTGCCATTCAGTTTACTCAGCTTGCCGGGTTGTCCTTCACGACATCAGGGTAAGCGGTGAAACCGCACGGTGACTATGGGGTGTTTACCCCATGTGAGACTTCGCGAATCCAGCCATGATGCTTTCGGGGCGAGCGGCTCGGACCTGTCGATCACGCCAGAGGCGAGCGTCTCCTGCCCACTGGTGTCGAACAAACCGAACTTGAAGCTGCCTGAACCAGCGTTGATCACCAGCATAAACTCGTCTGGCCCAATCTCGTCGAGATAAGCCCCGAGGGACATATTCGGGAGAACGATTCCGTAGTTACAAATGGTCACTGCAGGGATTGCCAAGAACCTGTAACAACCTAACGAAATGCTGGGCGGATAAGTTTTCTGCAGTGTGCCGGAAAGCTCGACGCAAGCGCTGGCCGGTGTTAAGGAAAACCAGCCGACGACCAAAGTGATGGCCAAGCGCACAACCGTAAATCATGTCCGCTTCAGGACGGGAGCACTGGTGTGGATCTTACTCATGGCGTCTCGAGGAGCGGCGCAAACACAGTCGCGAGATGTTGCGGCCACGGAGTTGGTGCGGCAGACAGTGGCTCACGAACTGGCGGCGACCGAGACGGGCGGCCAGTATATGTACCGGGTCCTCAAAGAGACGCCGCAAAGTTCGGAGACCTGCATCATGGTCGAGACCCGCGACTTGCTAATCAGCCGGCTGATTCTCAAGAACGGCCAGCCACTTCCTCCAGCGCAGAGGCAATGGGAGGAGGAACGCTTGCACAGCCTGCCGACGAATCGCGCCCGTTTGGTGAAACTTCAAACCGAGAAACACTCCGACGAAGCCCGCGTACACAGGGTGATGCAGGTGCTTCCGGATGCATTCCTCTACCAGCATGCGGGTGCGGAAAAGGAGAGCGCCGGTCGCGAACTCGCTTTGGTGACATTCCGTCCCAACCCGGATTTTCGTTTGCGCTCCACAGAATTGCGGGTGTTGCAAGGGATGGAAGGGGCGATGCTGATCGACTCTGTGGCGGAGCGCTTTGTGCGGGTAGAAGCCAAGCTGTGTCGAGATGTTGATTTCGGCTGGGGCATCTTTGACCACATCTCTCGCGGAGGCAGTTTCTGGCTGGAACAACAGGCGGTGTGGCACGACCAGTGGGCAATCACAACATTGGCATTACACTACACCAACAGGCGATTGCTGCTGATCACCAGCCGCGTCGATTCGGTGACCAAGGCCAGCGATTTCCGCCGCATGCCGGAGGATCTGACCCTGCAACAGGCGTTGGAGCTGCTGCTGGACCAAGACCCCATGACGGCCGCCGTGCCAAGGTCCGGAAAGACACCATGACGGCCAGCAAACCTGTACCAAGCGAAACCTGTACCATGTGAAAACTCATCCACCTGCGGCCATAGAGAATCCGGGGCATTTCGTAGATCGTCTTCGGCCTCCAGTAATTTCCGAAACCCCTCTCGGACGATCATGTGGTCTTCAGCCAGTAGAACCGCGATGTGTTTCATAAACACTAAATTCCTTTGCCGTTCGTGAACGGAATCTGCGCGCAGACCGTTGTGCCTTTGCCCGGTGCCGATTCGACGCGAAAGTTGCCGCCGACCATCTCCACCCGTTCGCGCATGCCGAGCAGCCCCAATCGCTTGTTCCTTCTGGCGTGTAACACACGATCCACCTGGAAGGATTTGCCGTTGTCTTGGATGGTCAGGCCAACGGCGCGCGGCAGTTTCTGGAGGCTGACGTCCACCCGGCTGGCGTGCGCATGACGGGCAACATTGGTCAGCGCTTCCTGGGCGACGCGATACAGTACCGTGCGCGTGGCATTGTTCAATTGCTTAATTCTGCCGGAAGTACAGGCTGTGAAACGAATGTGGATGCCCGTCCGTTTCGCAAGTCCTTTCATAAACGAATGAAGGGCGGGAATCAGCCCGAGGTCGTCCAACACCATCGGGCGCAGTTCCCGGGCGAACTGATGCACAATGTCCACCGATTTCTCGACCATCCGTTGCGCGCTGGAGATTCTATTCTGGAGCCCCTTCGTGTTGTGCACAGCCTCCATCTTTAAGGCCGCCAGCCGGATATTGATACCGGTCAAGGTCTGGGCGATTTCATCATGCAGGTCCCGGCTAATCTTCTTGCGCTCTTCCTCCTGCGCCAACAGAAGTTGGCGGGACAGATGCCGCAATTGTTCCTGCAAGTGGTGCGACTGCTCCAGCAGTTTGCTGTAGTGTCGCTCGCTGTTCCGGAGGGATTCCTCCACGGACTTGCGCTGCGCGATTTCCTGTTTCAACTGCCGGTTCGCGTCGGCAAGTTCCACAGTGCGCTGGCGCAGTGTCTGGTTCACTTGACTCAAGTGGACCTCCGCCTTCCGCATGGTGCTATGAATTTACTCGGTTGGCGCGATTGCCTCAACAAAAAAAGTCCCGCTCGCTTGATGAAACCATCTCGGCTGCCGGATGCTTCCAGTGTGGCGAGTGCTCCCTTGTGAATCCTGGCCAAATTCAGTGTCTCCAACCCGAGGGCCATGGCCCTGCATTCCAGACCACGCGCCGGTTGCAGGCTGGCCCGGGGCCCTTGTTTCAGATGTTTACGCAAGGCCGCCGCATATCCTCGCGATAGCCTGGTCAATTTGCGCTTCATGATATTTGTGCGAACTCTCGCGCCCCAAATCCACTGTCACTGTCTGACCATTGCTTCAAGCCGTCTGCGCGGTAAAACCCGATCCATCCGCCAATCACCGGTAGGGTTACACCCCATGGCGAGGGGCCAGCCCATCGCGTAGCATATCTCGCAATGCTGGACGAAAACCCCAGGTGCATACCGGGATTGAGTCATGAAGTGGCCATCGTCAATGTCGATTCGTTCAAGGCGGGCCAAGTGGACGCTCGGCATTGGGATTGCGCTGATCATCTACACGCTGGCAGGCTTCTTCCTTCTGCCCGCAATCATCAAGTCGCAGATGTTGGAGCGACTGCCCACGCTCACCAAGCGCGCGGTCACTGTTCAGCAGGTCAAGCTGAACCCCTTCGCCCTGACGCTGACAATCCGGGGATTTGCGCTAAAGGAGACGAACGGCGACTTGTTTTACTCGGTCGATGAATTGTATGTGAAACTTCGACTCGTCTCGATCTTCAAGCGCGTCTTAGTGTTCAAGGAGATTAGGCTCAAGAAACCGTTTGCGAGCGTCATCTTTCAGCAAGACGGAAAGTTCAACCTCTCCAATCTGTTGAGCGCATTGCCGCCGGACACCAAAACGAAGTTCGAGTCGCCAGAGTTGCCACACTTCATGGTCGAGCGACTGAGCATCGAGGACGGCGCACTTTCCTTTAACGATTTGAACCGGAAGTTTCTCCTGAAACTTAGCAGGATCGGTCTCGATGTGGAAGGGCTCTCGAATCAGACCAACGCGCCCGTCTCGACAACGCTTTCCATGCTGTGCAACGGGACCGGGACGATTGCCTTACAGGGCATAATCCTCCCATTCGCGCGCTCGGTCGACGTTCAAGTCCAAGTGACCAATCTGGATCTGCGGGCTATCCAACCGTACGTCTCAGACATCTGGAAACTCGAAATCACGGGCGGTGTGCTCGCCGCCAAGGGACAGGTTCTGTATGCGGCGGCCGGGCACGCAGCTCCACTGGTGCGGTTCATGGGGCAGCTTGGCGTTGCCAACTTCACCTCCGTGGACTCGGAGGCGCGCGAGGAGTTTCTCAAACTGGATTCGCTCACGCTGACCGGACTCGACCTGCGCTATCTGCCTCATGGACTCGACATCGCGGCGATCAACGTTGTCGGCCTGCGGGGCAACGTGGTCATCCTCCCTGACAAGAGTTCAAACTGGAAAGGCATGGTCAACAATGCCCAGCAACTCCAAGAGCTGATCGTGAAGCTCCAACTGAACAAACTTTTTCCCTTCCAAATCGGCACGGTATCTTTTGAAAACTGCTCATTTGGTTTTGCCGACCGTTCGATCGAACCTAATGTTGTTTCCGAGATTCAGGACGTCGCCGGGAGCGTTACCGGACTGTCCTCCGTCGCGCAAGCGATCGCGAGCGTCGACCTGCACGGAAAGGTGGACGACCACTCGACGTTCACGGTTACGGGCACGATGAACCCGCTGGCGGACGACCTGAAAATCGATCTCGCTCTTTCGTTGAAGAACGGGAAGATGACGCCTGGGTCGCCATACGCGGCGAAATTCGTCGGCTACCCGATCCACCAAGGCCAGCTCTCGCTCGAGGCACATTACACCGTGAACCAACGCACGCTCAAGGCGGACAACAGATTCATTGCGCATCAATTGAGGCTCGGCGCGAAGAACAACAGTCCCGATGCCACGCAACTCCGCATCAAACTCTTCATTGCATTGCTGCAGGATCGCGACGGCGTTCTCACGTTCGATGTGTCCGTGAAGGGCAATCTCGACGATCCCCAATTCAAACTCGGCCCGGTTATCACGCAGATTTTCATGAACCTCATCACAAAGGTCGTGAGCAATCCGTTCGCGTTGCTTGGCACCCTAGTTGGCGACAGCGAGCAACTGAGCTTCGTGAACTTTGAGCCGGGGCGGGCCGACTTCGCGCCCGGGGAGACCAAGAAGCTGGACACACTCGCGAAAGCCCTCTTCGCGCGTCCCGCTCTCGAACTCGAGATCGCCGGCTCCGTCGACACCACGAACGACCGCGTCGCCTTGGCCACAATCAAACTCCACCAGCAACTCAAGGAGCGTCGGATCGAGGAACTCACCGCCGAGGGAAAACCGCCCGGCTCCGTCGACACATTCCAGATCCAGCCAGAAGATTACGAGCGCTTGATCCACATTACCTATCTTGAGGTTGTCGGCACAAAGCCGGTCGTCACCGCCTTGGCACCGGCCCTGGTGCGGCCGAAACAGAATTTCGGACCACGTTGGCCGGCCGACGAGGAGGTCGGCGCCGATCTCCCGTTCGCGGACACGGAAGCGAGAATCGTCGAAACGATCGAAGTCACGCCAGACGATTTCCGCGCCTTGATGCAAGCGCGCGCGGACAAGGTGCAGAAGTACCTGCTGCAGACCGGCCAAGTTAGCGCCGAACGGATGTTCATCGTTGCGCCCAAACCCGTCACTCCATCGTACCAAGGCCAAAGCCGGGTGGACTTGTCGCTGCAGTGAGTAATTGAGGTGGGGTTGTACCCTATAGCGAAGGGTCAGCCGCGCGCGTAGCCTGCCGACAGTCGATCAATTCACAGACGCGACAACCGAACGAAGGTATGCTCATGACGATGATGACCGGTAGAGCTACGAAACACTGCGGGTGCTTCCTGATCGTTTCCTTCTGCACCCTGTTGGCGGCCAACGGCGGAACCTTCACGACGCACGACACACTCATTGCTGTCCCCGCCGTCGCTTCCGGCACGACCAACGGCGATACGAGCGCGACCACAACGAATAGCATCCAACTCGATGCGACCGTGTACATCCCGGACGGAGCGACTTCGCCCGCACCGGTCATTGTCGTGCTCCATGGATTCGGTGGGAGCAAAAACTATTCGAAAACGGTTCTGCTCGCGGAGGATTTCGCGAGCGCCGGATACGTCGTCCTTGCGCCAAGTCTCCGCGGTTTTGGCGCCTCCAACGGTGAGGTGACTCTGGCCGGCCCGAATGAGATCAACGACCTGAAGACAATCATCCTAGCGATGCAGACCGGCATGATCGGGGATTCGCCGATTCCGGTCACGAGCGAGAGCAAGTTCGGCGTGACCGGCATTTCCTATGGCGGTGGACTGACTTGGGAATTGATGCGCACGCATGTGGCCGGGTTGACGGCGGTCGTGCCGATCATCGGCTGGAGCGACCTGTATCAGGCGCTGGCGCCCAACGACGTGCCGAAGCTGAGCTACACGCTGGGGTTGTTCGCCGGCGGATTCAACCCGCAGAATCCGAACTACCCCCAGCAGATGTTCGACTGGCTGAGCGATTTTCTGGGCGGCACACCCGAGAAAACGCGGATGGGCGACTCCCAAGACAACGTCGATTGGCGTTCGGTGATCTTCAATCCCGCGGACGTGACCGTTCCAACGTTTGTGATTCAGGGCTGGCGCGATTTTCTGTTTCCCACCGAGCAAGCCGTCTCGCTCTTCGAGGCGACGAACGGCATTCCATTTTTCAAGATGTACGTTGGCGGTGTTGGTCATCCGCCGGCATCGAGCGACATTAACGGCGCAGAAGCCCCCTACATGCGGGCGCAGGCATTGCGTTGGTTTGATCAGTGGCTGAAGGGGGCCGATACCGGCATCCTGAACGAACCCCACGTGACACTGGCGCCCGAGCGGACGCAAGATTGGTCCACCAATGCATTGGTCGAGGCCAGCACGTTTCCGCTGCCCGGCACCACGACGAAGACGCTCTTCATGAATGTGGTCAGCCTGACCGAGACCAGCCCCGGCCTGAAGAAGCCACGACAGTTGTCCCCGACCACGCGCGGCTTCAGGTTCTTCTCCTCGCTCCTGCACTTGATCGGCGTGGACGATAGCCACCTGATTTCGCAGGTGCTCGCGGTGAACGACATTCTAAACTCCGGAGCCGCGGACGTCCTCGACCCCGGCGTGTTCACCCAGACTGACAAAGACGCGCGGAAAATTGGCTTCAACAGCGATCCGTTGCCGGCCGACCTCCAGGTCGTCGGGAGTCCTGTCGTCCAGCTCTACGTCACCGCGAAGAAACCGAACGCGTATTATTTCGTCCAGATCGAAGAGAAGTTTGTGAACGGCAGAGTCAAGCTGGTGACCCGTGGCGCATTCAAAGATCACACCGTTGACTTCAAGTCGCCGCACTTGATTCAGTTCTCGCCTTTCACGGTCAACCACCGGTTCAGTGTCGGGAGCCAAATTAAGCTGCTCATTGCGAGCCGCGATTACCCGTTCTTCCTACCGAACATCGACCAGTCCAAAGTGTGGATCTATCGCGACGTGAGCCATCCCTCCGCGCTGCTGTTGCCGGTCGCGCCCTGACGCTGCGGGGAGCACCTCCCATCATCCTCGGTAGGGTTTCACCCCATAGTGAACGGTCAGCGCACCGGCGTATCTTGCTTCCAATCAGAAACCCACAACGCAGTAACAGAAAGAGGGAGGCAGAATGAAAGTAACATATTCATTGGCGCTGGTAGTGGCCGTGGTTGCCCTGATGGGCAGCAGCACGCCATTGCGCGCGTCCGAGACGGACGACCGCATCGAGTCCTCGTTCAAGAAGACCTACGTCTATAAGACGTATCTAAAGGACGAACACATCAAGATCAGTTCCAAGGACGGAGCCGTCACCTTGTCGGGCTACGTGGATAACGAAACCCACAAACCGATGGCCCAGGACACCGCCGAGGCGTTGCCCGGGGTCACGACCGTGGACAATCGTATCGAAATCAAAGGCGAACGCCCCGCCGAGAGTTCGGATACGTGGATCAGCGTGAAAGTGAAAGCGGCACTGCTGTATCGTCGCAATGTCAGCGGCACCAAGACCGAGGTGTACGTGAAAGATGGCATTGTGACGTTGAAAGGCGTGGCCGCCAACCAGGCCCAAAAGGATCTGGCCACCGAATACGCCAAAGACATCGACGGCGTGAAAAGCGTGGTGAACGAGATCGTCGTGTCCAAGAGCCTGGAAACAACCGGCGAAACAGCGGGCGAAAAGATTGATGACGCATCGATCACCGCCCAGGTCAAGGGGTCATTGCTGACGCATCGCTCGACCAGCGTGCTCAAGACCAAGGTCACGACCAACAATGGCGTGGTCACGGTGAGCGGCCAGGCCAGGAACGAAGCCGAAAAGGCACTGGTCACCAAGCTCGTCACCGACATCAACGGTGTCCAGAGCGTGGTCAACAACATGACCGTTGAAGAGTCCAAGAAAGAGTAACACAACCACAGGATCGCTGTCAGCGGGTGCTGGGGTGCACCAGTCGGCAACGAGCCTTGGTAATCCGAAAGGACAGCAAACATGAAGACAGAACACTCAGGAATAATGGGGACGGTAAAAGATGGCATTGTTAGCGCGGTCAAAGGGGGCGGTGAAATCGTCCAAGCGACGGTGGATACCGTCAGCAGCACGCTCTCCACAACACTCCAGGATGCTGGCAAGGTGGGTGCGTCGGCGACCAAAGCCATTGGCGACGTTGCCGGCGGCGCGATTGACGGCGCCGCACATGTCGGCGCGCATCTCGGACATGCCTCGAAAGGGATCGTCATCGGAGTGCTCCACGGCACCAAACATGTTGGCAGCGCGGCCCTGGATACCATCGGCCATACGGCCGGGGCGGTCATCCATCACACGGCCGCAGTCGGCGGTAAACTTGAACACGCCTCGGCCGGTTTGGTTGAAGGCGCAATTCATTCCGCCAAAGGAATCGGCGTGAGCGCCGAGGACGCTGTGTCGGCGGCTGCCGATGGAGCGTTGAAAGCGGCAGGCAAGGTCGGGTCGACCGCAGTGGAGACGGTACGCAACGCGGTGACCAAGACCGCGCATGGCGCCAAGGTCGTGCTGAAGCAGGCAAAGGGGGCTGTGTCCAGTAACAAGTAGACATTCGACCGCTGCTCGCTGGTGCGAGAAGTAAATGGCGCACCAGCCGGCAGTGCAAAACAAACCAAACTGAAAGGGAAATCATATGTTGTGGACAATAGCTGTCGTACTAATCGTTCTGTGGCTGCTGGGACTGGTGACCAGTTACACGATGGGAGGGTTTATACACCTCCTGCTAGTGGTTGCTATCATCATGGTCCTGGTCAACGTCATTCAGGGCCGACGACCGGTGTAAGAAGCGGTTAACCGAAGAAAGAAAGCTGGAGGTTCGAAATGAATTCAAAAACGATTGCAGTCATACTGATCGCCCTAGGCATCGTGGTGCTCGCCTACTCGGGCATCACATTCAAGACCCCGGGAAAACCCGTCGATTTCCTCGGTGCGCACATCGAGACCACGCAACGCCACTTCATCCCCCCAGTTGCCGGTGCCCTCGCGCTGGTTGGCGGGATCGTGTTGCTTGTCGCAAGCCCCAAAAACACGTGAGTCGGGATAGAGATGGCCGACTAACGTGTCTGTTTATGCGATGGCAAAAACGAAGCGTCGCGATCTGTCTGGGGCTGACATGGCTGAGCTTGGGACAAGTCTCTCAAGCCGCAGACAATCAACAGGCGCGGGAGATCGTGGATCGGGTGTCTCGGCTGTTTATCAGCCAATCCAGCATTGCCACGGTGGAAATGCAGATCACCAAGGAAGACTGGCAACGAAAGATCTCAATGCAGTTCTGGTCGCTCGGCGAGTCGAACATCCTCATCCGCATTCGCCGCCCCCAGGAAGATGCGGGCACGGCCATTCTGAAAGTTGGCAGCAAGATCTGGTACTATCTACCGAAAGCGAACCGCACGGTGAAGATGCCAGCTTCGATGATGATGACCCCGTGGATGGGCAGTCACTTCACCCTCAATGACCTGGTGAAAGAGAGTCGTCTCACCAACGACTACGTGATTGCGACCTCTTTTGAAGGAGAGCGGGATGGGGTCGCGGTGTCTGAATATACCCTGACATCCAAGCCGGCCGCGGCGGTCGTGTGGGGGAAAATTACTTTGGAGATCCGCCAAGCCGATCAAATGCCCGTCCGGCAGCGGTACTATGACGAGGACGGAAAGCTGGTCCGGGAACTGACCTTTTCCGAGTACAAGACCGTGAGCGGGAGGCTCATTCCGACGCGTCTGGTCATGCAATCCATGGACAAGGCCGGTAAGAAGGCAGGTGCGGGTGGCGGTGTTTTGGCTCAGGGGGTGATGCGACCTCTGGACCAAGCGGTTGAACAGACGACGATCACGTACGAAAAGATCATCTTCGACGAGCCGATTAGCGAGGAGACGTTTTCCCTGAGGAATCTGAAGCAATGAGCGGACGGCTGCTGCGGCTCGCGTGGCGCAATCTCTGGCGTAATCCCCGGCGGACGCTGATCGCCATGACGGCGATCGGCTTGGGCTACGCCATGCTGCTGTTCGTTGCG
>JBEKYJ010000094.1:0-14614 GCA_049511095.1 Verrucomicrobiia bacterium
GCACGGAATGGTCGTGCCCCCCGTGCCTGCGGGCTATATGCAAGTGAGAAATCCCTTCGGCGTCCTGACCAACATTCCGGTGGTGTGGCTGGCGCTGGCCGTGCCGCTGGCGTGGCGGAGTCGGTCGGCGCAGGCGGGCCCGGTCCTGCGCTGGTTTGTGGCGGCCGCAGCCCTGTTGTTTGGGATGTGCGCACTGACCCTTGGGCTGTTCTGTGGCGCGAGCTTCCGCTATGAGGTGGACTTCCTGCCGACACTACTGTTGCTGGCGGTGGTTGGCATCCTCGGATTGGAGCGCGCACTGGCCGACCGGCTAGTCTGGCGGCGGGCAGCGCGTTGGGGTTGGGGCCTGTTGCTGGGCTTCTCGGTGGCGTTTAACCTGTTGGCCAGCGTTGACTATTACGCCGAAGCACACAACAATCTGGGGGTCGCCTTGGTTCGACTCGACAAGCTGCAGGAGGCAACGGGACAATTCGAGCAGGCGCTGCGGATCGAGCCAGAGTATGCCGCAGCGCACAATAGCCTGGGAGTCGTGTTCGTCCGTCTGGGCAGGACGCAGGAGGCGATCACACAATTCGAGCAAGCAGTGCGGATCAAGCCCGAGTTTGCCGAGGCACACAACAATCTGGGCATCGCCTTGGAGCGGGCGGGCCGGGTACAGGAGGCCCTGGGGCATTTCGAGCAGGCGCTGCAACTCGCACCGGACTACTCCGATACACACAACAACTTGGCGGCTGTGCTCTTCCGTCTGGGCAGGTTGCCGGAGGCGATCGGGCACTATGAACAGATGCTGCGGATCAAGCCCGATAATGCCGCGGCGCACTACAATTTGGGGGTCGCCTTGGAGCAAACCGGCAAGCTCAAGGAAGCCATCGGACACTACGAGCAGGCACTGCGAATCAAGCCTGATATGGCCGAGGCGCAAAACGCGCTCGCCCGACTGCAACCTCGCCAGTAACCCGAGCCAAAGGCGAGAAGTCGGGATTGTGTTTCATCGCCGATACATTATCATGACATAATCAATGGGTCAGACGAGGCAAGACTTTCTGCGGCACCGTGGCGTCGGCGATGCGCCGCCAGCACTCCAGGCGCGCGCCGCCGCGGCTCGCGATGCGGTGTTTGGCCGGCGCGTGTTTGTGCGCGGCGTCGTCGAGGTCTCCAATTATTGCCGCCAGAATTGCCGCTACTGCGCCATGCGCCGCGACAACCGCCAACTCGCGCGCTACCGGCTCGCCGCCGATGAACTCGCCGAACTCATCATCCATCACCGCCCCGCGTCCATCACGGATATCGACATCCAAGCCGGCGAAGACCCCGTCGCCGTCCGCGAAGTCGCGCTACCTCTCGTACGCGAACTCAGCCGCCGCACCGACCTCGGCATCACGCTCTGTCTCGGCACGCTGTCATCCCGCCAGTACGATGAACTGCACGAAGCCGGCGCACAGTACTACGTGTTGAAGATCGAAACTGCCGACGCGAACCACTATCAACTCCTCGAAGCCCCGGGCACGCTGGCCGAGCGCCTTGAGGCCATCCGTTATCTGGCGCGGACGGACTGGAAAGTGTCATCCGGTCTGATCGTCGGGCTGCCCGGCCAGACGCAAGAGCACATCCTGCAATCGCTGCGCTTGCTGGCTGAACTGCCGCTCGCGGGTTGCAGCGTGAGCCCGTTTGTGGCGGGAGAACAAACGCCATTTGCCGATCAGCCGGTCGGTTCCATCGACCTGACCCTGAATTGCGTCGCCTGGATGCGGCTGGCCGTTCCGCATTGGATCATCCCCGCCGTCAGCGCCATGAAACTCGTGTCGAAGAACGGCTACGTGCGCGCCCTTCAGGCAGGCGCGAATCTCACCACCATCAACCTCACCCCTCCTACCGTCCGCGCCGATTATCCCATCTACAAACGCGACCGCGTCATCATGGATGAACAGCGCGTCCTCTCTGCCATCGAACAGGCGGGTTGCCAACCCAGCCGCGTCAGCATCGTGGAACACCTCCGCCAGGGCGCGCCGGTCGCGGCGGTTTCCTGAAATGACCTCGCTCTGGGCATCGTGGCAAGCCACTGCGGCTCGACACGCCGGCAAAACCGTCGTCATCGACGCCGATACCGGTCGCGCCTGGACCTGCGCTCAACTCACCGCCGAAGCCGCGCGTCTTGCCCCCATACTTCATGGTCAGATCGTTCCCATCGGTCAACCCAACAGCGCTCTCTGGCTCGCCACGTTCCTCGCCATCCAGAAAATCGGCGCGACCGCGCTCCCGCTCGACCCGTCATTGCCGGCGGAAACGCAACGCAAAACCGTCCGCCGCATCGCCTCGCACGCGTTTTCCAAAGTTTGCTGCATCAAGCTCACCTCCGGCACGACCGGCGCCCTGAAACCCATCCTCTGCTCTGCCGCCAACTTGCGCGCCGACGGCGAACAGATCATCCACACGATGGGAATCCGCCCGGCCGACCGCAACCTCGCCATCATCCCGCTCGGTCACTCGTATGGACTCGGCAACCTCGTGATGCCGCTATTGTTACAGGGAACGGCGGTCGTCTGCGCACCGACATTTGTCCCGCGCCAAATCCTGCAATGGATCAACCAGTATGAAATCACCGTCCTGCCCACTGTCCCCGCAATTCTGCGAGCGTTGGCGCAACTCAAAGGCGCATCCAAGCCGCCGACCTTGCGGCTGGTCATTTCAGCAGGCGCGCCGTTGTCCGCCGACGTGGCGCAACAGTTCCGCCAGCGTTACGGCATCAGAATCCACAACTTCTACGGCTCCTCCGAGACTGGCGGCATCTGCTACGACCGCACCGGCCACGCCACGCTCAGCGCTCGCAGCGTCGGCAAACCCCTCGATGGTGTCACCGTGCGGGTTCGCCGCGATGGCCGCGTCTCCGTCGCCAGTCGCGCCGGCAAAGCCACGTTGCCCGATCTGGGTCAATGGAACCGGTACGGCGAGTTGCGACTGCTCGGACGCGTCGGCGAAGTCGCCAATGTCGGCGGACTGAAAGTCTCGCCGGCGGAAGTGGAACGTGCCCTGCGCGAATTGCACGGCGTCAACGACGCGTGGGTCACTGTACTGCGGGACAAACGCGGTAATGACTGTCTCGCCGCCGCCGTGGAAACCAAGCGCGCCCGCGCCGAAATTGAGAAGAAGTTGCTGGCGTCCCTCCCCGCCTGGAAACTTCCCAAGATCTGGCTCATCGCCCCCACCCTCCCCCGCACCGATCGCGGCAAGCTTCACACCACCGAACTGATCGTCCGGCTCAACATCACCGTGCCTTGAGCCACCACCGTCTCATCGACGCGTAGCACGGCGTCGAATTGTGCGAACGCGCCGAGTTCCTTCTCCAGTGTCACTTCAATTTCCAGCGTCTGATCCGGCAAGACCGGCTTGCGAAAACGAAATTGGCTCACGCCCGCGAGGAAGGCCGGGCCCGGTGGCTGCCACAGCACGCCGGCGGCCTGCGCCGCGCATTCAACAAGCAATACGCCGGGCATCAGCGGGTTGCCGGGAAAATGATCCGCAAAAAACGGCGACGCGGGATTGAGCCATTTGCGACCGCGACCGCGCTTGCGGGATTCGAGGATCTCAAACGAATCCAGAAACGAAAAACCGGCGCCATGCGGCGTCAGGCTCATCGTTTCGGCGCCTCGAAGATGGTTGCGTCGAGTGGTTGATTGCGGCGCGGGTTCGTGAACTTGTACAGGATGTAGCTGTCCCAAATGAGTCCGATGCGCATCGACCGCACATCCATGGACGGCCACGCGATCACGTTTTCCACCGACCGCAAGGGAAACATTCTTCCGGGATGCTTCGGAAGCAGCGTGACCGTGAGCGCATCATCGCCGGGCGTAATCCGGGCATCGAACAGCTCTGCGAAATTCGTGCAGCCATTCTGAAAGAAGCCCAGGAGAAACTGCACGTCTTGTGTCGGCTTGCCGTTGTGCACCTCCAACTTGTACCTCGCGAGCGCCTTCTTGTCGCGCTTGATGTAGAGATCGTCGCCGCGCACCAGCACCAGTTCAGGCGCAGGACTGGCGAACACCATCGCGAGAAATCCCGGGGCCTGATAGCTGAGGTGACCGAGGCTTTCGACGTGGCGACGCGGGAAACTCCAGTGAAATGTCTGCCGCACATCCGCTGCAAACGTCTGCGTGGCGGTTTGATGCGCCACGAATGCCTCCGCATTCGTGTCCGCTCGAACCGCCGCCGGGCCGATGCCTACGAGCAGAGCCGTGACAGCGGCGCGAATTGATACCATTGGTCGGGATGCTTGCATATCGGCTAGCGAAAACGGCTGGCCAGTTCCAGCGTGAACTCACGCACCGTCGCGGCCCGGTCGGATCCGCGCCAGTGCGGGCGTAGCGGCGGTAACGCTTCCAGCGCGTACTTCCCGGACTCCGTCGCGACAATCGTTGCCGCAACCAGCGGTGCGCCCGTCAACAGGCTCAACCAGACGGGCCCCGTCGAAAACGGCACGCGCCCATGCGGAAAATCCACCAGCACCGCGTCGTCATTGCCCTGCGGCCGGTCCATCAGCATGGCGACGCATTTGCCTTCCCCGAGTTGGCGCGTGATATCCACAAAACTGAATTGGTCCGTGCCGACCTCCAGCGTTTCCGCGCCCCACCGCTGGCGGTACGCGGCGCGCCAGCGGTTCAACGCCGCGCTCGGTTCGGGCAGCGAGAGCACCACCAGCGGCAACCGAAACTCTTCCATCAATAGCCCGCCCAGCTCGAACAGCCCCGTGTGCACCGTCACCAGCAACGCGCCCTTGCCGCCGGCGAGCGCGCTCTGGATATGCTCGAACCCGCGTCGTGTTTCGATCAACGCCAGCGCGTCCCGTTTCGTGCGCGCCCCCAGTTGAAAATAATCCGCCAGGGTCGCCCCGAAATTGCGAAACGTCCGTCGTACCGTGCGCCCGCGGAGGCCCGGCCCGCCCAGCAACGCGAGATTCTCGCGCACCACCGCCTGGGCCCGGGGATGCGTCACGCGATAGGCCTCCGCCAATACGCGGCCGACCCCGCGCGCTCCCGTGACTCCCAGCAGCCGTGCGAGGCGGACACCGGCGTCGAACCAGAACGCGCGGTACAGCATCTGCGAATAATGTGGTTTCAAATCTTGGAGTAATCCAGCCGCGGCACGATCGGCACCCGGCGATGAATCGCACAAACCAGATGAAAGAGCCTCACGCGCCACCACATGTTGAACGAGCGGTGAAAGTTTCCCGCCAGGATCGAGTTCACCGCCGGCACCATGCCGAAGCGGCCTCGCGGGTGCATCAACACCTCGAACGATCGGTTGTCGTAATACATCGGGATCATTTCGCGGTACACGTCCATGTACCGATGCACGGCACGCGAGTACCGCCGTCGTTCGCCCGCAGTCAACCCGCGTTGCTGCTCGTCCGCGCGTCCAATCAATTGTGCCGCCAGTTGCGCCGACTTCGTGGCAATGTGCACGCCCGACGAAAAAATCGGATCGATGAATCCAGCCGCGTCGCCCACCAGCAGGGCGCGATCCGTGGCCAGTTGCTCGTCGTGATAGCTGTAGTCGCTCGTCTTGTAGAACGGACCCAGTTGCTCGGCCCCGTTCATGCGCCGCGTCAGTTCGCTGCTGGACGCCACCGTCTTCGTGAACCACTCCTCGGCCGTGCCGCCAAAGTGCTTCAGGTCATCGAGCGTTCGCACCATGCCCACGGACATCTTGCCGCCCGCCAGCGGAATCAGCCAGAACCAGCCATCCTCAATCCGCACAATCGTGATGTGGCCCTCCGCGTCGCCCGGGTTGCGATACACACCCTTGAAGTGTGCGTACACCGCGATCCGTTTGGTGAGGTTCATCGGCTTTTTCGTCAGTCCCAATATCCGCCCCAGAAACGTATCGCGTCCGCTCGCATCGACCAGCCACCGCCCGCTCACCTCGCCATCCGCCCGCCCCGACTCCGAGGTCGGGGCCAGGGTCACACGCCAGGTATCGCCATCGCGCTTCACGGCCTTCGCGGCGCAACCCTGGCGCACCTCGCAACCGCAACTCGCCGCGTGATCCAGCAACACGTGATCGAACTTCGCGCGCTCGACCTGAAATGTCTGCCCGTACCCGGGCACCAGCCCGCGCGCAAACCAAAATCGTTGCCACCGCGACCCGTTGCCCACAAAAAACTCCGCGCCGTACTTCGGTTGGAATCCCGCCGCCTCGATCTTCGGCCACGCGCCGCTTTCCTGGAGCACGTCGTTGCCGAAAGGCAGCAGCGATTCGCCGATGTGGAACCGCGGAAACACTTCACGCTCCACCAGGAGCACCCGCTGGCCCGTCCGCGCCAGTAACGCGCCTGCCGTGCTGCCGCCCGGCCCGCCGCCGATGATAATGGCGTCGTACGCGGAGGGAGCATTCATAACCGTGACTACTGTTTTGCCCCGGGTCCCAGCTGCTGCGCCAGCCAGCGCCGCAGCGTGCCCAGCGACTGCAACGCCTGCCGTGCGACTTGCGCGTCGTTGATCGCGATCCCGTACTGCTGCTCGATGGCCACCGTCAATTGCAGCGCGTCCAGCGAGTCCAATCCGACGCTTCCCGGCCCGAACAACGGCGTCTCCTCCCCGATTTCATCGGGCTTGATCTTGAGGACGCAGTTCTCCACGACCAGCTTTTTCAGTTCCTTCAAGGAGATTTCCGTCATGTGTCTTCCCTGATATCCACTGAGTTAATTAGGGCATCCGGCGGCCAAAAGCAAAGCCGAACATTCGCCGCTCACACCCCACACCGGCACCAGAATCCTCCGTCCCTCGCGTCGCGCGATTCCCGCCGCCTCGATCGTGTTCCAGGCCGCCGATGCCACAAACGCGTCCCCGTGATAGGGTAGTGTCAAACTCTTCGCACTACGCAACTGCTCCTCGAACCGGCCAAACCAATTGTGTTGTGCCGTGCGACAACACACGACATCGGCCGGGAATTGCGCGAGGCATTCCTGCGCGGACCGCAACGCCTCGCTTCGTCGGCGATGCGTGAAGCCGTCGGCTAACCGCACAATGCGCAGTTCATTCCCGGATTCGATCCGCCGCAAGAGCAACGCCCCGGCGCCTTCACCGGGCACGTAGCCCGTTCCTCCGCGTGGCGACAACCAACCCACGTGCACGAAAGCGTCGATGACAATCGGGTCCAGTTCTACCGCGCCGATGACCAAGGCGTGATCCACCAAGCCGGTCGCCAGCCACGACGCCGCCACACGAATCGCATTGACCCACGCCGAGTCGTCACCGACCATCGAGTAGCACGGCCCCGCCACGCCAAGCACCGCTGCCACATGGCTGGCCGGCGAATTGAACACCGTTTCGGGGAACAGATTCGGGCCGGCGAACCGCTGGCCGTTTTTGACGACGCCTTCAAAAAAACGCCGCGTAGCCACGACAGCGCCCGTGTCGAACGCCGCCACAATCCCCAGCCGATCGCGGCTTGCCCCGATTCCGAGATCGGGGCGCAGCGCAGGATTCGACGCCAGCGCCTGTTGCGCCGCCGCCAGCATGAACAATGTAATCGGACTGGCCCGACGCACGCGCGCCTCGTTCTGCAACGTCGCCAGCGGATCACCGGTTCTGTCCACGCAGCGCACGACATATCCACCGCTCGCTTTATTCAAGCCGTTCATCCGCTGGGCAACGTCCGCTGGCAGCACCGTGCCCATCCCACAAATGGCTACCGGGGAAAAGTCATCGCGCCGGGGAATCGACACGACAGAAACCCGCTGGCCACCCGCCTCGTATTGTTTGAAAACCAGCGCGGCATTCGACCCGCCAAATCCAAGATTCACCGTCAACGTCGCCTGCATCCCCGTCCGTTGTTCCCCGACCCCCACCAGGTTCCCCGCCACGGTCGGCTCAGGTCTTCGAACATGCAGGTTCGGCGGCAATTGTCCCGACCGCAATGCGGCAATCGCAAACAGCGCCTCGACACTGCCCGCCGCGCCCAGCGTGTGGCCAATCGCCGCCTTGGTTGAACTGATCCGGACCCGCGACGGAATTGCGCCGCCACTTCCGAACACGGTCGCGAAGGCCGCGCCCTCGCTCGCGTCGTTAAGCGGCGTACCTGTGCCGTGCGCGTTCGCATAGCCGATGTCCGACGCGCTGCCGCCGGCTCCGGCGATGGCTTGGCGCATCGCGGCCACCGCAGCCGTTCCGCAGGGATGTGGCTGCGTCAAGTGATGCAAATCCGTTCCGTGTCCATAACCCGCCAACTCGCACAGGATTCGTGCGCCTCGCGCGCGGGCGTGTGATTCCGACTCCAGCACCGCAAATGCCGCCGCCTCGCCGAGCATCAAGCCGTTCCGCGCCACATCGAACGGGCGACACCGGTCGGGACTCATCGCCTGCAAACAATCGAAGCCGACGTAGATCAACTCGGTCAACGCCTCGTAGCCGCCCGCCAGCACGCAGTCGTACATACCCGAGCGAATCAAATCGGCGCCGTGGCCGATGGCGTTGGCGCCGCTCGCGCACGCGTTGGCGACAATCGTCATCGACCCGCGAAAACCAAGGTGCTGCTGCAAATCATGGACTTGATTCTGCGCCTGATACCGCGAGACACGGAAAAACTGCCCCGCACCACGCTGTTGCGATAGCATCGCGCGCAGAAATTGTTCTCCCAACCCCATCCCGCCGCCCGTCGTGCTGACGGACAGCGCCAACTGGCCCAGACGCGAGCGCCCGTGGTCATCCAGCAACTGCGCGTCCGCCAACGCCTCTCGGGCTGCGGGCAGTGCAAGTCGGCTCGCCCGTGAGAGCCGCGCCAGTTGCTTCGGGGTAAAGTCCGCCAGATCGGGAAGCAAACACGTCGCGGCCTGCTGGCAGCGGCATCCTGTCACGTCGAACAAAGTTACCGGCGCCGAGGCGTCTTCCCCCGCGACCAGTCGCTGCCACGTAGCCGGGAAATCCCGTCCCAGCGGCGTTACCGCCCCCATGCCGGTCACGACGACGCGTTCGCTCATCGCGTGCTCTCCAACGGCGCTGAATGATACAAGCTCCACCATTTCCGGTTTTGCGAACGAAACACCACCGGCCACGGTATCCAACACGCCAGCCACGCCAGCGGCCGCAACAGCAGGCTCCACCAACTGACGACCCACCACGACCGCACCTCGCAACCAACCAGCCAGAATAACACGCTCGCCGCCAGCACCTCGATCTGCATCGTCATCACCAACCCCAGCCATGCCGCCGCGTTGTCCGGGTGCGTCAAGATCGCCGCCAGCCACCCCAGCATCGGCAGAATGATGATCTGCCCCGCATAGCCGACCGGTTCGCACCAGCGCACCGTCTTTTGCCATCGCAAGTAATGCCCAATCGCATCCCGCCAGTTTGACTCCGACGCCAGCGTCTCCAAAGTGGCGTCGCTGATCCTCACCGGCGCCAGTGCCCGTCCAAGCGCGTTGTCATCCGCCATGCGTGCGCCCAGTTTTTCCCACTGCGCCCGTTCGTGAAACCGGGCGGCTGGAAACATCATGGCCGCGCCAAGTCCAAACTGCACGGGCCCCGTTCGGCGACAGAACAGCACGCCTGGATAAAACTCCATGTTCGCAAACAACGCCTCCAGCATCATCGGGCCGTTGTCAATGCGCCGCACCACGTATGGACACGTCACCATGCCCGCCCGTCCATCGGCCAACTCCCGCCGCATCGTGTTGAGCAATCCCGTCGGCGCCACGATGTCCGAGTCGCTCCACATCCACAGTTCGCCGCCCGCGTGGGCGGCCAGCACGTGAAACCACGAAACCTTCGGGCTGAGGAATCTTGTGGGCCGCGGAACAACGACCGGTTTCAACTCCGCCTGCGGGAATTTCCCCCGCCACTGCTCGATGACGGGTTGCCACTTCTCCGCGTCCCCGTCTTCGATACCCAACAGCATCTCCGCGCTCCCGTCCATCTGACTGATAAATGACTCCAACGCGGCGATCAATTGCGGCGACGGAACGTCGTTTTGCAGGGCGGCGATGGGTTTGAAAATGGATACGGTGGGCAGCTTCCGTTCGATCCCCAACGGTATATCCCCCCGGCGCACGAACCCCCGGCAACGCCCACGGGAGACGAGCCAGGTCGCGATCCCCCACCAGCTCGCGGCCAGCAGCGACCAACCAATCAACAGCCATTCAAAAAACGGCGACATGTGATTCTACAAGAGGGAAAACCACGGTTGTTGCGGCCCATGTTGAAACCACTGGACCGCTTCGTCAGCAATCGTCTCCAACGGCCTGCGCGCCCGCCAGCCAAGTTCCTCCGCCGCCTTCGTGAAGTCGAACCACTGCCGCCGTCGCGCATGGGCCGACGTTTCCCGGCAAACCCGTTCGCTCCCGATTGCTTCGCCCACGGCGCCCGCCAGCGTGATGGCCGGCAGCGGCAACGCGACGCGCGGTGCGGAACGATTCGTTATTCGCCCCAGCGTTTCGAGGAATTCCTGCAGCCATATGTTGTGATGGCCCAGCAAATACCGTTCGCTGATTCGTCCGCGCTCGGCCACGGCCAGGATGCCGTCAGCCAACTCGTTCACGTGGATAAAATTCAATCCCACATGGGCGCTGAACGGAAACTGCCCGCGTAGAAAGTCGCGTACGATCCGTCCCGTGGGCGTCGGCGTTTCGTCTCCCGCCCCCAGTGGGCTGGTCGGGGTGGCAATCGTCACCGGGAGTCCCCGGCGTGCCGCCTCCAACGCCGCGAGTTCGCTGAGCCATTTCGAGCGCCGATAATGCTCGTACTCGGCGACGTGATCCGGGAAGTCGCGCTCGGTCACCAACGCCTTCCTGCCTTCCAGCACGCCACAGGAACTGACATGCACGAACCGCTCGACGCCGCTGCGTTCTGCGGCTTCGAGTACGTGCTCCGTCCCCCGCACGTTCGTTTCCTCGATGATCCGCCGTGCGCGCCGGCCAAATCGAAAGGCCGCTCCCAGATGGATGACCATATCGCAGTCTCGCGCTGCCGTCACGACGCTGGCGCGATTGCACAGGTCGCCATGGGCCAGCGTCACGCGGTCGCCAAACAACCGTTGCGCCTTCTCCGGCTTGCGGCAGAAGACGCGTACCCGGCGACCCTGGAGCAAAAGCCGGTTCACCACGTGACGGCCAATGAACCCCGTGCCGCCCGTGATCAGGAATTGCGTCCCCCGTAACATTGCGGCAGAATCTACGGCAAACATGAATGACAGAGAAGTGTTTTTCATCGCTGACGATTTCGGAATGAGCGTGGAAGCCAACCGCGCCATTGTCCACGCCCATCACCGGGGCGCGCTCCGGGGCGCCAGTTTGATGATGGGCCAGCCGGGCACGGAAGACGCCGTTCGCCGGGCACGTGACCATCCGCATCTCCAGGTCGGCTGGCATCTGCACCTCAATAGCTCGCAGCCAGTCACCCGCGCGGCATGGCACTGGGGTAATTCGTACAAACGCGCGGCGTGGGCCATCGGTCTGTCACGCCGCGCGCGGCAACTGATGCGCGATGAAATCAGCGCGCAGTGGGACATGTTTCGCGCCACGGGGTTGTCGTGCGCGTTTGTCAACTCGCACCATCATCTTCATGCCCACCCGTTCGTGTACCGGGCGATGCTCGATGTCCTGCCGCGACCCTTCGACAGCTGGCTCCGGCTCGGCAAACCACGATTCTTTTCCCCGAGTTGGGATGCGATGTGGATGGGAATTGCCGACACACTCTGGATGGAGCCGCGCCGCCGCCGCTGTCCGTTCCGTTGCAGCGACACGCTGTGGGGCCTGGGCCGCTCATTTCGGATGCAGGCCCACGAAGTCGCGGACGCGGCGCGGCAACTGGGCGCGGGACTCCATGAGTTTTACTTCCACCCGCGCTCGGTGGACAACGATGCGGATACACAGTGCTTGCTGGAGCTGAAAACATGCGGATTCTGATTGCGCTCGGGTTGCTCGCGATTTCGACCGGCTGCGCGTCCGTCAACCCGACGGCAGGCGCAGGGCGACCGTTCGACTTTCAGCGGGACACCTTTGCCTACGCCAACGAGCTGGTGTTCAATTACCAAAATGGCGTTCACGTCGCCGACACCAACGCGCCAAACCGCGAGCATTCCTACACGCGCCGGTGTTTCATCATGGCCGCGGGTGTGGTGCAATTCTGGAAACACGCGCGTTTCGACCCGCAAGCGCCGCCTGTGTCCGGGGACGAACTGGCGCGACGCATTTGCCGGGTGCGCAACCGCGCGGCATGGTGGCCAAGCGAACCGTCTGAAAAACGCATCGTGTTTCCGGGATTCACCGGCTTGCATGACCTGAGCGCTCGTGAAGGTCGCCTCCTGCGCGCCAACATGGGCGCGGGCTGGACGACCTATTTCCACCCGCGGAAGTTCCCCATGCCTTTCACGCCCTCTCCTGAGTATGAAGCGCATCTGTGTGACGAACTCCAACGCTGGCTGCAACAAGGTCACCCAATGGTTGTGTGGCTCTACAATTTCCCGCGGGTAAACATCAATCACGCCGTGACCGTCTTCGAAGAAATCGAGCATCCGCCGCCCGGCCAGATCGCCTTCCGCGTGTACGATCCCAACTACACCGACGCTCCGCGGACGTTGACGTACGACACGGTCACCCGCACCTTCTCCTACGGCAAGACGTTCTATTTCCCCGGCGGCCCGCTGCACGTCCGCTACATGTACACCAGCCTGCTTCGTTGACGCCGGGGAACTCATCATTCACCCCTTGAAGATCAGAAACTTTCGCAACACGTAATTGAACACCAGCGACGTGAAGATGTTGGCCCCGAACGCCAGGGTCGTGGCGATGCCCAGCCGGTCAATCAGAAAACCCATCAGCGCGCTGCCGATGACCATGCTGATGCCCGAGACGAGGTAAAAGAAACCGATCTCGATGATGCGATGATGGCGCCCGGATTCAAATACCCAGGCGATGTTGATCAGATAAGCCGTCAGATTGGAGAATAGGAAGGCGATCACATTGTCGATCATCGAATTCCGCGCCCGGACGGCGTCCGACAACGACACCGCCGACGCGTGCAACACGCGCAACAAGGGGTCATTCGGACCCACCGCCGGGAATATCTTGAACGCACACAGGTAGAACAGGGAGATATGCACCACCGTCGCCACGCCGCCCGCGATGGCATACTTGATGAATTGCACCAGGGGCCCGTGACGGCGTCCGGTGAACTGCGCGAGGATGTTTTCCATGATCTATCGTGTTGTTCTGCGGGCAATCCCGTGGTCGTCACGCCCGATAAACTGGGCCCGCATCATCTACACCAAATCGCACGCCTCGGCCGGCATCCAATGCGCGTCCTTGCCGTCCCACTTGACGTTGCAGCCGATGGGATTGATCATCGGCTTCGTGACCGGTTTCCCGGCGAGATGCTCGCGCAACGCCGTCTCCAAATCATTCACGGTCATCTTGCTCGTGTCGCGCGGACTGTCCACGCCCCGGCCCGTATAAACCAGTCTTCGGGAACGGTCGAACACGTAGAAGTGCGGCGTCCGCAACGCCCCATACGCCCGCGCCACGTCCTGCGGCGCGTCGTGCAGGTAGACCCAGGGGAACTTCTTCTCCTTCATCCGCTCCACCATGTGCGGGAAATCATCCTCCGCATACGTATTCTTGCTGTTGGAGTTGATGCCCACAAACTTCACGCCTTGCGACGCAAATTGTTCGGCAGTCTTCCTCGTCACCTCGTCCGACCCGATCACATACGGACAATGATTGCAGGTGAAA
Source organism: Verrucomicrobiia bacterium (assembly GCA_049511095.1). Lineage (GTDB taxonomy): Bacteria > Verrucomicrobiota > Verrucomicrobiia > Palsa-1439 > Palsa-1439 > Palsa-1439. Next base: position 13,718 of record JBEKYJ010000094.1, read on the forward strand.
AAGATCACCAACACCTTCGCGTCCGCAAAACTCGACAGTTGGTACGTCTTGCCGTCCGTGGCCGGTAACCTGAAATCCGGCGCCTTATCTCCAATTTTCAATGTAAAAGCCATGACTGCGATCCTTTCGTTGCCCTCCCCAAAATCTACCTTCCTGCCCCGCCCGCGACAATCCGAATCTCGCGCGGTGTAGCGTGCGCTGTCACTAGCGCATCCGGCCCTTGAAAGTTGGACGTTGAGCGTTGGAGGTTGGATGTTGACTCCATTAACTGCCTTCGTTCCTGCCAAAACGAACCCATCTTCCACCCCAAAATGCCCCGATTTGGGTTCGTTTTCTTCGATCAAACCCACCTTGCATTTTGTGTCATGACTTCAGGACCAAGTAGTTACGTATTTTCAACTTGGCTTCGTTTCGCAAAAAGCACCTTAGTAGAAGCCTCCCCCTCCCAACCGCGCCGTCTCCGGTGTAGCGTGGGCTGTCCCCAGCCCATTCTGCCCGCCGGTGTAGCCACGCCTCTGCGAGGCGTGTTCGCCCCCGGTTTCAGCCCATTCCGCCGCCCTCTCCTAACACCTTTTTCAAACAACCATCGCCACTCTACCACCCCCGGCCCACCTCGTCCAGCAAAATTATCGATTCCCGATAGCTGAGTCCGACGACATGCCGCACGCCGTACTCCCGCGGCAATCTTTAGCGACAGCGGATAAGGTCTTCCCTTACAAGGAAATCTCCACCTTACACTTGCTTGTAGAATGATGCGCTTGCTAGACTCCTCCGCAGCGAGACGGTCTTTCCTATGACCGAGAAATTAAACAGGCAGTTCGCCGTATCGGCCATCTTCCACGTGGCTGATAACGCCTCGCCGATTTACGAACTTGACGTGGTGCATCCCGAGCCGAC
>JBEKYJ010000095.1:0-14579 GCA_049511095.1 Verrucomicrobiia bacterium
GCCCGCGCCGCGATTTCGGAACTGCGGTAGAAGAGCAGTTCGGCGCGCTTGCGGACTGCATCGGCCCGCGCGGCCTCGCGATCCAGCGGCGGGAAGGCATCGAATCGCGCGGATGCCGAGATTTCCTGTTCGGCCTGCGTGTGAAAGTCCTCGGGACGCTTGTCCGTCACGGGCGCAAAATTGTCTTTGGTGAGGAACACCTGTGCTCCCGCCGTTTCGAGCCGCGTCCTGAGCAATCGGGCAACGGTGAGGTTCAGCACGGCTTCCTGCACGGGGCGATCCTTGCCGCGCTCGAAGAAGCGTTCCTCCATGCGCGCCCATTCACCGCCGATGTGGCCGGGATCGAGGGCGATGCGCTTGAAGACTGGGGGATGAGGGACGAGCGACGAAGCTGCCGCCGAGAACCGCAGGGTGAACAGCGGCGGATTTGTTTTCTCCGTCGTGGAGAACACCGTGACGGAGTTCGTCGTGAACGCCAAGTAATTCGTGAACGCGCCGGACGGGCAGTAGATGCGCCCGAGGAGATTGTCGAATTCCGGGCGCGAGATTGTTCTTTGATATTGTTCCAGCATGGACCAATCGGCGGCCGAAACCGCCGTGCTCCCAACCGTCGTCGCAAACAGTACTAGGGACCGGATTCTTCCCATTCGGCGGGTCTCCATTGGAGGATCTCGTTGATCTCGTCAAAGCAGTGAATGTTTTCGGCGGCGATGTAGCGGTCGCGGTCGAGCGCGTCGAGTTCCTCCTGCATCTCCAATTCAGTGCAATCGCGGACGTAGTCGTGGGTGGCGTTGAGTTTGCGGATGTGGGCGGCGCTGATCGCGTCGATGAAATCGTAGTATGCGCCCGTCTCGTCGTCATCGATCAGCGGCAACGCGAAGAGTTGCTCGCCGGCGGCAAAATCGCCTTGGTCGACGGGCGCAAGACGGAGGCGATCATCATCCAACTCGGATTCGAGTTCGAACAACTGAAACGCGGCGTCGAGGAGCCGGCGGTGGAAGCCGTAGGGCGCATACTCATCGAGCGCTTCCGCCAAGCAGGCGACTTGGCGCGGGTCGAGCAGTCCGCGGCCGCGTTCCCCCCAGTAGATGTCCGCGCTGGTCTCGTCAAGCCACCAATTCATGTCGCCGCCCAGGCGAACGACAATCCATTTCGGAGGTGTTGGTTTTCCCGGCGCCATGCTGTGGCCAAATCTTGCCAAATCTGCTTTGCATTTTGCAACGCACATCGCCAGAATTCGCGGCATGGGCAACGTGCTCGAATACCTCGGCCAACGGCCGCAGATTGGCGCCGGTGTATTCATCGCCGATAACGCGCGGGTGATCGGCGACACGCAGATCGGCGAGCAGTCGAGCATCTGGTTCAGCAGTGTGCTGCGGGGCGACATCAACCGGGTCGTGATCGGCCATCACACAAACATCCAGGACAGCAGCGTGTGCCATGTTGCCGACGAACACGCGTGCGTGGTGGGGAACTACGTGACGGTCGGCCATCGCGTGATCCTGCATGGGTGCACGGTTTCCGACGAGGTGTTGATCGGGATGGGGGCGATATTGATGAACGGCGTGGTGGTCGGCGAACAAAGTATTATCGGCGCCGCCGCCCTGCTGACTGAAGGACTGCGAGTACCGCCGGGTTCGCTGGTTTATGGGGCCCCTGCCAAAGTGATCAGCCACCTCGGCCCGGCGGAGCGCGCGAAAATCAAGGGTTGGGCTGAGAAGTACTGTCAGGTGGCCCAGAATTATCTCGGCCACGCGCGTTGACCGACCCAAACGGTGCGTTTTCGGTCACGGCGGCGCGCACGTGGGTCGTCACGTCGGTGTTGGCGGTGCGGATTTGAATCTGGTCGCCTTCCTCGGTGCACGAGGTATCGAGTGCCCCAATGGGAACCTCCAAGACGTAAACGGACTTCCTGACGATACAGGTTCGGTGGGGCGGCAGGGCCTTGACGGCCCGAATCACGCGCAAATCCTTATCAAGAAACAACACGTCAATGGGAAAACGCATCCCAAAGGTGTGAATCCCGTAGCAGCGGTCCAGCAGCAAGCCTTCGCCTTTGCCAAATTGCCCACGGTTCAGCAATCCAACCATGCGCTTGAGCACCGTATTGGCGAAATGGCAATTGTCGGAGACAACCGTTTTCTTTGTGGCGTTGACCAAAACCATCGCAATCCACTTCTGCGTCGTTTACTGGCCCATCTGCAGCCAAACGCTGACCAGCGCGGGGCCGAGCAACACGACAAACAACGCGGGAAAAATGAACAAGACGAGAGGGAACACGATCTTGATCGGGGCCTTCATAGCCATCTCTTGCGCCCGCTGGCGACGGCGGACACGGATCGAATCGGCTTGGACACGAAGTGTGTTGGTGATGCTGCCACCCAAACGACTCGCATGCACAACCGCCGTAATGAACGTTTTCAGGTCGTCGACCCCGGCGCGATTGCCCAAGTCTTCCAGCGCCTCCAGACGGGGTTTCCCAAGGCGGATTTCGTTGAGCGTCTTGGAGAATTCCTCGGTGAGCGGCCCCTTGATCTTGCGCATCGTGTAGGCCACGGCGGCGTCAAAACCCATGCCGGCTTCCACGCTGATGGAAAGAATGTCGATCGAGTACGGCAGCGCCGTCAGAATCTGTTCCTGTCGCGTCTTCAGCTTCCGGCTGAGCACGAATTGCGGGAAGGTGTACCCCCCAAAGGCGCCGATCAATAGGTAGAAGAGGTTGAATGGATCGCTGTACTTGAATTGGCCTCCGGGGGCGTTGCCCAGTGCCAGAATCATGACGAACACCAGAATGACGCTGCCCGCCGCGCTGAACCAACACAGACCCAACAGTTGCACTGCGGTCACGCGCGGATACAAGCCTGCCATGACAAGTTTCTTGTGCGTGCGTTCGGCCACCTCTGCCGGCGTGTATCCGCGAAACAATTTCGCCATGGAATCGCCGATCGGCAACAGCACGCGTTGCATAAACGGCTTCGCCAATTCCTCTTCCGCGGTCTGCGCGTCGGCGGTCATGATCTGCTCGATACGCTTCTCGACGGTGAATCGCGAAGACGTGCGGTAGTATCCGATGCCCGACAACACGAAGAAGAGGAACGCGGTGATAATGGTGAAAATGAGCATAGGTCACACCTTTACGGAAATGATTTTGAAGATCATGTACGCGCCAATGAGTTGCCAGGCCACGGCCCCCGCCAGCATGAGCACACCCATGGGAATATCGTAACTCGCGAAGTGGGCCACAATCGGCGGACCAAACATCGTGTTGAAATAGTCCGGGGCCCACATAAACAGAAGGATGAAGACCACGAAGGGCATCAGGCCGACGATCAACCCTGAGAGCTTGCCTTGCGTCGTCAACACGCGAATGTCGCCCTGGATGCGCAACCGCTCGCGGATGGTTTCCGCGACCTTTTCCATGATCTCGGTCAGATTGCCGCCGACGTCTTTTTGGACAAGGTAGGCGCCGATTACAATGTCCAGATCTTGGCTGTTCACGCGCCGTCCAAGGTTCAAGAGCGCGTCCTCGAGTGTGGCGCCGAGGTTGACTTCTCGCAACATGCGGTTCAGTTCCTTGGAAATCGGATCGCCCATTTCCTTGGCGACAAGCTCCAGTCCCTTGACAAAACCGTAGCCCGAACGCAACGAATTCGTCAGCAACATCAGCGCATCGGCCAACTGTTTGACGAACTTTGCGCGACGTTGGTTCTGGTGTGTCCGTACGAATATGGCAGGGGCAAAGAAACCCGCGACACCCACAATGAGCCCACTTTGAATATTCCCAATGAAATAACGGCCAATCAAGAACCCGGCGCCAGCCAGCACCAACCGCAGCAATATGTATTCCGAGGAACGGATCGGGAGGTCGGCCCGCGCAAGTTCCTCTTCCAACCGCAACAGGTACCCCTTGGGGAGCACCATGTGCAGCAGGCGGGGAACGGGACTCATGTTCTGCAATTCCGTCTGGGTCGTCCGCGCCGCCTCCTCCTCGATGGTGGCGTACGTTTCCAGTCGCTCCGCCAGGATGGTTTTGCGCCGCGTCGCCTGCAAATACACACCGTAGCCGAGCAGCAAACAGGCGCCTAGGGCGAGAATTATGATAATATAAAGATTATCCATTCTTGCGGACCTCGCTCGCCCTCTTGAAGATTTCCGGCGGCAAATGGACGCCCGCGGCATTGAAGCGCTCCATGAACTTGGGCACCATGCCCGTAGCCTGCATGCTCCCCAGAACCTTGCCGCCTTCGCCAATGCCCTTTTGCTGGAACGTGAACAAATCTTGCAGCACAATGACGTTGCCTTCCATGCCTTGGATCTCGCTTACGCTGATGACTTTGCGGCTGCCGTCACTCAGGCGTCCGATTTGCACGATCATATGAATCGCTGCGGCGACCTGCTCACGGATGGCGCGTGAGGGCAGATCCATGCCCGACATCATCACCATTGTCTCCAAACGCGCCAGCGCATCGCGTGGGGTGTTGGAGTGAATCGTGGAAATCGAACCTTCATGGCCCGTGTTCATCGCCTGCAACATGTCGAGCGCCTCGCCGCCACGCACTTCGCCGACCACGATGCGGTCGGGACGCATACGCAGGCAGTTGCGAACGAGGTCCCGAATCTTGATTTCGCCTTTGCCTTCGATGTTGGGGGGGCGCGATTCGAGTCGCACCACATGCGGCTGATGAAGCTTCAGTTCCGCCGCGTCCTCGACGGTGACCACGCGCTCGCCTTCGGGAATGAAGGACGAGAGCACGTTGAGCAGCGTCGTCTTGCCCGCGCCCGAACCACCGGAGACGAGGATGTTCAATTTGACCTTCACGCATGCGGCGATAAATGCCGCCATGCCCTGGGTGATGGTGCCAAAACCGATCAGATCCTCCACGGTGTACGGGTCGACGGAGAATTTACGAATCGTGAGTACCGGGCCGTTGAGCGAGAGTGGCGAGATGATGGCGTTGACACGCGAGCCGTCGGGCAGGCGCGCGTCCACCATCGGGCTGGATTCGTCCACGCGGCGCCCCAGCGGCGTGACAATCTTGTCAATGACGTGGCGAATATGGTCGAAGTCACGGAATTGAATGTCCGTCAATTCCAGTTTGCCAAACCGCTCGCAATAGACCTGGTCCGGGCGGTTGACCATGACTTCCGTAACGGTGGGGTCGCGCAGCAGCGGCTCGATCGGGCCGAAGCCGAGGATTTCGTCCGCCATGTCGGACACGAGGCGGTTCCGCATCTGGCGCGAGAACGGCAGCTTTTCCGAGCGAAGTTTCTCTTCGACAAGTTCCTCGACGCGGCGGCGCAAGAGCGCTTCATCACCCTTTTCGAGGAGCTTCTGGTCGATGTTCTGAACTAAGTACGCGAGGATTGCGTTCTTGGATTCCAAATATAGTTGTGTACTGACTTCTGGGGTGGTCGCCATAATCTGCTGCACCTCTTCTTAGCTGATATTCATTGCATGAACGAAAACCATTTTCCCGAGCGTTTTCTTTCGACCGTGACGGACGAGGGCGACATGGCCTCCGCCAAAGTCAGAATCGCCTTGGCCACTGGTTTGTTCGGGTTCGCGCTGACAAAGGTCTGCCCCAGGTTCACCGATGAGCCTACGAGCGCGTCGTCACTCGGGATTTGCGTCGTCACGGGAAACTCCAAGATCGTCTCGACCTCAGACGGGGATATTTCCTTCGAACTGGTTGCGCGATTGACGACGACGCGGATCTTTTCCTTCGGGTAATTGGCCGCCAGAAGATTCTTCAAATACAGCTTCCCGTCGCGTAGCCGCGGCAAATCCATGCCCACCACCACGAGGATCAGGTCCGAGTAATCCATCGCGGCGAGCGTGGACTCGAGATTGGCGTAGCCGGTATCAACGACCGTGTACTCATAATGCTCGCGAAGCGCCTCTAAAATGCTCTGCACCATGTAGCGGGAGAGCGTCGATCCGTCAAAAGTCCCTGTCAGCGGCGCGGCCAACACCGATACGCCGGATGAGTGCTTCGACATGACGCTGTCAACGACATCGTAGTCGATACCGCCGAATCCGGGCAACAGGTCGCCGAGCGTGCGCTTTGGCGTCACGTCCAGCAGCATGGCGACGTCGCCGCCCCACAGGTTGAGGTCGACCAGCGCGATCTTCTCGCTCGTTCGGGCCAGGGCAACGGCCAGATTCGCCGCGATCACCGTCTTGCCGCAGCCGCCGCGCGGGCCGGTCATGGTGACGACTCGTCGTTTGGGACCTTCGTCCGCCACGGCTGGCGCCGGAGACGCAATGCCCGCGCGCTTCGCCGCCTTGGACTGGATGGTCGCGACCTTGCGCACCTCTTCGAGGAGACGATCAGCCGCGAGCGGGCGGGTGACGAATTCCTTGATGCCAGCCCGCAGCATCTTGTGCCAGACTTCCTGGCCTTCCGAACCGGTCAGAATGAGGATCACGCCCACTTCGGGCAGTTCGGAGGTAATCTGTTCGGCGGCAGCCAGCCCGTTCAGTACCGGCAGGTCCTCCTTGATGAGGACGACATCAGGCCGGTGCCGCGTGACGAGTTCGAAGCATTCCTTCCCGTCGCGTGCTTCCCCGACGATCTGAATATCCGGCTCGCTGGCAAGCTGGCTTTTGAGTTTCTCTCGCTCGCTTAACTCGTTTTCGGCGATAATGACGTTGATGCGATCCATAGTTCTGACCTACATCGCTTCCGCCGGTATCTGAGCACGTTTGATACCGGCGAGCCTCCTCGTCATTTTCCTCGTCCTTACTTACTCCGCAGGCCGAGCTGGCGAAAAGTTTGTGGACGTATCCTGCGACGGCGTCGCCGCGGGTTTTTCCACGCCTGTTGCCGGAGCGGCAGACGGCGTAGCGGGTGCAGCCTTCGCCGCGGGCGCAGGAGCTGCCGCTGCCGGTTTTGCACCAGTCGCCTTGGTCGCCTTGGCTGGAGCTGCGGATTTCTTTTCGACGTGTGGGAAGCCCAGCCCGTCAGGATTGTGCATGCCCCAATCATCTCCATCCTGGTTTGGCCGCGGAACCAGACCCTTCTTGTTCCACGTGGTAACCCAGTGCTGCATCCCGGGCGTCTGCGCTCCCGTGACATCGATGCCTTCGGCATCCTTCATCACTTCCGGCGTCATGAAAAACAGGACTTCCCGCTTGACCTGGTCGAATTGTTTATCGCGAAACAGCATTCCCAGAACCGGGATCTCCGCCAGCCAAGGCATCTTCCGAAGAACATCTCGATTGACGTTGTTTTCCAACAAGCCGCCAATCACAATTGTCTGCCCGTTGTTCGCCTGCAAGGTTGTGTCCGCCGTCTTGGCGCCAATAATCGGGATCCCATTCGCCCCGGTGCCGAGGACCTGGCTGACCTCCGCGTGAATGACTGTGTTGATTCGGTTCTCGCTGTCGGCCGTGGGTTTGATCTTCATGCGCACGCCGACCTCTTTGAATTCCACCGTGAACGATTGCGGCAACTGCTCGACGATGGGAATCTCTTCACCAACGAGGAAGCTGGCTTCCTTGCCGCTGAATGTCACGAGGGTGGGCTCCGAAAGAAGCCGTGCATAGCTTTTCGTTATTAACATGTCCAAGAGCAGGGTCAGCGACGCAGTAGTCGGGGTAAACGTGCTTCCCTCCGTGCCGAATTCGCTCGCGGTCTGAATAAAACCGTTAATGATGGAACCGCCGCCGATGTACTGCATGGCGTACTGCACCTGCCCTTGGGGGCCAAACCATTGGAACCCGATGTTTTTAATGGCCTCGGTGTTCACTTCCGCGATGCGAATGCGCACTTTGATTTGGCGGGGTTTCTTGATTTCCAAGAGGTTGACGACTTGCGGCTTGTATGCGGCGGCGATCTGGGCGGCGCGCTGCGCGGCGATTTCGTCATCCACACTGCCGTCGAGCACCAGCGTATCGCCAATCGCGCGCACGTTAATGTTGGAGGATCCGATCATCTGGCGGATGGTCGCCGCAGCGGCGTCGTTGCCGACTTCGATGCGGTACATCTGCGTGGCAGAGCCGTCGCCCTTGACGATGGTCAAGGTGGTCACGCCCGACTTCTTGCCGATAATGCTAAGTTCCTTGTCAGAAAGAGGCACCACGTCCGCGATGGCGGGGTCAGCAATGGCTATCTTTGAGACGTTCTCGCCGGGAATCGTGGTCGCTTCGCCGACGCTCACCTGAATGCCTTGCCCGGCTTGGGCGAATGGACTGGCAAACAGCCCAAGCGTCAATAGCACAATAATAATCCCCACTGCCCTCCATTGCATCTTCGTCATCATCATGTGTCCTTTCGTTTTGAAATTCCTGTGGGCTGGCTCGCTACTCTGTTGACGTCGCCTGTCCTTGTGCGCCTCGGTAAATCATGATTTCCGACCGCTGACGGTTCGATTGCGAGTTGATGATGATCGGCGTGGCCTTCTGCGCGTCCGGGGGTCTCGTCGCAAACTCGAACGTCTTGTTGCCCTGAAAATCGTGTGAGGTAACGCCGGGACTCGAGACAACGCTCTTGTCACTGGGAGACCGCAGCATCACACGCAACGCGCCCGCGCGATCAGCTGCTGTCAGAAGTTCGGCTTCCTCAGGCTTGACCGCCAGCGTCATCGAACTGTTGGCGCCTGCCTTGCCCTGTGTTTCGGTCTCGCCCTTGTTCACGGCCAATACGAGGACGTTTTGCAGGATCATTTGCGTCGTCTCCTGATGCGTGTTCGGCTCGGAATACGTCGCCAGAATGTCCACGCGGTCGCCAGGCTTGACGCTCGTCCCGACCGCCCTGATTTCGTCAGCACCGATGGCGATGGCCCGCATGCCTTCGGGAATGTCATACGAGATACCCGCATTCTGCCCATCAGCCAAAAGATCGGTCGCACGGATTTGCTCCTTGGCCTTGAGGCGCACCATTATGACATGGCCTTCAACCTCTTTGCGGTCTAGGACGGCGCCGCCAGTAATCAATTCCTTGGGATATGGAATCAATGTCACCATATCACTGGTGATTTTTGTGCGGGCCGGAATATCTTCCCGAGCGACGACCACCGGGGTCCAGTGCTCTTTGGCCTGGGCCTCGCGTTTGCGCTCCAAATTCCAGATCATGTAGGCGGCAATCAGTCCTAAAACCACTGCCGCCAAAATAATTCCGCCTGCACCTGGTTTCTTAGCCATTGAGTCTTCCTCCGTTCGCTTTTTTCAAGCGTATGTCAAGCAAATGCTGTGCCCTGATAAACCAAAATGCAACATCAAAATTGAGAAAGCTTCGAAAATCACTGTGGAAACATGTACTTTCGGCCACGAACGGCGCCACCTGTCGAAAGCACCGCCACGCCTTGACCTGCGTGCCCGTCCGCAGGGCGACAATTGCCTGTCACGCTCTGGGCTTCGCGGCCCTGCCGCTACAGATGCGACGCAAACGCAAAGTGCGCCACAGCGAGAACCGTCCGTGTGCAGCCTGGACGGCGGGAGAGCCATCGAGGGTGAAGAGGCGTTGGCCTGCTTCACCCTCGTTTCAGGCATGTTGATTTGCCAACTTACGGCAAGTTCGCATTCACAGTCGACAAGGTGTTATTGACCTTCTGCCCAAGACCCTTCAGCACCAAGATCGCCACGACAGCGATAAGCGCTAGGATCAGTGCGTACTCAACCAGACTCTGGCCCTTACGCGACTTCAGCCCGCGATACATTCTTCGGAGAGTTCTCTTCATCTCGTTCACCTCCTTAACATCTGGCTTTTTTCTTTTCTCTACAACCCGACAAACATATATTCGTGTCGGGCCATATTCGCAGCTTACGTGCCATCTTCCTGTCTTTGAACCCTGCCGACGCGCAAGTTACAGCTCTAAACTTCGCAAATTGCTTTCCGCAAATCCCTTAACTCCCGTCATGAATAATCCAAGCGTCGTCCTCCGTCTAGTTCATTTTTGCACGATCTTCCCATTCTTGCCCAACTGTTTGGACATGTCGCGATAAAGTGTTCAACTTCTGAACACTTTCCGGCTCACGGATGCAACTGGTAGAGCTTCGCGCCGGACTCGATCACCAAGACCGCCTTTCGCACATCGAAGCACGACTTGAAAACATCAAGCGATTGACCGGGCGGCACGACAAGGAGGACATCCTGCCCGTCTGGAATCGGTACCTCCGTTTGAAAGGTTGTCCGTCGTTCGTAGCCAATCCACTTTTTCGCTCCCAAGGTACCCGGCAGCGAAGTGTCCGCGACCAGCAGGACATTCTCGTATTCCGGAAGATGATATTGGAACTGGCGAAAACCCCAATAAAAATTCTCTAGGCGGTGACACACGATAATATTCTCGGACGGCCAGTTCTTTCGGATCGCTTGGAAGCACGCCGACAATTTCGCGTCGTGTTCGCGAACCTCCACCCCGGTCATGGGCAGACCCACCAACAAGCGTGTGATCACGTGAGGCGGGTACATAAACACGACCGCGTTACTGACCGCCACCATGGTGAGCACGGCACACAGCACCGACGTTGTCCTGACGGCCTGCGAAATGACCAGCCGCTCCGAAAACCTGACCAGCCCAAGACTTGCCAGCACCGCGACTGCCGGGAAGAGATTGAGCACCTGTCCCGGCTGGGCCACGTACATGAACGTTCCGAAGAGCAACATGGGAGCGATCCAGAGTCCCAGAACGCAAAGTTGCGTCTTGTTCGCTCGCCAAAAACCGTCGGCAGTTGCCGCCTTCTCGAGAACAACCCAATGAATGAACTCCATTAAGGGGATGATCGCGGCACCCAATAGCCCCACCCAGCACGCTCTTCCAATGCAACTGGCATCCATCAGGATTGCCCCCACGCCTCCTCCAGCCCATACAATCCGGGGTGCATCGTACTGACTCTTCAGGTGCAGCAGATTCAAATACGGGACGAGGCCGCCGGCTGATTTCAGGGTCGGTATCAACCAGAAAAGTGAAAAGCCAACCGCCAACACGGCCGCGCAAAAAAATTTCCGTGCCCGTGGCCGCGCAAAACCCCAGAACACATATCCCCACAAGGGGATCAAGAGCGGAGCACTTTGCTGGCGGATACCCGCCACGACCGCCAGCAGCGCCGCCAGCGTGACCGTATGAAGCCACGTCACTCCCCGTTGGGTCGCCCGCCAACACACGAAGACGAAGCTTACAATCAAAGCGCTGTCCACGATGTTCGTCAATGCGATCTCGCTATGAAACCAGCATAACGGGCTTGTCAGTAGGATCAACCCCGTCCCCAAACCTGACCGGCGCCCAAACATCGTTGTTGCCAGCAAATATCCCCCCGCCGTCAGCCACGCTCCCGCGATCACACTCAGCCACACCAACGCCATGTGGGGTTCGCCGACCAGCAGGTTCGCGAGCCTGCCCAGCATCACGTATAAGTAGTACCCCGGTGCCTGGGGCTGGCTGATTCGGATGTTGTACTCACCAACCGCCAGCGCATACTGCGCGCTGTCCCAGTGATATGCAAAGTGACTACGGAAGGGGATGCGTAGCACTAGGCTCGCCGCGCCAAGGAACGCGGCTGCGATCCAATCCTCTCTCTCCAATCTGCCTTCGCTGTGGTTCATCTCATCGCTTCAACTCGTACGGTGTACACACTGCCTTCGCTTCCCGGTAGCGACGTCGCTTGGCGTACGTCCATGTATCTGGCGTAGCCCTCTAGGGATGTTCCGTGCGGCACGATAAGCGCCAGTACTCGTCTCCCGGTCAAGTCGGTTCCGGCGGCGAAATCAAGCCGTCCGCCTCGCACCCTCATCATCGGCTTGCCTACCGGGGACAACATCGACGCATCAATGGCCAGTTGATACTGCTCGAACCCCGGCAAATACACCTGCAAGTGCCGCAATCCCAGCGGCAGGTACTCCTGCGCATGACAAACCAGCGTATCCGCCGGGCTCAACTGGACGCGGATTGCGTGAACGATTCGGGCCAGTTGCCGGTCATGCTCCCGAATTTCGCGCGCCGTGCGAGCAGTACCATAAAACACGCCAGCCCACGCCTGCGGCAAAACCAGGAACGCCGCCGCGTTCGTCATGCACACGATAGCGGTCACCGCTGCAAACACGGCTGGCTTCCGCAATTGACTTGCCACAACCGCCACCAGAATGATCCATGCCGGCAAGTAGCTCAACACATGTCCGGGCTGCCTCGTTAAGGCCACTGCCGTCCCCATCAGCATCATCGGCGCAATCCATAGCGCCAACACCCGCAACGCCTCTCCATGCGCGGCATCCCAGCTTTTCTTGCAATCACCATCCATCCGTACCCGCACGAGTAGCGCACTCGCCAGCAATACGACGCCCAACACCAATCCATCCCAGCAGTAAAGACCCGCGAAAAACACGTTCCACAACAGCGCGTCGATCCCTCCCCCGGCGAACGTGATCGCCGCATAGACGGTTGCATTGCGATGAAATGCCTCGGCGTAAACCGCCCAAGCGCCGGACATCCTGAGCATTGGCACCAGCCAGACCAGTGTCCCGCTCGCGCAGACGCAGAACGCTCCAGCCAGTTTGGCCAACCGCTGCTTAGGAGATCTCCAAAATGCGTACACCACAAGGGGTGCCAGCCCCGGCACCGTCTGCGGACGAACGCCTCCAATGATCGCCAGCACACCTCCGATCATGACCGCATCGGCCCAGCGACACCCGTGTCGCAACGCCCGCCAGCAACAAAGCACTGCCAGGCACACCAGAAAGCCGTCCACGACATACATCAGGGCCACGCAACTATGAAACCACACCTGCGGACTCGTCATGCCGAACAGCGCCGCGACCCATCCCACGCGCCTCCCGAACATTTCCACGCCCACTACATACAACAGCGCCACTAGGCCGCTCCCGCCCAGCACACTCAACCAGACCAGGCTCGCGTGCGGATCACCGACAAAATAATTCACCAGCCTCCCCAGCATCACGTACAGAAAATAACCGGGCGCATGGGGCTGGCTCAGCGCCACATTGTACTCGCGGATCGCCAGCGTGAATTCTGCGCTGTCCCACTGATATGCAAATTGGCTGCGGAATGGGATGTCGAGCGCGACCGCCACCAGGAAAATGAGCATCGCGCCGCCCCAATCGCGTCGCAAAAAATGCGGCGTGTTCGCCGGCGCACCGTTCGTCCCCTTCGTCATCGTGTTCTCTGGGCCGCGCCCGCAAACGCTCCACTTGCGCAGAAGAGAGCGGCTCGGTTCTGCATCCACCCCGCGTACGTTCTGCATTCCTGTCGCGCCGTTTGCGGTTGCGAATTCACAGGCGTGCTCCTATCTGACCACTCGCGGCGTCAAGGCCTTCAACCTCCCAGGGGAAAAGTACCGGGCGAATATCTCCACTTCCTCCTGCGGTGGCACCAGCAGCACGATTCTGTCATCCCTGTCCAAGTCGAGCCTGTCAACAAACTCAAGTTGGCCATCGCGCACTCGCCACATCGGTTTGCCCGGCGGATGCGGAGTTGTTCCATCGGCGATCAATTGGTATTGCTCATATTCGGGCAGGTAAAGCTGGAAATGACGCAGACCGTACAGATAGAATTCATCCGCATAACAAATGGTGACTTCCTTCGGCGAGTACGACCGTCGGATCGTTGCCACAAGTCGTGACAATTGCGCGTCATGCTCGGCGATCTCACGCGCCGTCCGCCCCATCCCGACAAAAACCCCATCCCATCGCGGTGGCCAGGCGGCAAAGGCCATGACATTCATGGCGCAAACAACGGAGATCGTTCCTACCCTCTGGCACCTGCCTTTGAGACTCGCTACCACGGCCCCGATCAGCACAAACCATCCCGGCAGATAACTCAGCACGTACCCCGGTTGTTTCGTAAATCCGATCAATGTTCCCAACACCATCATCGGGACGATCCAAATCGCCAGGACCGCCAGTTCAGGCGCGTGTTGACTGTGCCAGACCCCCTTCTGCTCGGCAGTCATTCGGAACGCCCGGTACAAAAGCGAGCCAACCAACACCAGTGCCCCGAGCACCAAGCCGTTCCAGCAGAATCCCGTCACATTTGCCACATTCTTAAGAAGAGCGTTCCACCCGCCCCCAAGAAAAGTGGACCCGGCGTTGCAGGCCACATGCAGCCGCGTAATCTCCATGTACATTCTCAATCCACCAGACGTCTGCACCATCGGCACAAACCACACAATTCCAAGTCCGACAGCCACCGCCGCCGCCACCGCCAACTTTGCGGCCCGCGCTGTCTCGAATCGCCAAAACGCAAACACAACGAGTGGTGCGAGCGCAGGCACACTCTGCGGACGCACACCCCCGATCAGCGCAAGCAGTCCCCCGACCGCGACGGCGTCTCGCCATCTACCGCCGCGTTTCATCGCCTGCCACAGTATCAGCACCACGACACACACCAGAAAGCTCTCAACCACATACGTCAGCGCCACGCAGCTATGAAACCACACCTGCGGACTCGTCAACGCCACCAATCCGGCTGTCGCGCCGGCCCAACGCCCGAACATCGCCGTAGCCAAGAGATACACGATCGCGGGCAGTCCACTTCCGAACACGACGCTGATCCACACAAGACTTGCGTGCGGATCGCCGACGAAGTGGTTCACGAGCCGACCCAACATCTCGTACAGGAAATAGCCC
>JBEKYJ010000096.1:0-26912 GCA_049511095.1 Verrucomicrobiia bacterium
TCATTTCGTTGAAGATTTCGAGTTCGGCCTTCAACATTTCGGCGTTGGTGACCATCGTGCGAAACTTGTACATGGTGAAGAGCCGTCCGTGCAGACCGCTGCGCCTCTGCTTGAAGAGGACCGGCCCGGGCGAAGTGAGCTTGAGGATGACGGCACAGGGCGCCATGACCAGCGGCCCGAGTATTGCCAGCCCGAGCATCGCGGCGGCGAGGTCGATCAGCCGTTTGCAGACCAGTTGCCAGGAGATCTCCGGTGTCGTGCGGAAAATCAACAACGGCTTGCCGTAGAAATCGTCCACCGTGGCCCGCGCGATGGAGGTCTTTACGAAATCGGCCACCAGCCAGGCCTCGACGCCCTCGACCTCGCAGGCCACAATCGCCTTTTCGATTTCACTGAATGTGGTCTGCGTGACGTTAAAGACCACGCAACCGACGGGGTAGCGGTGCAACATCTTGCGAAGTTCCGTGAGCAGGTTGTTGTCGGGGTCGAGTTTGGCGGCGACGCGCAGGCTCCATTCGGGGTGCTCGTCCAACAACCCGGCAAACTCGGCATTGCGTTCCGCCGATCCCACCAGAATGACTTCCGTGACCTCCTTGCCGCTGCGGGCGCGACGGGTCATGTGCGCCTGGAAGATACGGTCCTTCACAAACAACGCGACGACGCTGAACAGCGCAAACATCAGAACGACGCTCCGGCTCAGCATCGCCAGCCTGAAAAAGTATAACGCCGCCATGATCGCCAGCAAGCAGATGGCGCAACTCTTGACGAGAATCCAGACGGTGTTGCGCTGCCGGAGCTTGTGCGCGCGGGTGTAGAAGCCGTTGATATCGAGGAGAAACGGGTACAAGGGCAGGATGACCAGATAGAGCCATTTGTAATAGCGAAACGGGGCGATCATGCCGAACTCGATGGAGTACCCGAGGAAGCGATTCTGGAAGGGAAACGCGTAAGCGAGCTGCTCGCGCAAGGCGTGGGCGAACCAGAAGACGATGGCGATCAGCAACCCATCGCCGAGCTGGTTGGCCTGGATGATGAATTCTCGTTGCTTTCTCGGCATCAGTATACTCAGGCGTTCCGCGGGGGCCAATCCAGTACACTACCCAAGCAACCGGTGTGCCGCGCCACCCGGCTACTTTTCGACCAACGTCGGGTAGATGCCCTGTACAAAACTGGTTGCCACCTTCATCGCATACTCCTCGGACGCGGCGGTCCCGCCTTCAGTCGCGTCGCCTCGTATCGGTACGTCAATCAAAATGTACGCCCAGCGATGGTTCGTGTTGCGCAGAATGCGGTCCTTGGACGTCCAATAAATGCGCTGCCAATGAGAGGCAGTGATCCGGTCCTTTCCCACAAACCAGTAGAGGAAGATCGATCTCGACTGCCCCACTCGCCCATCCGGGAACTGCGCGAGGCGCGTCCCATTCATGCGCATCACCGCCAGCGTGCCTCCGGCTGCGGCGGCCACGGGTATCGTTTCCATGTGCTCGTTGATGGTCCAACCTTGTCCCGGCAAACAAAGCTCAGGCCGGTGAATGCTCGTGGCCTCGCGTCCGGCCAGTATGATGGAGCAATACACTTGGTCGCCGTGCGTATTCCTGAATAGCCGCCGCGAGCCTTCCGTATCCTGCGGCAGAAGTTCCTGCTCTTCTTTCGTCAATCCCTGCTTCTCGCTACCCGTCCAATCGCCTGCCTGATCGACCAGGAACGGGGTTCCGTCGGGATAAAGTTTCACCCCCGGCTCGGAAGTTTTCGTCACGTCTGAGGTCGTCGCCGTGAGCCACACCGCGCCTCCCAAAACGCCCACGATAACGGCAATGAGGACCCGGCTCGGCGAATGCCGCGACACGATCGACGGCTGGATGGTGGAGGTTTCGGTTTGACTCATGCTGCTTCTCCATCAGACGAGCGACAATTCATCGTCGTGGGGCCCGCGGTCCTTGGGTGGTTTCCCCCAATTTTGGAATATGCGGCGATACGGAAAGTTCAACAGGACCCCGATGATTACCATCGTCGACAACGCAACGCCGAAAACGATATAACCCGAGTACTCGTGGTAGGCCCGGCCCGCCAACTCCTGCCCATAAACCTGCGCGACCAGCGCGATCGACGTGACGCGCGCCATGTTGCCCAGGACCGCCAGCGGCATCGCGCTGAGGAACAGCACCCACCGTTTCCACTGGGCGTGCTGGGTCACGTACCCGTATGCCGCAGTCACCGTGGTCAAGGCCATCAACGACCGAATTCCGCTGCACGGGTCGGCAACATCGAACTGAAACACGGCGGAATAAATCGCCGTGCCGCGACGGATGGTTTCGATACCAAACCAGTTCAGCAATGCAGTCGATGCTTGCGCCACCATCATCCGCAACGGAAATCCAACGACCTCATCCAGAAAATTCAAGGGGATCATCAACAGCAGAAATGTGATGGGAAAGAACAACTGGCGAAAAAGCTGGCGGCCACCCAGCGTCAGGGTCAGCCCGTACAACAATAGGACAAACGAGAACACCACCGCGCGCGGTTGCACGGCCTTGACGCCCAAATAATATATCGTCATCGCCACTGCCACGACTGCCACCCCGCCCGGAAGCGGCTTAATGCTCGCCGTGGAAACATCCGCCCATTTCCACCACACCAATCCAATCGCAATCAGCGGGATCAGGGGCCCGTGGGAGTAGTTGGAAATGTTGCTCCAGTGGCTCATAAGCCATCGGTAGCACGATAACCGTACAACTCCGTGAGCCTCAACCGCTTGCACGAAATACGCGTAGTAGATCAACCCAAGTGTGACAATTCCAAGCGCGACTTTTGCCCAGTCGATGGAACTGGGGGAGAATTTGATGGCGGCAGTCGAGGTCCCGTTACTCATTCAAAATTGAGGGTCAATTACTTGGAAAACCTTGTTATCTTAAGGCCCCCGCGCATTCTTGTCAAACCTCCCCTGCTTGCCGCCGCGCCGCCTGTCGGCTACCATTGCGCGATGAAACGGCTCGCTTTTCTTGCCCTCGCCCTCGCCTTGGCAAGTTGTCAGCACTCCGCCCAGCCTGGCCCTCCGACCCTCATTTTCGCCCGGGGCGCGGATTCGCAAAAACTGGACCCCGCCGATGTCGATGACGGTGAATCGATCAGGGTCCTCGTCAGCATCTCCCAAGGTCTTGTCCGCTTCAAACATGGCACCACCGAGGCCGAGCCCTGTCTCGCCACTTCCTGGACGATCAGTCCCGATGGCCTCACCTACACCTTCAAGCTCCGCGAGGGCGTCCGCTTCCACGACGGCACACCGCTTGACGCCCAAGCCGCCGCGTTCAGTTTCCTGCGCCAGATGGACAAATCCCACCCCGCCCATCTGCCCGACGCCACGTTCGCGTATTGGTCGGCCATGTTCAACATGATCACCGCGGTCGAAGTCGTCGACCCGATGACCCTGCGCGTTCGTCTGCGCGAGCCGCATGCGCCGTTACTGGCCAGCCTCTGCATTCCGGCCGCGCATCTCATCAGCCCGAAGTTCATCGACCAGCGTCATCCCGTCGGCACCGGCCCATTCCGGTTCGTCGAATGGACGCCCAATGAACGCATCGTGCTCGAAGCGAATCCCGACTATTGGGAAGGCAAACCGAAAACCGAACGCCTCATCTTCAAGGTTGTCCCCGACTCCGCCACGCGCCTGATCCAACTCCAAACGGGACAAATCCACGCCATGGACGGCATCGACCCCAACGGCCTGTCCATCATCCGCAGCGACAAGTCGCTGAAACTTATCACCGCGCCGGGGCTGAACATCTGTTACCTCGCGTTCAACTGCCAGAAGCCGCCGCTCGACAATAAATACTTGCGCCGCCTTATTGCGTCAGCGATCCACAAGAAAGATATTATCGACGCCGTCTATCGCGGGGCGGCTATTGTCGCAAGAGATCCGCTGCCACCTTTTGTTGCCGGTCACAACGACGTCATTCCCGACCAGATGACACCTGACATCGACCGACCCTTACCGGTCATCACGCGTCCTCTCCGTCTCGAAGTGATGACGAATCCGCGGCCTTACCTGCCCAATCCACTCCGAGCTGCGGAAATGATCAAAGCTGATCTTGAGAAGGCTGGAATCAAAGTCGAAATCGTCCCGAACGAGTGGGGCTCGCATCTGGATCGCACCCACCACGGCGAACATGAGATGGCGTTGATGGGTTGGGTCGGCGACACCGGCGATGCGGACAATTTCCTCTACGTCCTGCTGGACAAGGACACCGCCATCATGGGCTCCGCGTTGAACATCTCCTTTTGGAAGAATGACGCCTACCACGACCTCATGCTTGCGGCGCGGCGCGAACTCGATCCGGGAAAGCGCGCCAGCCTCTATCGCAAAGCGCAGGAGATTATCTACGAGGAAGCGCCGATGGTTCCGCTGGCGCACGCGGAATCGCTCATGGCCTGCCGCGCGAACGTGGATGGCATCCACTTCGAACCCAATGGCGACATCCTCTTCCAGGATGCTACGGTGAAGGGAGCACGCGGAACACCGTGAAGCGTCCGCCTTCCGCCACCCGCTGGAAATGGGTCAGTCGTTCCGGCTGGTTTTCGAAGAGCATGGCTGCGCAGTTCGGATCGAGCGGCCCCGTTTTGTCCGCCTTGTAGCGCCGCGATTCCGGCCCGCCGTGGGTGAATCCGACATCGTAGACGAAATAGTCCGCGCCGTACTTTCGCGCGAACGCGTAGAACCGTTCCTCGCTTCCGTAGATCGCCTCCAGCATTTCGCGATAACGTTCGCGGATGCGCGCATTCTCGAACTTCGAGTGCATGATGGTCGGCCTTTCCGTGTGCGCGAGCAAGACGGGCGATTCGGAGATCGCGGCGAGCAAGACGGCGTTCGTCGGCGTGTGCTCCTGCAACCATCGGACGATCGGGCGATACTCGGCCGGCGCAGGCTGCTGCCGGTCCAACGGCTGAAAGTTTAGCGTCATCAATTGTCCCACCGCGGCGGCAAAGACGGCCAACTTCCACCGGATGGACCCCGCCATCAGACCCGCCGCCAGCACGGCGGCGGCAAACCCCAGGAACGTGAAATACCGCAACACCATCCACGCCAGCGGCGCCAGCAGCAGCGTGAATACGATGAAAATGTTCGTCGCACAGGCGTCCGTTTTGCGGCTGGCCAATCGCATGGCCGCCACCAACCCGAGAGGCCCGCACCATTTCAGGCTTCGCCAGAACTCGCCCCACTCCGCCGTGTTGAACGCGCCGCCCTCCCACAACACGCGCGCCTCCCACGGAAGCATCGCGGGATTGTCCGGCCGCTGTCCCAAGAAACGCAGTTTGTAGAAGAAAAGCTGATAGACGTGCGCGTATTCCCCATAGGACTTCTGAAACAGCAAGCTCAACGTCAGCCACACCGCCGCCCAACCCGCAAAGATGATCGTTGCCCGTTTTCGTCCGCCATTGATCCACACCGCCAACGTCAGCGCGTACAGCACGCACATCGTCGGTGAGAGAAAGAGTTGTTTGGCCCGCAGCACGGGAACCAGCACGCTGCCGGCGGCCAGCGTCAGCACGAACCACGGAATCCGCGGCGTTTCACCCCGTCCGAGATACACCAACACCGCCGCCACGACGAACGGCGCCATTACGAACTGCGTCAAATGCCAGCTCGCCAGCGCTGCGAGCCAGAACAGCGCCGCGGGAATCTGGTGGCGCTTTTTCTGGTCTTGCAGCGCCCGCACGGTGAAGAAGAGCGCGAAGATGATGAGCGGGATGGCGAAATCCTCCCGCAGAAAGAGGTTCTTCACCGTTCGCCCGTAGCTCGGATACAGCGCGGCGTAGAGCGCGCTCGCGAACAGGCCCGCCCCGTCGCTCCGCCAGAGCGCCCGCGCCAGAAAAAACACCGCGAACAACGACAGGCTCGAAACCAGACACGCGTACCAGACAACGAAAACGTGAAAAGGCGTCGATGGGTTCAACCATCGGTACAACACGCCGACCGGCGCTTCCATCGCGACCGTGAACTCGGCCCAGTCGTCAATCGTGTCGGGATACTGGACGTTGCGGTCGTGCTGGAGTTGGTTCCATTCACTGACCGGATGTGTGGCGAAAAACTTCGCGAACCGGTACTGAAACGCGCACTCACTCCAGAATTGCCCGACCTCGTCCTGCGTGTCCCACGTCGGGTTCGCGAAGATCTTGGCCGTCTTCAGATGAACGTGAACGGCGTAGAGCAGACACACCGCCGCCAGGCACAAGCCAAGTCGCTTCCCCGAATTCATCGTGGACGCGATTCTTAACCCCTCCCGCCCCCGAATACAAACCTGTTGTGGCCGCGTCCCCGGCGTGGATCAGTGGGGCACAACCGGGGAAGAAACGGCCGGCTTCGGGGCAAGCCATTCGGCCAGTGCCAAGGCAATAGGCACGGTGGCGGGTTCCCTGAAGTTTTGGACGAAGTTGGCGAACGCAGTGGACGCGGATTCATCGGCATTGTCACTGAGGGCGCGGACGATCACACAGGGCACCCCGTTGGCCTCGCACACGCGCGCAATGCCGATACTCACCATGTCCACCGCATCGGCTTGGAAGGTCTCCCGCAGCCATTTCCGTTTCGCCGTGCTGGCAATGAACGAATCGCCGCTCACGAGGCGTCCTTGACGGACAGTGCATCCTTCATTCCGAACTGGTTGAGGGATCCCATTCGTCAAAATGCCTTGCGCCGTTTCTGCCGCATTGCTCTGCAACGCCGCGCACTTCTTCCAGTAGTCTCCCGAATTCTGGCTTCTGGCTTCCGACTCCTTTTTCACCTCAAATCCACCCGTCGTCTCCTTGCCTTCCTGATGATTCACCACGTTGGTCGCGACGAACAGGTCGCCCACTTTCCACTCGTCGTTGAGATTGCCCGCCACGCCGATGGAAATGACCCGGTCGATCTTGTAGCGCGTCAGCAACGCTTGCGTGACCATTGCGGAGTTGAGATTGCCCGCGCCCGTGCGGACGATGTAGAGCTTCTCGCCCTTGCGGTAGCCAATGGTAACCCGGTGTTGCGCAAGTTCGACCGGCTGGCCGACGATTTTGATTTCCCTGCCAAGCGCGCTTTGTTCGGACGGCAGCGCGACGAGAATCGCCGTGTCGGCGAGACCGGAGGACGAAACCAGGAGAGCGGTTACAATGGTTAAGATTGATTTCAATGCGGCAACTCGATTCATTCAAACAGGGCAATCGGCCATGTGCGAGTGTGCGGGACTGGCCCATTTCCGGACTCTGTCGTAGCCGGGATCGCGCCGGCTAGTGGGCGGCACAGTCAAGGGCTTTGGTGTGGTTGATTCGTGCTCACTTCGGATTCGTACTTCTTCCAATCGTTGATGTACGTTTGGGAATCCGGATCCTGCATAAACACGGAGAAGCCGGGAACCCTCGGCAACGGCTTCGGGGGTGGTACACCTACGCGAATCGGCGCGTCCACAAAACCACGTGAGTTGACTGCATCACCGGCCAGATAAGCCAATCCGAGCATCGCGTGATATTGGACTTCCTTATCCGTATCATCCAAAGCTGCACGGAGAACTGGTTGTAGCGCCGCCCTTGTCTCTTCACTTGCGAGGTTACGAAGGGCGGACATGGCTGCTCTGCGCAACTCCGCGTTCTTCGAGTTCATGAACTTCACGAGATCGACGGTGGCCTGAGGATTGCGAATCCGTCGCAAACTCTCTGAGATCTCGGAGGCGGCGACTGCATGTGATTCGGCATATGTGACCGCGCTGGTCAGGGCCGAAACATCCCCGCGTTCAATTCGCATCGCCATGGCGACACCGACAATCTTCTCATCCACACCCCCACTTAACCGATCGAGCAGTTCTTTCTGTTTCGCACCTCTCCTCCCCCAATCTCGCAGCACCCTGATGGCCGACAAAGCAGCCTGTTTGTCCTCCGTTCCTGCAGCACCGATTAGCTCGTCTTCGAGTTGGGCACCCGCGTCCAGGTTCTGGTTCGAGTTCTGTAGACTTCGAGGAGAAGTTGGGAGGATCGAATCAAACGCGCTCTCCTTTGTGGCTGGATCTTGGGCCAATTGATAAATTCGTTGGGCCGCAATCAACGGTTCCATGAATACAACGCATCGCTTATGCTCGTAGAACATATGCAGTTCGTTTGTCGCGCTTTCGGGCAGACTCCCCTCAAAATGCAACATTTGAAGGACTACCTGGACTGTACCAGTGGAGATGGTGCCTTTCATTACGTGATCGATGGTCAATCCGGCTACAAGCCAATGGTTTCCTGCGGCGAGGTCATCAAGTTTGGATTCGATTATCGCCCCCCCCCCGAAGGTGCCTGTGCAGATTATGGGGGCATTGGCAACGAGGTCCTCCAAAGACCGTGCGCCTAACATCCCAACAACGGCACCCGCAAACAGGCAGGACGCCAAGAATATGAACGTGAAGACATGTGGTCGTTTCGGGCGCATAACTGTTCTCTCCGTGATTCCTATAGCGGCTCTAGTATTGTCTCCCATTGCCACGATTATACTGTACATTATGAGCGTCGATCAGTACACCCTGACCCGCCGAGAGGCTGCCTGCGTAATATAATTGTTGAGCGTGCTTGACGTGTTCATCGGCGTTTGGACATGTGGGGCACACTGTTGATGGGTAATAAATAAGCGGTATATATGCAACTGATGCCCCGTAAACGTCACCGAATTCGTCTGGTGTTGCAGCTAATGTTGTTGTCGGCGTCCAAGTGGGGCTGGGCCAGCTCGAATTAGGTTGGTCCGGAACCCAAGAGCCGAAGACTTCGTTCATCTGAAGCGGGTTGGGCATAGGATTACCAAAGTAATCCGCAATTATAAAGCGGTATGTGGATTTGTAGCCGAGCAGATATGGGACGTCTACCGGAAAACCCAGCATAAGCGTCGCACTCATGGGCACGCTAACGGTAAAAGACTTTGTAGACGTGGGCCGACCGTTGTAGGAAAACTGTACGACCACGTCACGCGGTGCCGTACTGAAGCCAATGGTCGTCAAGTTCACTGTGTTATCATCGTTGACTGTAATGCTCGAGCCAGAGGTCGTTCCCTTGCTGAGGATAACTTTGTCCGCTCCCGACACAATGTCCCAACGAAATGTCCCCGTTGTCGTTCCCACAGCGGTGAGCACTGTGCTCAAAGCATAATTGGCAGGAGTCGCCCCGTTGAACCACCACAGGTCGGATTGGCTTGAGGTCAATTGAATGATTGTCACAGTGCGAGTGGCTTTGCACCCCTTGTGGTCTGTCGCAGTTATATCCGCCGAACCAGGGCCATGCCCGATAATTTCGCAAATGTCATCGGCCGGCATTGAGAGGATGAACACGGGAGCGGTTGCTATGGAAGGGTCGGAGGTAGTCCATGTGTATGGCGCCGTTCCGCCTGAAGCAGTCAGCTTGAGACTTGTGTCATCGCTAACATCAACGACGGGGTAATACAAGGTCGAGCCTATAGACATTTCGCTGTCCGTCAGCGTGTAATCCTGCTCCGAGGTGCCACAATGGGCCGTGATGGTGACGGAGCCTGAGAAGCTTGAGGCAGCCGTGAAGATCGCAGTGCCTCCGGCGCCTGCGGCCATGGAGCCCGCGCTACTGGGGTTTACCGTCCATGTCGGAGTGCCATCGGGCCAATCAACGTCAGGATAGGGATAGGCGGTCAGAGTCACCGAGCCGCCCGCGCATACAACATCGGCATCGGCCGCCACACTGCTGACACCGACAACCGTCACCGTGTATGTTTCCACGTACCTCGTGTTAGTGTACGGACAAGCGGAATCTGATGAGATTCCATAAACAGACGCATTGAAATTGTATATTCCAGGCGTCGAGGGATTCAGGTAGACGGGGCTGTTCGGCGACCACACGGTGTTCGGCGAGTAATCCACTGAGCCGAGATCCTCTGTTGTTTCCCACGGATAGCAATTCCAATAGAGCTCTTGATACTCATGGCCAGAGTTGAAGGTAGTCCCCACAACAGCCGGTGTGTCCACAGGATCGCCCGCGCGAATGACCTCGCCGTCAAACTCCAAGCCGCCGGGATTGTCAACCGATCCGAATGGGTCACAGTACGGTTCTCCAGGATAGGGGTCACCTTCACAGCACCCGTTACCGTCACAGGATGTACCTGGCGGACAGACGTTTGAACAGTTCCCGTGGCCATCACAAGTCCGACAAAGATTGGGGTTGCAGACGTTTGAACAGTTCCCGCTGCCGTCACAGATCAGGCAATCCTTCGGGGGGCAAGCGGGCTGGCACACGCCACCGGAACAGCTTGGGTAGCACGGGTTGGTGCAGATAACGCCCGCGCAAGGATCATAGTGCGATTGTGCTTGAGAACTGACAGCGACGCTCATCAGAAGGCAGAATACGCCCGTTAAAGTCAAATGGCAGAAAGGGTTGCCCGAGAGAATTTTCATTTCGCGCGCACACGGTTTTGGATGTCCAAGCGAGGCTCCTTGCTCAGCGCCGATTGTTTCAGACTGTTGGCCGCGCTGACATCGCCCTGAGCCTGCAGACAGCAGCCGCGCAGATAGACCGCGCCCCAGTAAATCTTATGGACCCACCGCATCTTGGCATTTTCCGGCAGTGTGTTGGTGATCTCATCGGCGAGCTTTTGGGCAGCGGCAAAATCCCCGACATTGAATCTTGCAATCGCCAACTCCAGACGGCCCATATTCGCCCATGGGTGAGTGGGGAATTTCCGGGCTACCGCCTCGAGAATCGGCACGGCGTTGGTGTTTGCGGATTGCCAGTTAAGAAATCCAATCGTCTCATCTGTGCGCGCCTGCAATTGGGGGCGCCCCTTTTCCTGATCGGCCAACCACTGAAATGCATCCAGCGCGGCCTGTTTGTTCCCAGTCCCGACCAACGCAAGCGCCTTATACCAGTAGCACTGATACTTATAGTCATCCGGCGTGTCATCGGTTGCCGAGAAGTCGCCGGCATAAGTCTGAAAATGATCCAGCGTCTGCTGCGACTGTTCAAAGTCCGCCATTCGTCGCAGAACCCGGAAATGAATCAGGTAGCGATCCGGGGGAGTTGCCGCCCGTTGCAGAGCTTGCCGGGCCAACGACAAGCCGCTGGCCAGAAACTTCTGCGCGAGTTCTTTATTCCCGCTCATCTTGTAATGATAGGCCACATTCAGATGGACGTTGTAATCCTGGATCGCGGCGGCCCGATTGGTGATGGTGTTCAGAATCTGCGCGGAAGTGTTCGTATCTCCCAGCGAGTCGGCGGCGTTCAGGGCGCTGGCGTACGCCAGCATCACCAGCCGGTCGTTGTGCGGGAAGCGCGGGGGGTATTGGAGGTAAAGCTGAAGCGCGCCTTGCAGATCGCCGTCTTTCTCCTTGAGAGCGCCGAGTTGGTGCAGCGAGGCGGCGGCCCAAGTGTTGGTGGAGCCGCCCGAAATCGGAATCCGGTAGTTAATCTCGGCAAGCTCGTCGCGGCCCTGATCGTGGTAGAACTTGGCGAGGCGATAATGCGCGTAGTCTTGTTGCTCCACGGACGCGAAGCTCTGGATTTTGGATTCCAGGTCCTGAACGCTGGCCGCGTAGTCTTTCCCTTGATTCGCCCGGCTCTCGGCGAGAAAGAGGAACGAGTTCACCGTTTCTTCCGCCGAGCCCAATGGCATCGCGCAGATGGCGGCATAATTGGTTTCGGCCTCGGCCCAGCGTCCGAATTTGCGGGCGTTGCTGGCCAACTGGCGGAGGGCGTTGAGCTGGTCCCCCGCACTGCCGGACGACAAGCCGACCACTTGTTCGTCAAGCTCCCGCCACAAGGGCTGGTTGCGCCTCTTCAGTGCCGCGCTGGCTTGTTTCAAGAAATCCAGTTCCAAAGCGCCCGCGCCCGCGAACTGCATCTGGCCCTGCTGCACCCATTGCGCGACGAGATCATCCTGTTTTTGCAGCATCAACGCCTCGAGCAAGCCCGCGTACGCCGCCGGCTGCTCATGATTCAGGTTCGGCAGGTCGATCACGCTTAGAAAATTCGTGACCGCTTCGTCGTTGCTGTCCATCGCGGTCGCGATATTGCCGAGCAACACGGTTGCACGGCGCACGAATTGATTGGCGAGCGTTCCGCCGGCGGTGGTGGTTTGGGCCCATTGCCTGGCCAAGTCCAATTGTGCGTGATTGTAGAAACACTGGGCGATCTCAACGGCCGCTTTGGTGCGGTTGACTTCCACTGTTTCCGCCACCATCGCCGGATCGATGATGACGGATGGGTCGGACGACTGGAGCGCGGGAGCATTGGTGGCCTGCTGGTAAATGGCGGTCGCCGCCAATTGCGCGGCGTCGAGGTCGTTGGCTGCCAGCGCTGTATTTAGCGGAATGAGACGTTGATCAGCTGGCTGGTGGCTCTTGGTGCGGGCGAAGGCGGTGGAAGCGCAAAGGCTGACGGCGAGAAGGCCAACCAGCCAACGACAGGGAGGCTTGGACACGTTCGCCATGACAATCATTGAGGAACTCTCCTATCGACCACACTCACCACAGAAATTGTCTGGGCCTTTCGGCCCAGGGGGGCTGGCACCCCCTCGCTCTTTTCAGTGAGAAGAGCGCCAGCCAAATTCGTTATGCGTTTCGGACGACGCTAAACACGGCGTTGACATCCACGCCGAGACGTTGCCAGTGATGTTGGTCCGACCGAACGCGTTGGTCAAAATCCTTGCGATTGCAGAACAAACTGTACTCGTCCATGCCGTTTACCAAAGAACGGGGCAGATCGATTTTCTTGAGCCCGTAGAGGAATTCGGCATGTTGACGGCGCGCGCGCGCCGCGTCGATGCTGGGAAAGATCTTGTTGGCCATGTGGGGGGCGTCGGCCTTGGCGTAGGTGCGGCCCGGCAGTGGCACCATCTTGTAGACTGTTATGGGGCTGGCTGAGAGATCCCGGCACAGCCAGGCTTTCTGGTAGAAGCCGAGACGAAGTTTCAGGGGAGAATTGCCGAAGAAACCAAGGAAAGGGATGGCGGCGAGAAGTGTTGCGGCAGTTTGCAGGAAACCACGTCGGTCAAGGGGCCGCGCACTTACGATATCGCCACCTATGTTCGGTCTATGCGCCTTGCGCATCACCTGCTACCTGCGGTGTTCCAGCCTGCCGTCAGGAACGGTCCGCTACTACCTCACCGAACTAAGGCGACCGATACGCCAAGCTATGCCGACTTGTCAACAACTAATAACGATGTTTCAAGACATTTTTTCTTGCATCCCTGTGGGCTGATGATTTGGAGGCTTGAGACGGCGTGAGGTGCAGTGAGGCGCAGTGAAACGCAGTGAGGACGGAAGAAGAGACACCACTATTGGGTTGGCCGGGAACCGGCCAACCGTTTACTCAAACGTCATGCGAACCGCGTTTGGGAATCCGGCTCCATCCCGCGGGTACGCTCCCGGTGTGACCCGGTCGAAGTGTGGTTGTGGTCCTACGGCACCAACCGCACGCGGTAGAATCGCGCGGGGCTGTTGGTCGCGCCGCCGCTGTCAAGGTAGTTGGTCACAGAGCCGACGGTGTTGGTGACGGTAAACAGATCGGCGAAGTCGTTGGTGAAACTACCGCCTGCGTCGCCCGTCGCTACCTGTAGCGCATTCGTCTTGTCGCTGCCCATCGTCCAAGTCACGCGAACATCGTCACTTTCCTGCGCGATGCCAGTGATGCGAAACGCCGACGCGCTGTTGGTCGGGTCGGTGCCCGACAGAAACTCGTTGGTGTTGCTCATGCCGTCACCATCGAAATCGGCATTTCCGCCGCACAGAACGCAAGTGGCGCTTCCGAAATACTGTATCTGCCATTGCTGGAACGGAGTCAGCACCTTGATATAACCCGGCTTGGTATTGGTGCTGACACCATCGGGACTGGTGACGATCAAGGTGACGCCGTAGATGCCGGCGGCGTACATGTGGATCACGACGTTGGTGGTGATACTGGTCGTGCCGCCATCACCGAAATCCCAGAACCGATTGCTGATGGTACCGGTCGATGTGTCGGTGAAGGTCACTGACAACGGCTCGGTCCCGCTGGTCGGACTGCCCGTAAAATTGGCCAAGAGCGGTTCGACAGTCAAATTTGTGGCCTGGCCTGCCGTCTCGGGGTTTGAACCATCCCAGAACGCTGTCCAGAATCTCAAATCGACGCTTGTTCCGCCCGCTGGCATCTCCCACACATCGCTGCCATCCAGTGGCGGACTGTTGGTATCAGTATATTTCCCGTAGTAGGTGACGCCGAGCGTGTTCGAAGCCAGCGTGAGCGAGGGGAACCAGTACAGTTGCAGTTCTTGGCCCGGGGCAATTCCATTCGTGTAGCCCACTACCGTGTAATCGTACAGCACGCCGTCTCCACAAGCACAATTGGTCAGGTTCCACAGGCCGACAATCTTATCATCCGCTCCCCACATCGCGCCGAGACTCAACGGAAAATCCGGCTGGGGATCCACAAAGCCATTGTTCCCGGTATCGGCCACCAGCACCGCCACGCTGTTGCTGGGCGCCAGCGTGCCGAATCTGTCGTAAAGATTGCCGGCGTCAACGAGGAAGGTCGAGGGTGGCGGGTACCCGCGGCATAGGAGTGGGCCGGGTTCTGCGCTGTTGACGTATTGCCATCACCAAAATCCCAGTGCCAGCCCCAGATCGACCCGGTGGAGGAATCAGTGAAGTTCACGTTCAAGGACACCGCCACGCCATTGGTCGGGCTGGCGGTGAAGCTGGCCACAGGCGCCGGCGGAGTAACGATGGTGCCGTTGTTGACGAATATTCCATGGAAATTTGTCGTGCCGGCGGTAATGTCGATGGTGCCGTTATTAACCATCGTGCCATAGAATTCCAGCACGCTGCCGTTGATGGGGTGCATGGCGCCGTTGTTGGTGACGATGCCGGTGAAGGTCAGCGTCCCACCGCAATCGACCGCGACGTTGCCGCCGGGATCGACCGCGACGTTGCCAGTGACCGTCCCGCAGCCGGTGAGGGCGGCATTATTGCGAATCTCCAGATTACCGGCGAAGGAATGCACGCCCCCGTTGAGTTGGAACGTGGCCGCATTCGTAGCATCGCCGACGACGAATAGTTGGTTGTTGGTGACAAATGTGCCGCCGCTGGTCAGTCTGCCGCCGTTGAAGGTAAACATGCTGTTGACTCCGTTGGTCAGCACCAGTTGGTTGACCGTCACCGTTCCCGCATCCAGGAGCAAGCGGCCCGGCCCGGTTTGGCCCAGGATCAGACCACCGGTTCCGTTCGCCCCCGCCACCCGAAGCGTGCCGGACTCGATCCTCACGAGGCTGTTGGCCGCCTGCCCAACACCGACGACCAAGTTTGAGGCGAAGACCGTGCCGCCGTTGGTTACCACCAACTGGTTGCCGGGGCATCTGATGTTGCTGTAGCCCACATAGAGCGAGGAATTACTCCAGACCGACCCGGGATCGCACACGGTGGCAATGTTGTTGCTGCAGACGAGGGTGTCGGAATAACCGACGTAGCCAACGCTGGAAACGACGGCCCCACCGCCGCTAATGACCAATTGGTCGCCGCATCCATTCCAGCCGACATACAGAGTGGCGCTGTTCCAGAGCGAACCCGGCCCGGTGACCACTGCCACGTTCATATTGTTGGATCCGACATTTTGGTAGCTCAAGTAGCCAGTGCCGGAAATGACGGCGCCGCCGTTGGTGATGACCAGTGTATTGCCTCCATAGAAACTATTTTCCCCGTAGCCGATATAGAGGTGCGATGCGCTCCAGACTGAGCCGGTATCACTGACGACCACCAGGTTGTTGCCATAGTAGCCCGCGCTGTATTGGTAGCCCAGATAACTGTAAAGGCTGGCGACATGGCCGCCGTTGGCGATGGTAAGCTGGTTGCCGGAGCCGTGGTAGCCGACATAAAGATAGGTGTTGGTCCACATCGAGCCCGGGCCGTTGACCACGGCGAGGTTGCCGCTGCTGCTCAAGTCCTGGCCCACGATACAGGTATTGTCGAGAACACTGCCGTGATTGGTGATCACCAACGCATTGCCAGATCCGCTGGCGCCCACGATCAGATTGGAATAACTGTTCCAGATCGAGCCCGGGCCACCGACAAGGGCCATATTATTACCGCTGCCCGCATTGTTGCCCAAGCAGCACCAGTTGGCGGAAACATTTCCTTTGTTCGTGATCAGCAGACTACAGGCCGCACCACTGTCGCCGACCGTCAGACTGCCGTTATTCGCGACCACCAGCGCTGAATTGTTCACCACGACAGACGCGTTGGTGTCCAGCGTCAGCCCACGGTCATAACTGAATGTCCGCAACGGAATGGCGGAGCCGATATTGTTTAGCGACAGAGTGTTGGTGGCGCCCGCCGATCCGAGTACGGTGAGGTTGCTGATGGTCAGGCAGCCGGGCGTGTTCGTGGTGACGGCGTCGATGGTCACCGTCTTGCTGTTAGCGTTCGTGATGTACAGGCCTGGTTGCGTGATGTTCGGTACGCCGTCCGACCAATTTCCGGCCCCTTCCCATTTATCACTGCCGGCGTTGATCCAACTGTTGGGGGGAAGAGGCATGACGACGACGGCATTGGTCTGCGTCAGGCAACTACTGCCCAAGGGACCGTCAACTGTCAGGGTAACCGAGTTGGTCCCGCCGCTCGTGTAGGTGTGGGACACGATGGTGGCCAGCGCGTTGGTTGAGGCGCCATCGCCAAAAAGCCACGAACGGTTGGTGATCGTGCCGGTGGAGAAATCGGTGAAGGTGACGGTCAGTGGCGCCAAGCCATTGGTGGGCGTGGCGGAGAAGTCGGCGACGGGGACCGCGCCGCCGGTGCCTGTGACGAGATTGGTCGAGTTGCCGCCGTCGCTGGCGAAGATGAGGCTGTTGGAGAAGGTGGCGAGACTGGTGGGGGCGAATTGAACGACGACATTGGCGGAACTCCTGGGGGAAATGGAATAGGCGCTGCCGCTGACGATGGTGAAGGCACCGCTGGCGCCGCTGGCGGTACCGGTGAGCGGGCCGGTGCCGCTGTTGGTGACAGTAAAACTGGCCTGCGCGGTGGCCCCGGTCAGGAGTGTGCCGAATGCATAACTGGCCGGCGTGACGCCGAGTGCGGGAACACCCGTGACAACGATGGCGTTGGTGCGCGTCAGGAAACTACTGCCCAAGGGACCGTCGACTGTCAGGGTCACCGTGTTGATTCCACCGGTCGTGTAGGTGTGGGACACGATGGTGGCCAGTGTGCTGGCTGAGGCGCCGTCACCAAAGAGCCACGACCGGTTGGAGATCGTGCCGGTGGAGGAATCGGTGAAGGTGACGGTCAGTGGCGCCAAGCCATTGGTGGGCGTGGCGGAGAAGTCGGCGACGGGGACCGCGCCGCCGGTGCCCGTGACGAGATTGGTCGAGTTGCCGCCGTCGCTGGCGAAGATGAGGCTGTTGGAGAAGGTGGCGAGACTGGTGGGGGAGAATTGAACGACGACATTGGTGGAACTGTTGGGGGAAATGGAATAGGCGCTGCCGCTGACGATGGTGAAAGGGCCGCTGGCGCCGCTGGCGGTACCGGTGAGCAGGCCGGCGCCGCTGTTGGTGATGGTGAAACTGGCCTGGGCGGTGGCCCCGGTCAGGAGCGTGCCGAATGCATAGCTGGCCGGCGAGACCGACAACACACCGGGCACGTTGATTGTAAGCGTGACACCGCGTGTGCCGCCGCCCGCGCCGTTGGTGGTGTTGGTGAACGTAACACTATCCGCGTAACTGCCGGCGGCCAGGCTGTTGGCATTGGCATTGATCGAAACCGTCACCGTTGCACCATTTCCCACCGCCAATGAACCGTTGGTCGTGGAGAGAGTCAGCCAACTGGCGATCTTGCTGGCGCTCCAGTTCAGCGCATTGCCACCGCTGTTGGTGAGCGTATACGTCTGGCTCGAAGGCGCAAACGGCCCCCCTTGGATTCCAGTTGCACTCAATTCATTCGTGGGCGTGACCGCAAGGTTGGCCGGCGGGGTGATCGTGAGGGCAACGCCGCGGGTGGTGGTCCCGTTGCCATTCGACAAATTGGTAAATGTGACCGTGTCACTGTAGTCGCCCACCGCCAACGAGTTCGCGTCGGAGTTGATGAGGACCATGATGTTCGTCGTCGCCTGGGGCGCGAGCGTGCCGCTGGTGGCTGACAGACTGACCCAATTCTGCATGTTCGTGACGAACCAGGTCAACATGCCGTTGCCGCTGTTGGTCAGAGTATATGTCTGATTGGGCGGAGCGAATGGCCCCCCCATGGATCCAGTAGACACCAAATCCGTTCCAAACCCCAAGAGACATACATTCCACAAGCCGCTGTTGTCGCCCATAAGGCCGATTTGATCATTGCAGTATAGAGTCAACGTGCCCGAGGCGGGAGCGACCATACTGCCGCTCTTGCCCAGTTGAATGCAAGTGCCTCCGATTTTACCGACCAAAGACCAGTTCGTCAGACCCGGGCACAAGAAGTTCGGATAGCCGCCCACCTGTCCCGGCCCGTCGAACGTCGTGCAGTCGTCCCAGGAATGTTTTCCATCGGGATCCGAGTACTGGCCCGAGGCGAACGAGATGCATCCCGAGGCCTGATAGTTGTAGGTCAGTCCGGCCGTTACCGTGCCGAACGACTGGCCATTCGACGCCGTTCCGAGAACTGCGTTACAGACGTTCGACCCGGACACGATGCCGAGCACACCAACGGCCTGGGCGACGTCGAACTGACTGCTCTGTCCGGTGTGTCCTGCGCCATCGTCGGCGGTCATGCGAACGTTTGTGTCGAGGTTGTTGACCGTTGCGCTACCGGTCCATACACCATTGGTGAAAGCACCGGTCGTGGCCGGGGTGATCGTGGCTGGACCGGCGTCGCCCGCTGCGCTCAAGGTCGCGGAACCCGCGTAATTGGAAATCGTCAGCCCATTGATATCCAGTGCGGTAACGGAAACGGTGAACGGCACGCCGGAGGTCTGGGGGCTGGAGATGGTTGACCACGCAAAATGATGGACGTCGTTGTCGAGAACGGTCGAGTCGGCGCTGCCGTCCACGAAGCCCGCCGCACTCGCGGTCACCGTCACCGGCTGCGCGCCGTCGGTCTCACTGTCGTCAACGACTGTGGCGGTGAAGACGGCGGACGTTTGGCCCGCCGAAATTGTAACCGAAGCGGGCACCGTCAACTCGGTCGTGTCGCTGGAAAGAAGGTTCACTGTCAACGCCGACGGAAGCGTGCCGGAGATGCGCACCGTGCAGCCGTTTGACACCTGGCCCTGCCCTTCGCGGAAGAATGACGGCAAGGTGACGGTGAGGTTGGTGTTCTCATTGTCGAGCACCGTGATTGTTGCATTTCCATCGATCCAACCGGCGACATGGGCGGTCACGGTCGCCGGTTGCGGCCCGTCGATTTGGTTGTCATCCACGACAGTGATATCGAATGTGGCGTTCGTCTGGCCGGTTGAAACGGTCACCGACGACGGGACGACAATCTCCGTCGTGTCGCTGGAACCGAGGCTGACGACGACATTGGTGGACACCGGGGCACTGACGTACACCGTGCCGGCATTGGCGAGCACACCGTCGCCTTCGGTCGCTGCGGTCGGCAACGCAATCGAAAGTGTAGCGGTCTCGTTGTCGTTCACCGTGATACTGGCATTGCCGCTGAAGCAGCCGGCCGCCGACGCCGTAATGGTGGCGGATTGCGGCCCGTCCAATTCCGTGTCGTCGATGATGGTGATATCGAAGATCGCGTTGGTGGCCCCGGGGGGGATCGTCAGCGATACGGGCACAGTCGCTTCGGAGGTGTCGGAGGACGCAAGCATGACGATGACGTTATTGGTTGGCACGCTCGACAAATAGACGGCGCCTTGGCCGGCGAGGACCCCGTCGCCTTCGGTGGCGGTGGTGGGGACGGTGACAGTAATCCTGGGCATGAGAGGAGCGCCGGTGATCATTACATCATCGATGTACCAACCCTCGAACGTATTGGCGATGCCATCAATGGTGTCGAAATTGAAGCGAATGAGAATGTTCCGGCCCGCGTACGCGGAGATATCGTTCGTGACCGTGGCGAAGCTGGCGGAATTGGCCAATGTGGCCAGCGTTATCCACGTGTTGCCGGCGTTCGAGGAAATCTGGGCGGTAGCAATATCATAGGATAAAACGTTTTCGGTCTGGAGGAAATATTGGTACGAGAGGACGATCGGGCCCGTGACGCCCGTCAGTGAGATGCTGGGCGAGAGGAGGTTGCCGGCGTTGCGGGCACCGGTGTTGTAGTTGCCGGTGCTCTCCAAGCCGTAATACTGGGAGTGCGACGGCGAAACGGACCGACGCGCCGTGCCGTGCCAGAGATTGGAGGTGGCGTCGGGATCGGCAGTGTACGTGAAGCCGTCGGCGCTGTAGCCGCCGTTACCGTCTTCGAAATCCGCGAGGAAGATGACGGGCCCATGGACGGTCAAGGTCACGGCACGCGTTTGGGTCATGCCGCTCGTCCTGTTGCTGAACGTGACAGTATCGGAGTACGCGCCGGCAGACAAATTGTTGGCAGTTGCGTTGATGGTTAGCACCACGGTGTTGGATCCCGGCCCCGGATTCAAACTGCCGCTGGTGCTGGAGATATTCAACCAAGCGGCAGTCTTGCCCGCGGTCCAATTCAGCGTGCTGGTACCGCTGTTGCTGATCGCATACATCTGCGACGCGGGACTGAAGGGTCCGCCTATGCCTCCGCTGGAATTGAACCCCGTCCCGGGCGTCACTTTCATAGAGTCAGGAACATCATAGGCCTCGACCAAACCCGTGGTGGTCGAACTTGCCGGCGACGTTGCGCTCGCACCCATGCCGCGTTTGGCGAAGGCCGCCCACAATTCACTCTTATTGGCACCGCCGGTATCGACCTGATCAGCTTGGAGGATGGCATCGCGCGCCTGGAGGAAGGTTGGGTTCGCCGGCGACAGATTCATGCCGTCGGTTACCAATTGGAGCATGAGCTGATTGCCAGCAGCGGAGCCATACTTCGCGATCAGGTTGGCCCGTGCCCCCCACAGCGTGACACACCAAACCTCGCCCATATTGTGGACTTCGTTCGCCGCCGTACCGATGATCGGACTCCGCGGCACCCCGGTATGCGCGCTCGCTTGTGAGGGATCGATGTCCTTAAACGTCAGTGGATTCTTCGTCATGTCCGTCGAGTAGGGATAGCGGCGGATGCCGAAGTAGTAGTTTTGAGTCAACCCGCTCAACTGGTAGGTAACGTAGCCGCCATTGGCGTAGGCCGCGTTGGGATCGTCACTGATCTGGCTCAGTAACGATTCTGCGTAGAAGTCCGACCAGCCCTCGCCCATACCCGCTGATTGCAGCGCGCTGATACCCACGCCGCCGCCGACGCGGCGGTTGCTCAGACCGTGCGTGTACTCGTGCAGGATGACTTCCGCGTCGAAGTCGCCGTCGCGATTCGGAGTTGGGTAGTTGAAAATGTACATCTGCATTCGGCCTGGTGAACCATCGGGTGGCGTGGAGAAATTCGCGTTGTTGGACCCGCTGCCGTCCTGCGCGTCCGCTTGCACCGCGTCGTTGCCGAGACCGCCCCGCCCGAAATTGTCGTTCTGGAAGTTCCCTGCCGCCTCGGTGAACCCCAATTCATAAAGCTTGTCGTGCATCCAATTGCACCAATAGAACAGTTGCACCACCGCGGCGTTGGTGTAGGTGACCGGCTGTTGGGCCAGATCCATCGAACAATCGAAGACGCGAAACGGATTGCCGGTCGGCCGCGAACCGGGATCGGGAACATTATCGCCGTCCTTGTCGAGGTGGGCGTCCACGTTGTTGCCGGCAGTCGTATTCTGCCCGTCGCTGATCCAGCCGGCGGGTGAATCATTTGCTGACAACGCGCTCAGTGTCACCAGGTCGCGCGCCACCAGCGGCGGTTGTGTGGTACACGGGGCCGCGCAGCCCGGTGAGTACGGGGACGGACTATCGCTGGTGTACACCCGATAGGTTGCGTCGCTGTAGTATTCGGTGAGCCCATGCCGGACGAGTATCTCCCCGGTTTCGGCATCCACGACCAACAGGAACATCTCGCCCCGCTTGCGACTGGTCAGCTGCACTTCCCAACAAAGCCGCATGGAATTGCGATTGACGGGCAACCAGACCTGTCGGACCTCCGTTTCACCGGGCAGTGCCGCTGCCTTGTAACGCAGACGTTGCTCCGCCCCGGTGCCGCTTGCCCGTATGTCCGCGGCATCGACCGTTTCCTCCACGTTCGCCGCCGCCCGTGCGATGGCTTCTTCGGCGCGAATCGGCGGCGGTGCTTGAATCGTCGCCCGTTGCGACATCCCGGCATCGGCCGCCTTCTGCACATCGGGGATGAACCGGCTGGAAATGCTCACCAACTCCCCGCGTATCGTCGTGTGCGCGATCAGCAGCCCCTCGAAGACCGGGATGCCATCCAACTGCTGTTCCCACACGACCGTGTGCAGCCCGTTATGCGGGGTGACGAATTCTCTCTTGCGGCGCGCGTTGGCCAGGACTTCCGCACCGTGGCCAAACAGCGCGACATGCTCGTTGAGAAATGCCTTGGTAACGCGGTCGGGATCGTCGGCCGGGATCGCGCCGATGAATTGACTGGTCACGGCGAGACCGAGGCCATTCGACCCGGTCAAGAATCCGTGCGGGCTGGCAACAAATGATGGGGACGCCAAGATCGGGTCGAAGTCCACCCGGGCCCCCGGCACCTTCTGCTGGACTTGGGACACTGCATCCATCTGCTCGCGGGTCAGTGTCTCGGGGCGGCGCCGGTCAAGGTTCTCAAGTCGTTCATGATCTGGGGCCTGGAATCCATGAGCGGTGAGCGCAAGAAAGAGAAAGAGTGGTAACGCTGCCCCAACCGCTCGCCACTTCAATGCAGGATGGAACCCGGGCTGACGCATGACCGCGCTCCCCAGATCACCGACGGGGTGAATCTTCTCCCAACCAAGTTGAAGTATAGCGCTCCACTCCTATTGATGTCGAGCGATAACTTCAGGCGCATATCAGTCATGGATTGTTCTGATGACGACGCGATACTCCCATCACTAGACGGCGGGTGATGATTTGGAAGCGTGAGACGGCGTGAGGAGGAGTGAAGCGCGGTGAGGACGGAAGAAGAGACAACACCTGTAGGTTGGCCGGGAACCGGCCAACCGTTTACTCAAACGTCATGCGAACCGCGTTTGGGAATTTGTTTCCGTCCCGCGGGTACGCCCCCGGTGTGACCCGGTCGAAGTGTGGTTGTGGCCTTACTGCACCAAGCGCACGCGGTAGAAGCGCGAGGGGATGTAGGTGGCGCCGCCGGGGTCGAGGTAGTTGGTGGTGGATTCGCCGGAGCCCGGCACGGAGATCAGCGGGCTGATGTCGGCAAAACTGCCGGGATAATTGCCTCCGGGCCCCGTGCTCGCCTGCACCACATAGCTTTTGCCGCCCACAGCGCTCCAACTCACCAGCCCGTCGTTGCCGACCTTGGTCACCGCCGTAATGTGGAAGAGCGAAGCGTTGTTGGTCGGATTGGTGCCGGCCAAGACCTCCGACAGATTGTTCATCCCATCCCCGTCGGCGTCTCCCGCAGCATCCAGAATCGCGCCATGGTTGACCAAGCCGCCGAGGAAACTGACGCCGTTGGTGATGATCACACCGTTGTTGGTAACGAGGCCATTGAAGATCAGGGCACCCCCAACGGACACAATGAAACCATTGTTCACCACATTCCCATTGATCACACCAAGCCCCGCGAGTGTGGCGTTGGCCGAGACGTTCAGTCCGTTGCCCAGGGAACTGGTTCCGCCCGTCAAGCTCAACGTCGCCAGACCAACCGCGTTGCCCACGGTACAGGCCTGGCCGTTGGCGTTGGTGATGGCTCTGGCGATGAGCGAGCCGCCGCTGAAGATGAATTGACTGTTGGGGTTGGACACCACAATGCCGGTGACCGTCAGCGTACCGCCCGCCAGGGTCAACGTTCCGGGATTACCGCTGTTGCCAATGAACACATCGGCGGCGTTTACGATGCCATTGGAAATGCTCATCTGGCCGACGCCGGAGTTCCCAATAATGCTGTAGTTGGCGATCGTCAGTTGGCCGCCCGTGATCCAGACCGCGCCGGTTGAAACAGGGCTGCCCGACTGTCCGACGGTTAGACGCGACAAAATGTTCATGGTTCCGCCGTCAATCGTCATCGTTCCCGCGTTGTCGTAGCCGACATACACGTCCTGGCAGGAGGAGGTGCCATTGGACAGGGCGTAGGCGCCGGGGTGGGCGTACCCGCAGTAGAAGGTGGAGCCGATGTTGGTCCATCCCAAATCGCCGCCGATCTGACCAAACCCGTTGACGACCAGAACGGCATTACTGCCGGCGCTGCTGATCACTCCTCCATCGTCCAAGGTCAGATGGCCCTCGCCGCCCGCACTGCTGCCCAGCATGATGGTGGAGGCGGTAACCGTCGCGCCGTCACTCACCGTCATGGAGCCGACGCCGCTGCCACTGTTGACCGTGCCGGCGTTGCCGATGCCGAGCGTGCCGTTGGTCACGACAAGTTGGCCACCGGTGACGTTGACGGTGCCAGTCGCACCGGAAGCCGAACCTGCCGTGAGGTTGCTAGAGACTGTCATCGTACTGCCGACCTGCAGCGTCAGCGTGCCTTGCGAATTCGTGCCCGCGCCGATGTCAACCCCGGTCGTGGAGACGGCGCCGTTGGAGACGGTCATGCTGCCGACGCCCAAATTGCCGATGGTGATCGGAGCGTTGGTGACGATGAGTTGGCCGCCGGTGACATTGACGGTGCCCGTGGAGTTCGCGGAGCTGCCGACCACCAGATTGGAAGACAACAGCGTGGTGCCGCTGGCGACGGTCTGTGTGCCCTGATCAACCTGCGCCAGACCCGTAATGGTGAACGTGCCGCCATCGTTGATGAAGCTGCCACCGGTGTTGGTAATGAGCAGGCGGTCCGTGAAGTACACGCCGCCGGTCAGCACCAGCGTGCCGTAGCGCACTTCGGTCACGGCGCTGTGCGCGCCATTGGTCACATACAGCGCGCCTCCCCAGATGGTAACCAAACTCTGCGGGTTCGATGGACCGACGAGCAGGTTGGACGAAACCAATATCGTCCCGCTGTCCATTGTCAGTTGACCGTCGACCGTGACCGCGCCTCCCGAGGGGCCGTTCACCAGCAGCGCCGAGTTGGTGATGAATATCGAGGCACCGCTAGTGACCCTGACGTTGTTGCGGACAGCCAACGGCGTGTTGGTGCCGGCGTTGCTCAACAACAGTGTGTTGGTCGAGTTCAGCGGCGCGCCGACGGTCAGGTTGCTAATCGTCAGGTTGTTCGGGAAACCGCCCGACGTGGTGGCGTCGATGGTGACAGTTCTGTTGCCCGCATTCGTGATGAGGTCGGCCGAGTCGGTGAGGGAAGGTGCCTGGCCCGATGACCAGTTCGTTGCCGTCTCCCATTTGCCGACGCCGGCGATCCAACTGTTGGTCGGCGGCGTCAAGACTGAGCCGCTGCCGCCCAAGGTGGAGAAGAAGTGCACGTTGCCGCTGGTGTTGTCGACGAGGCCATTGTTGACCACCGGGCCGAAGAAATTCACCACGGTGCCGTTGCTGGCGGTGATGGTGCCGTTGTTGGTGACAGTGCCGCCCGAGAAAGTGAGCGTGCTCCCGCAATTGGCCTGCACGGTACCTTGCACCACGACGTTGCCCGTGATGGCGCCGCAGCCGGTGAGTGTGCCGTTGAGCACGATGGTGCTGTTGTTACTGTTGCTGATCGTACCCATTGCGGCGGTCGTGTAGGCGCCGTTCAACGACAGGGTGCCGCCGCTGACGCCGATGACACCGTTGTTGGTGAAGCTGTTCAGGCTCAGCGTGGCCCCGTTGGTGGCGATCAACTGGCCCTGGTTGACGAAGCAGGAGACGTTGAGCGTCTGGTTGCTGGTGTCGGCGCTGATGGTGCCCTGATTGACGAGGGGGTTAGCGCAGTCGCCGGAGATGGTGCCGGCCGCGCCGTGGATCGTAATACCCGGACCCACCGTGAGCGTGCCGGAGCCGTCGATCTGATCGAGGTACGACGTCGTGCCCGCCAGTACGACCTGCCCGGTGCCGCCAAGGGTCTGCGCGCCGTTGAAGTGCAGGTACGTGGAGTTGCCGGTGCTGGCCAGCGTAACCGTGCCATTAAACGCCACACCGTCGGTCATGGTGAGTGACGCGCCGTTAGTGATTGTCAGTTTGTCGTTCGAGTCGAGGACAACTCGATCGACCGTAACTGAGAGAAATGGATTGATGATGACAGCAGACGCAATCGCATTGCCACCGTCAATGCGCGCGACATAGTTGGTGCCGCCACCATTGTTGTTATCGGGAACAACGTTCAGGCTCCAACTGCTGGCGTTGCTCCAGCTTCCGGTACCGCCGTTCCACGTGTTGGTCCCGAGGGTTACGGCCACCGGCGGCCCCAGCGCCGCGGCGTCGCCACCCGCAATGTCCGGCGGCGTGGTAATCGTGCCGTCGGCAAGGGCTCCGATCAAGGCCGTTGTGCCCGCATCTGAAAGCTCGATGGCACCCGCGCCAGTATTGCTGGCGGGGAAGATCCAACTTGGATTTGTGAACACGCCGACTTGAGTTGCCGCAGCGACAGTTGGTGCATTCACCGCCAGCAAGTATATCTGTTGGCTGAAGAAGCCGGCACCGGGCTTCGTAGAGCTTACGGCAAAGGTGCCATCGATATCAATTCCTGCGCCGACCGTACTCGAGTCCCAAAGAATCATCGAACTGGCCACCGCGCTTGGGCTGAAGTTCGCAAGTGACGCCGTGTACGCCGTGTTGGTCACCAGTCCGATTGCGATATAGTCGCCTTGCGGCACACCGGTCGTCCCGCCCCGGAGGGTCAAGAATCTGGTGTTAATGGCGCTCCAGTCTTCCGTCATGGCGCTTGCCTGGGACGCCCATAGGACAAGCG
>JBEKYJ010000097.1:0-14731 GCA_049511095.1 Verrucomicrobiia bacterium
CGGCAGTCCGCGTCCGCAACCGCACGGCTCTTTCGCCGGAACCGCCAGGTCGCCGAGGTCGTAACGGATCAGCGGCATGGCGTGGTTGATCAGGCCCGTGCCGACCATGCGCTGGCCGGCCTCGCCCGCACCGTTGGCAACCGGCGCGAGTTCGAGAATGCCGCCCTCGCCATTCACGTGGAACGGACCGCAGCGCTCACATTGGCAGGCGGTGACCACGCGCTCGTTGCTGCCCCACCAATCATACACGGGACATTGCAGCACGCGCTCGATCACCACGCGCATCTCGGGCGAGAGCGTCTCGCTGGAACTGAGCACGCCGCGCGGCGCGTGCACCCGGAGTCCTTCGCTGGCCGCGAATTGCGCAAAAATGTAGATCGACGACGGATAACCGCGGACGAATTCCGGCTGGAAGCGATTGAACTCCTCGACGAACGCGCGCAGATTGGCGGGTTTCATGTCGTACACGCTGAAGAAAAGCGTCCGCGTGCGCCGGTGGTGTTCCCACAACGGGTCGCGTTCCGTCTTCGGGATATAGTGGCGAAAGGCCACGATGCGCGCGCCCGTGTGATAGCCCGCCCAGCGCCAGAAACGGATCGAGTATCCCATTTCGCAGGCCTTTTGCCCGACCGTGAGGAAAAACCGTAGCGGCTCGCCCGTCGAACCGCTCGTGTGATCTTCGATCAGGCGGCTCCGGTCGCAGCGACGGTTGAGAAACTGGTCGGGATTGTCCCGCACCTGTTGCTTTTCCAACACGGGAAGTCGGGCCAGGTCGGACAACTCGCGAAAGTCATCGGGCGTCGCGCCGAGCTTCTGGAACAGAGATTGATAGTAGGGCACGTTCGCGGCGGCCTCGCGAAGAAGCTCGCGCAACCGGCGAAGCTGCAACGCGTGCAATTCATCGGCGGACAGCCATTGTGTCCGCCGCAACTCGCGCAGATACACCCAACCGCCTTGCAGATAGCGGAACAGCACG
Organism: Verrucomicrobiia bacterium; assembly: GCA_049511095.1. Classification (GTDB taxonomy): domain Bacteria; phylum Verrucomicrobiota; class Verrucomicrobiia; order Palsa-1439; family Palsa-1439; genus Palsa-1439. The sequence goes on from JBEKYJ010000097.1 coordinate 977, forward strand.
TGGGGTTGGGGAGGCGCCGGGTTCATCAGTCGTCTGACACACCCTTCCTTTGAAAACGTGAACGGCATTTGCCCTTAGTGTCCACGGCCACGGGCGCTGAAGTCTTGCAGGTACAGCAACTCCGTGAGGATACGAATGAAGCGGAAGACAGCCGCGCAACCAAGGCCAACATTTGGGAGAGGGGCCTCATGCTCATGTCCATATGCCTGATTCTGACCGTATCGGGAGTCGGTTTGTCCATTCGGTTAATAGGCGCCACGGCCCTGGGCCACGACCCGTAAGGTGCGCGCCATTAGATACAGATCCAGCCATGGGGACCAGTTGCGAATGTAATAGGTATCCAAGCGCTTCTGGATTTCCAAATCACCCTCGCTACGGGAGGTCACTTGCCACAGACCCGTTATTCCCGGGAGCACGCCGCGCCGCAACGTCCGAAACTCTTCGTCGAAGGCCTGCAGGTGATAATTGGGGAATGGCCGTGGGCCGACCATGCTCATCTCGCCCACGATCACGTTCCAAAGTTGGGGCAATTCATCCAGACTGAACTTGCGCAAAAACCATCCGACACCGCGTAGAATCCGTGGATCATTTTTCAGTTTGAAATAACGTTGCCATTCGTTTCGCGCCTCCGCATCTCGTTCCAAAAGCTTCTCCAGTCGCTTTTCGGCATCGACGTGCATCGTGCGCAGCTTCCACATACGGAAGCGTCGGCCCTGAAACCCCTCGCGTTCCTGACTGTAGAACGGGTTCCCGCGGCTGACCAGTTGAATCCAGCACACCAGCAGCAGCAGCAGCGGTGAAATCAACACCACCAAGGGAACCGCGATCGCCAGATCGAGACTGCGCTTGAGCCAACGGTTGCTGGCAATCAGGAGATTATGCCGTATCTCCAAACCGAGAATGCCTCCCACGTCGCGCGCCACGATCCACAGGCTCGTCAAGCCTCCCAGTTCCGGGATGACCATCATGTGCGGGAAACAATCGCCATATTCTTGATGGATATCGAACATTCGCTTGTTGGAGTCCTCGTCCAACGCCACGATGCAATAGGAAATCGTGCGTTCCCGTCTCAGTTGCCACGCCCGCTCCAGCTTGCCCAGAACCGGCACGCCGTCGATGTCCGGCTCGGCGCCAGGTGAGTCGGTCAGAATGCCCACCGGTTTCAGCCCAAGCTCTGGTTGCCGCTGGAGGATATCCACGACCCGTCGGGCGGTTCGCCCCGACCCAAGAATCACGACGGACGATCCCCACCAGGGTCGTTGGGCGCACAGATTCCGTACCAATGCGCGCCCCGAGGGCACGAGAACCAACGCGATGAGCCACGCGGCACCCACAACCAGACGCGAAAAAAACAATCCTCCTAGCAGAACATACATTCCCACCACCACTGTCATGAAGGCCCAGGTTGTGCCCACCGAAGTGCGCCGCAATTCTTCCACCGGCGTGATGAAGATTCTCGCCGTTAGACCTGCCCCACGGTACAAGCCCTCAATTCCGAACGTCAACACCCAGAGGAAGAGTGCAGGCCACAACCTCAAATACCGGGGATAGTCGAATCTGCCGAACATCGAGAACCTAAGCCCCATGCCGATTCCCCAAGCCAAGCTGAGGCTGCAGAGGTCCGACAACACCAGCAAAAACATCATCGCCCAATGTTGAGCTGATCGGACCGCTCGGGAATAGAGCGTTGTCGCCGTCCGACTCGACTCGGACGGCGGTAATTCCCGGGTCGCTCTGTCGGGATCCACCTGTTGTAATGAGGGTTTCGCGCTCATCATCATCAGTTCCTAACTTGCACCAAATCGGTCACGGTTTTCGACTCCAGCCAGCAGTTGCCGCATGACCAACCAGAGAAAGCGCGGGTTGTTCTTGAAATAGCGCCGCCACAGCCGACGCGGATCCATAAGCAGGCGAAACGCCCATTCCAAACCGCACCCCCGCATCCAACCCGGGGCCTGTTTGACCCGGCCTGAGTGAAAATCGAATGCGGCGCCCACCGCTAACATCACGGCCTGCACGCGGCCCCGATGTTGGGCGACCCAATGCTCCTGTTTGGGACAACCGAGCCCGATCAACAGGATACGCGTTCCCGAGGCGTTGATCGCCTCCACGACTGCCTCGTCCTCTTCACGCGTCAATGGCCGAAACGGCGGCGCGTAGGTGTAGCCGATTTGAAGCTGCGGAAATCGCGCCCGGTAGCTCCGCTGCAGCACGTCCAATACCTCTTGCGTTCCGCCGTACAATCCCACAGGAATCCCCGCTTCGGCGGCAGCCCGGCACACTTTCAGGGTCAGGTCTGGCCCATAGACCCGTGTTTGATCTTTCAGTCCCAAGCGTCGCAACACCCACACCAGCGGCATTCCGTCAGACGTGACGAGATCCGCGGCATTGATCACTTTCTGGAAGTCGGGCGAATCGCAACCTTCCATGACCATGTGGACGTTGCAGGCGCAGACGCACCGCGACTCGCCCGCTCGTGCCCATTGGAGAATGCGCGCAGAGGCGTCGTCGTAACTTGTCGCGTCCACCCGCGTTCCCAGTATGTAACGATATTGGAGGTCGGTCATCACGGCCTGTGACTGTGGTCTTAAACCTTCACTTGCATTACAGCGCAACTAATAGCAATTCAACGCAACTAAACAGCAATTGGCCTACCAAAACATGCCGCATCAAAATCCGCCTAACCTGTTGACTGGACGCTCATTCCCGCCTGCCACAGGCCAAAACATCGGGGCGGCCACCCCGTTTCGGGCCCTCACTGGTGGCGGTCCGTTGTGCCCCAGCCGCCCGATCGCGTTGAGCCGCCAATGTCTCAAACACGTCGATCATCCGGTTTCCATAATGTTCATGCGTATAGAAATCCTGGAAACGCCGCCGGTTGGCCCCGCTCATCCGCGCCCGCATCGCCGGGTCACGGATGATGCGTAGTACCTTCTCCGCCAAATCCTCCACATCGCGTGGGCTGGCCAAAAGACCGTTCACTCCATCCTCGATGATCTCGGGAATCGCCGCCCACCGGGTCGTGACCACCGGCAGCCCCGCTTCCAATGCCTCGACGACGACGAGCGGGTGCGCTTCCAGAGGATAATACGTCGGGTAAACGAAGGCATCCGCGTCCGCCAACAACTGCCATTTCCGTTCGCCCCACACCACACCCGCAAAACAAATGCGCTCTTGGAGCTTGGATTCCCGAATCTTCCGCTCCGCCTCCATCCGGTCGCTCTCAACCTGCCAGTCTCCCGCGAAAACAAACCGCACCTGCGGATGTGCCGCAACAATCTTTGGCGCGGCATCCAACAGCACAAACACGCCCTTCTCGCGAATCAGGTTGCCGAGAAACAGCACCGTGAACGGATGGTCGGCGGCCACGGAACGTTGGGGAACCTCCGAGGTTTCGATGCCGCTGCCCACCACAAAGATCTTCTCCGCGGGCAACCACCGCTCAAAGTTGAAGCGGAGATTCTCCCCCATGACGATTGCCCCGGCCGCCCTGGAAACCGTGTCGTCGACGAGACGTTGGATCCGAGGCGTCGACCGCTTGTAAAACTCGGCAAATCCGTTCTCGTGCGCGTACAAGACCGATGGCACCCCAAATAGGCGCGCGACCCGGACCAGCAGCCATTCCTTGAGAAAGGCGTTGCGATTGGCATTGATCGATAGACAACAGTAGTCGAACCGGCCCCACACCAGCCGCCCCGTGAGCTGGAGGAGCATCTTCACCAACAACAGCAGCTTGCGCAATTGCACGCGCTCCAACTCACTCACCTTCCTGGACACGGTCTGGTCGATAAAGGCCACGTCGATCCGTTCCGGGAACGTGGATCGCATCAGCGCCTGGAACGTCACGCTCGGTCCAAAATACGGCGGTGGCAAAACACCGATGACGAGGACTTGTAGCTTCCGTACGCGCATTCACACAACCGTACACGCAACGTCCGGGAATGTCGAGAATCGGCAACTTTTGGTAGTGCGTCAGTTTGAATCAAAATACTATTTCTCCACCCAGTTCTTAACCAACGCCATAGCCACAATCGTGAACCAAACGACGATAAAAACAATGATGCCTTCCTTTTCGCTCCATCCTGCCGGGCTAGGCCATCCTTTCTCTTGGTCAAAGAGCGCGGCAAGGGCTTCGGTAATAATCGCCGCAGCAAGGGTGATCGTCGCTAGAGCAAGAAGGTTGTCAAGCACAGGACGATTTTACCACGATTCGGATTCGTTTGCCTACCACACAAATGTGTGAAACTGTCGCGCCAGGGTGAAAAGTGAGGTCAAATCGTGTGCGGTTCAGAAGGCGGTGGCTCCGGCATGGTTATGCGCGGCAAGCTGGTTGATGTCGGTGGGCCGTTTCCTGCTTGAACGCTTAGGCATACCCGCATCATGGCACACCCGCTCAGGACTGGCAAGCCCCACCGGATTCAAACTGACGCACTACCCAACTCTTCGTTCGTTCCTGCGCCTCAATCGTTTGGCCCGATAAATGGCTTGCTGCAAGGCATATGGCCTGCTACAACCCTGCGCATGAAAATTTTTGTCACCGGCGGCGCGGGATACGTTGGCAGCGTCTGCACCGAAGAATTGCTTAACGCCGGCCATCAAGTGGTCGTGCTCGATAACCTCAGTGAGGGACATCGGGCCGCCATCGACGAGCGCGCGGAGTTCATCCAGGGCGACCTCGCGAGCCGCGCCTTGGTGCTGGAAGAGATGAAACGCGTGCGGCCCGACGCGGTGATGCATTTCGCGTCGAACACGCTCGTTCCCGCCAGCATGATCCATCCCGGCCTCTACCTCGGCGACAACATTTCCAACGCCGTGAATCTGCTCGACGCGTGCGTGGCGACCGGTGTGAAGAATTTCGTGTTCTCGTCCTCCTGCTCCATTTTCGGCATTCCCAAGACCGTTCCCATCACCGAGCTTACTCCGAAGGAACCCATCAATCCCTACGGGGAGTCCAAGTGGACGGTGGAGCGCACGCTGGCGTGGTACGAAAAACTCTTCGGCGTGCGCGCCGTGTGCCTGCGCTACTTCAATGCCGCGGGGGCCACACAGAAGTTTGGCGAACACCACGTTGAAGAGACGCATTTGATCCCGAACGTCCTCAAGGTGGCCCTCGGACAAAAACCCGCCGTCGAAATCTACGGCACGCAGTATCCCACGCCCGACGGCACCTGCATCCGCGACTACGTTCACGTGGTCGACCTGGCGCAGGCGCACATGCTGGCGCTTCAGGCGAAACGCTCCGACGCCTTCAATCTCGGCAGTGGCAACGGTTACTCCGTCAGGGAAGTCATCGAAACCGCCCGCAAGGTGACGGGGCGAACCATCCAGGCGGTGGAACGGCCGGCCCGACCGGGCGACCCGCCGAAGCTGGTGGCCGACTCCACAAAAATCAGCAAGACCCTCGGCTGGAAACGGCGCTTTGACTTGGTTGAGCCGATTCTGGAAAGCGCGTGGCGCTGGCACCTCGCCCATCCCAACGGCTACGCGTAGTCGCTGAACGCCGTCGGTTTTTTCGGACTTTATGACGCCTCTCGCGAACTTGCACCCCGGCCCGGAGGCGCAGGCGCAGCCGCGACGATCCAGCCCCTCGTCCCACGTGTTACTTATCCTGATCGCACTCCTCACGGCTGTCAGCCATTTCATTCTCGGGACGTGGTACTGGAGTCAATGGGTCAACAAAGAAAAGAATCCGCCACATCCCCCACTCGAACTCCGGGGTGAGGATTATCTGCGAACTTTTTCGGGTTGGGGAAGCCTCAACGAACGCGATTCGTCCGCGTACAACACCGCCGCGCTGAACGTCATCAAATCGGGCGTGCCGCGCACGCGGTCGGGTGCGGTCCACATGCACGCACCCATCTATTGCTACTTTCTCGCGCTCTGTTACGGAATCGGCGGTCAGAATCTTGTTTCCGTGGCTGTTCCCCAGGCGATGATGGCCGGGCTGATATGTTTCCTCGTCGGCCTGGTCGCCGGTCGCATCGCGCCGCAGCGCAAGACCGCAGCCACGCTCATCGCCGCCCTCCTCTATCTCGTGAACCTGCGGGCGGCCATGTACGTGGGTTTCGTATATCCCACCGTCCTGCTGATGTTGCTGACCGCGCTGACCATGGCGGCGGCTGACCGCTCGTCGCAGAAGCCGGCGGTTGCCGTCATTGTCGGGACCATGGCGCTGGCGACGTTCGCCCAAGCCGCGTTTTTTGGAGTGGCGAGCGGTGTGGCGGCGTGGCTGCTGTTGCAATCGTGGCGCGAACGAAGTGTGTCGCAATTGTTCGGGGGCATTGCCATGTTCGTGGTTGTGGCGCTGAAAATAGTGGCGAGCACTGTGGGCGGTACCAAGGATGACTTGCAGCAGCTGGACCGCGGAATTCTCTGGGAAGTCAACAATCCGCATTTTGAAGGCATGCGGTTGACCAGCCTTTGGGAGAACCGCCCCGGCAATCCGTGGACCTCGTGGCATGAGTCCGAACAGGAACAGCAACGCTACGATTCGTACATGGCCCGGGCGCAGGGGGACGGTCAGCGCGCCTCTTTTCTCTGGATCCGCGAGAATCCCGGCCCCTATGCCACGCTGTGCGCGATCCGTCTCCGTACCGCCTTGAGTCCGTTCACCGGACAGATGTCGCCGCGCAATCGAGTGATCTCCACGGTGATTTGGCTGCTGCTCTTTCCCGCCTCAGTTTATGGACTCTGGGTGTTGCGCCGCCACGCGACGGGGGCGTTGGTCATGCTGGCCTACGCGGGTTACACGGCCCTGGCCACATTCATCACGGAGGACTGGTACCTGCGCTTCCGACTTCCCATCGAAACGATGCTCGCCGTTTCTGCGGCAGTAGGTTACACCGCGCTGGCTGAGACCTGTCGTCAGCGAGTCGCCCGCCGGCGCCGCGCGAGCAATTCCTCGAACACGGCCGCCATCCGCTGACCGTAGTGCTCGACGGTGTAGAAGCTCGCGTACTTCCGGCGGTTGGCCTCCGCCATCCGCGCGCGAAGCGCCGGGTCGTTGGCCAGCGTGACGATTTTCTCGGCCAGATCGCCGGCGTCCTTCTCGGCCACAAACAGGCCATTCACGCCCTCCTCCACGATCTCGGGAATCGCCGCCCGCCGCGTGGCGATGACCGGCAACCCGACGCCCATCGCTTCCGGCAAAACCTGGCCAAATGTTTCGTAGTGGTAGAACGTCGGAAACACCATCACGTCGCCCCGGCAGATGGCCTCCCACTTCGCGGCGCCCGTGACCGCCCCGGTAAACTCGACGACGGAGGCCAGACCGCGGTCCTGCACCATCCGCTCCGCTTCGACTCGGTCTTGGGCGTTCCACCATGCGCCCGCGAAGACAAAATAAGCCTCGGGACAGCGCGCCCGCACCAGCGGAATCGCATCGAGGATGACAAATGCCCCCTTCTCGCGCACCAGATTGCCGAGATAAAGCACGGTAAACCGGCCGCTCGGCTTGACGACCGGCGGCAGCGTGGCCGGCACTTCGATCCCGTAGGGAACCGCGAACACCTGGTCCTCGCGGAGATGACCCAGGAAATTGAACCGCAGGTTCCGGCCCGGCACCGTTGCCGCCACCGCGCCGCGAATCGTCCAATCGATCACGCGTTGCAGCCAGCGCGGGGACTGGTCGCGAAACTCCGGCAGGTTGTTGCCGTGGCCGTAGAGGACAACGGGCACGCGAAAGGCCCGAACGATGGCCAGCATGAGCGCATCTTTGAGGAACGCGTTACGGTTAACCGAGATCGGGTAAAACGCAAAGTCGAACCCCTGGCTCGTGAGGCGCCACCATTCGGTCCCGATCAGCCGGCCCAGCCGGGCCAGTTTGCGCCAGTGAAACACTTCCAATTCCCGGTAGTCTCGCACCACGTTCAGGTTCATAAAGCTCACATCGAACTGTCTGGCAAACGGAGACCGCAACAGCGCCTGATACGCGATGGACACGCCGTGGATCGGCGGCGGTAGATAGCCCAACACCAGAACACGCGGTCGTTGTCCGGCCCGCGACAGGCTTCGAATCCGCCGGATGCGCTTCAGGCGGTAATACCAGTTGACGATCCCGGCCCAGGGCCGCCGCGCCAGAAACACCGGCAATCCGCCCGTACGCCAGTATTCCCGCCGAATCCGGTCCATATCGGTCCCTGTGCGTTGCGCGCCGGCGACCGACTTGGCGTCGACATGCCAGCGAATCTGTCCGCGCACCTGCGGTACGTACACCAGCCGCCCGTGCCCGGCCACGCGCAGCCACAGTTCGTAGTCAAACCCATTGTCGTACTCGGCGCGCAGTGGACCGGCTTTTTCCAGAAGCGTGCGGCGGAAAAACACCGACTGCTGCCCGATGTAATCGATACCGTACAGCAGCGCCCGGTAGTCAAACGGGATGCCATAGAACATCCGTATGTGCGTGCCCTCCGCATCAATAATGCGCAGGTCGCCGTACACCAGGTCCGCGCCAGTGCGCTGCAGCGCCTCCACGGCGAGGCGAACGGCATCGGGATCCAGCAGGTCATCCGAGTTCAGCCACGCGAGAATCTCACCGGTGGCGAGTGCGAACCCTTTGTTGATCGCATCCACCTGCCCGCGGTCGCGCTCCGAGACCCAGCGGATGCCCGGCGCCGCGCGAAGAATATCCACCGAACCGTCCGTCGAGCCTCCATCCACGACAATGTGCTCGATGTGCGGGTAATCCTGCTCCCGAATGCTGTCCAAGGTCTGCGGCAGAAACCGCGCCTGGTTAAATGATGGTGTCACGATTGTGACCTTGGGTTCGGCCATAGGCGTGGCCCATTTAACCACAGGGTGACGCAATGTCCAGTGGCCCGTGATGTTTCTGGAAGATCACCGATACTGGCAGAGATCCGCCCCCGCGCAGGTTGATTCACGCCAAGGCGTTCGGGATGGGCACCTGTGCCTGAGACGTCAGGGCAACGGGAGGGTACCGGCGCTCTCGTAAGCGGGCGCAGCCCGGTCGGTTTTTTCGACAGGCAGGCGAACCACGTACCACGTAGTGGGTCCCAGCCGGGCTTTGATCGTCAACGTGACCTGGCCGACCACGGTGCCATTTACTTGCTTGACCCATGAGGGAACCCATTCGTCCAGCCTGATTCCAGCCATGGTTGTCTGGTTTCCGTCGGTGCCCGCCACGACGTATTCGATACCGCGCTCCCGAAGATAGCTTACGGGGTCGGAAGGCAGCAAATGCCAGACGCGCCGCGAAGCAAAGGGACGCCAGAGCGACGCTTCCGGTGGATCGCCAAAAACAGCGTAGCCGATCTGGTGAACCCCGGGCGGTAACAGATCGCGCACCGGTTTGAGAACATCCCACCGCGAACCGAATACGGAGTAGACCAGATCGGCACGCTGCAACACCGCACTGGCAGGATACCGCTGGCGCAGGGCAGACAGCGTGCTGCGGGCCGGCCACAAAGGGCGGGTCGGCGCCACCACAACGACAATAACGGCCAACAAGAAGGTTCCCGCAGCCATCCAGCGCCACCACAAGGCACGAACGATCCATTGGTGGGAGCTTCCCATCAGCAATGCCGGAACGAGCAGGACATAGTACGGAGCGATCAGGCGTGCGACTGTTGCCAAGCCCATTTTCGTCATGTACGCGAGGAGCGCGACATACGGTGACCAGCGCAACCCAGACTGAAGCCAGCGTCGCGTTGGTGGCGGCGGCGGCCGGCGGCTGGACTCCGTGCGTGACCACCGCAGGATCATGGCCCCCACGACCGACACCACGATCATCACACTGATGGCGAAACCCAGACCGGCCCCGTCCTCCAACGGAAGCTCGCCCAGATCGGTGATATGCAGACGGTTCCCCTCAAAGTTCTGCCATCTCGGCGAGGAAACGAGGTCCGGCGCGCACCGAGTAACAAAACTGTCCCACCATTTCGTAATGGGATAGAAGGTCGGGACCACATTCTGAACAACGAGCGCGACGGTATTGCCCGCAATTCCAGTCAACGGACGAAGCTGAGTCATCGAGGAATCCTCCGCCGAAGCCCCGCTCCAGTCGCCGCAGTATCGATAGTTCAGCACCGCGCTTGGGAGAAAGGAAATCAGCAGTGACACCGATACGACGAGGCAACCCATCGCCCTCTGGCGGGTGAGCAACCGGGCCGACGGGACAACGGCAATCAACCAGGGCAATAAGAGCGGTAGGTTGCTGGCCTTACTTCCGGCCAACAACCCGGCCGCCAGAACGGACAGCCAGACGTCGGATACACGATTTGACTCCCTTGCCCGCAAGGCAAAATCAACGGCCGCCAGGGCATACACGACCGCGAACACATCATTCGTGATTCCACCCGCTTGCAGGAGAAAACAATAGCCCGACGGCAACAGCCACATCCAATGCCAGGCGACGCTGGGACGGACTCCCAACCGACGGAACACGCTGAACAACAACCCCGGCAGGAGGAGATAGGTAATGGCATTGATCCCAAAGAGCCAGCGATCGGTATGCAGGAACAGAATCAGTGGAGTTGATAACCATTCAAAACCACAAGCCCGGGTATTCAGTTTGGTAAAGGATGTGTGAATCCAATGCCAGCGGCCCGCGGCCAACCAGTGCAGGGTGCGCGGAATCCGATAGGCCAGCGCGTCCAGATTACCCGGCGGGTAGATGATCCCGCCGACAATCGCCAGAAATGCCAGCAGAAGAAACGCCGCCGGAAACGGACGACCGAACCGGCATCGCAGTATCGAGTGCCATCGATGTACCCGCGCCGGCAGAGGCACCGGCGCCGCTGGCCTGCGGATCGCCAGCCAAATGACCGCGATCCCCATTCCCAGCAATGTCAGCACACCATAACCGATGGCATTTAATTCATGGACGGCGGACAGTATCCAGCCCGCCGCGGTCAGAATCGCGCAGAGAAGTATCCAGACAGTAACCATGATGACGACAACTACGAATTGCAGCCCGACTGTGAAAGTTTTGCGAAACTGTTGGTCCGTCCCGTCAACTGCGGGTGAATATACTTTTCGGTTCTCCTCCGGCGCAATCCATTTTGTGGCCGCTCGCTCCGGTCTTCCTCGGAGCATGTGTCTGAGGGCTTCCGGTTCTCATCGCCGGCGAGAAACCAGCGAAATGCTGTCCGCTTCATTGGATCATCACGAATTGGTTTGAAAGACTACTCATGCTCGCCACCCACAAAAAACGGAAGCAGCCGCGCGCCAGTCACGCTCTCTTCAAACTCCGCCGCGAACCGTTTCCTGGCGGCGTCGGACATGTTCTGCAGTGTCGTCGGACTCTCCAGCAATTGCAGCATCTTCGCCGCGCTTTCGGCCGGCTGATCCAAATTCCAGTAACAACCCTCGACGCCATCGCGAAAGACTTCCGGAATCCCGCCCACGGGAGCCGCCAGTATCGGCACACCACAGGAAAGGGCTTCAATCAAGGCGATCAGCTTGTTGTCCATTGCCGCAATTATGACAGCAAACCTCATACGCTGGCAAGAACCTCGCGGCGTCCGGTTGCCGCCCCGCACATCCCTGCCACCCTGCGGACATATGGCCGATCTTCAACCCCTTCCCCCCTCCACGGTTGCGGCCTTCGCCAACGCTTTTGGCTTGCACATCGGCTCAATCGCCGTACCTTGACCGCCGCGAGGAGATGAAGCTGGATGAAAGTGGCTGTCGAGACGAACTGGCTATACATTATGCGGCGGGGCTGCGCCCGATATGTTCGTGGCTTGCTGCTTGGCTTGGAGGAATTGAAAGCCCCGGACCTCGAGTACTTCCATCTCGCCTGGCCGGTCGAAAACTACTCCCATGGCCAGCCGCTGAGGGCAATCAAGACCGCGTATCGTGAACTCGTATGGGCCCATTGGCATGCGCCCCGCATCCTCCGAGAACAGAAGGCGGATCTTGTCCATCTCACGGGCCATATCCTCGCGTACTTGCGGTCGCCCAAGCGCATCTACACATTGTATGACCTTGACATCATTCATCATCCAAAGAGATTTCGTCCGTGGTCACGGCATCGTCTGCAACGACATCTCCCGACGATAGCAAGAGCCGATGCAATCATATGTATAAGTCGGTTTACGGCAGACGAAGCCGTCCGTCTTCTGGGGGTGCCAGCATCGAAGTTGCATGTCATTTACCCGAGCTGTCACTTCACCCTCGAGTCGGCACTGCGTGAGGAAGAGCCTCCCCCACAACCTCTGCCACCTGCGTTCTTCCTCTTTGTTGGCGCACTGGAGCCGGGCAAGAACCTGGCGCTCCTGCGGCGGGCTTACGAGCAGGCGGCCAGCCACGGCGTCAACCTGCCGACCCTTGTCATTGTCGGTGGGCGCGAACCGGGTCTTGCCGATGAAGGCAAACCACCGCCCAACTGGCTCTATCTCGGCCATATCTCGGACCAGCAACTCTACTACCTGTACCGTCGTGCGCTCGCTCTCGTCTTCCCAAGCCGGTATGAAGGCTTCGGCCTACCCCTCGTGGAAGCCATGACCCTCGGATGCCCTGTTCTCTGCTCCCCGGTGGCCTCGCTGCCCGAGGTGGGTGGAGATGCCGCCTTATTTGTGGAGCAGACTGAAGAAGCATACTTGGATGCCATGCGAAGACTGGCTTCCGACGAGGGGTTGCGCCGTGAGCTATCCGAGCGGGGTTATCGTCAGGCCAACCAGTTCTCTTGGCTGCGCTGCGCGACCGAAACTGTCGCCGTCTACCGCAAGACTCTCCATAGCTGAGCACATCTACGAGGGTGGTCCTATGCTTCCGGCGCAAGCCCCATGGCCGGCATTTCATCCACGACTGCATTGAGAGCGTCCGTGCACAAATGGAAGCCGAGGGCTACGGGTATGCCATCCGTCTGCCGGCCAACGACGTATTGCAGCAGGAGATCGAGCCGCTGCTGACCTGTCCGGTGGGCCGTCTCTCGAACGCGCCGGTGGTCTGTTATGCCGACTTTTTGTATCAGACGCAGAGTTGGGATCGCGCCCGCCGCAAGGCAAGAACGCCGTCAAATGGACCCGACTGTCCTGTCACCACTTTGTGGACAACCAGGTGCGGTTGCAACCGTTCGTGTTGGCGTACAATCTGGGCGACTTCCTGCGGCAGGCGGTGTTGCCCCGAGCGGTGTGTCACTGGACATTGACGACGTTGCGGGAGAAACTGATCAAGAGCGGGGCGAAGGTCGTGCGCCATGCTCGGCAGGTGATTTTCCAAATGGCGGAGGTGGCGGTCCCGCGGGAGCTATTCCGAGCCATCTTGGAAGGGATTCAGCGGCTGAGGTTGCCCACGCCGAGGCCGGGCTGACCGCCCGTCGGGGTGGCAATCGCCCGAAGGACACATGAGAAAGGCGGCAGGGTGTCAGCTGGTGTTTGAAAAATCGACTTGGACGCTGCCGCAGGCAGCGATGATCCTCTCCGTGGTAAAGAATCCGGTCTTGGAGCGACGCCAAAGGCTCAGAATAGGGATCGATGGGTAGATCGTGACCCCCTTTGGGGTAATGGGGGAAGTATTGGCTATGAAGTGAGCCGAGGTCAAGACAGCGCCAACGGGCGACGGCTGGGTCGAGGTGGCGGCCACAGCGGGAGGGGCGTCTGCCATTCCTTGCCGCGATTGAGTCGGGCGAGGTTAAAGTAATACCCGTAGGTGGTGGCTTTGGCCCAGAACTCGGTTGGGCTGGCAAAGTTCTCGCGGTCGAAGAACTCATCTTGGACCAACCGATGCACCGTCTCGACATCGCTTTGCCAGGTGTAGGCTTTGGGCGGGATGTCGCGATGGTCGCTGCCCAGC
>JBEKYJ010000098.1:0-14503 GCA_049511095.1 Verrucomicrobiia bacterium
TCGGGAAATGCACGCAGGTAATCCCGCAGAACCGGGAGGGTGACCAGCGCGTCATAGAGCGACGTTTTCATGACCCGTCAGCCAAGATGATGGAAAACAGGGGGTGAGGACACGGATTGCACTGCGTTTTGGTGACGCGCTGCTCGGTGCGACCCGCGCGATACGATTTTGAACGTCACTGCGCTGCCCGGTCACTCTGGAAGACACGGAGGAGGAAACACGTTGAGACGCCAGCCTCTTCGTTTCTCCACGCGGCAGTAGAATACTTGCTTGGCCGCCGTGTCAAGCAAATTGGCTCTGTCCAAGGGTCAACGCATGTTAAGCCAACGGCAAGCTGTGGCCAGACTGCTCTGCCACGGATCTTGATTCGGCGAGTCGCGTGGCGGGGTGATGATTTGGAAGCGTGAGACGGCGTAGAGCAGACACACCGCCGCCAGACACAAGCCAAGTCGCTTCCCCGAATTCATCGTGAGAGCGATTCTTAACCCCTCCCGCCCCCGAATACAAACCCGTTGTGGCCGTGCGCTGGGACTGAGACTCGGCGACCCGGTCGAAGCGCGATGGCCTTACTGCACCAAGCGCACGCGGTAGAAGAGTGACGGAAGGTTGGTGGCGGCAGCGCCGAGGTCGAGGTAGTTGGTCGTGGAGCCAACGACGGGGTTGACCGTGAAGATGTCGGTAAAACCGTTGGTGGCGTAGTTGCCTGAAGCGCCGGCTGTCCGCTGCAACGCGTTGGTCGTCCCGGCGATTGTGCTCCACGTGACGCGGATGTTGTTGCTTTCCCGCGCAATCGCCGTGATGTGCAACGGCGACGTTGTGTAGGTGACGTCCAGGTATTCCCAGTAGTAACTGGGGTACGCGTACCCGTTTTCGTAGAAGGTACAGTTGTAGTTGTTGGTCATCGACACGTGAAAGATGCCGTTCGGGCGGTTGGCAGTGGTGCCCCAACTGTTGACCATGATCCAGTAGGGATTGTTCGGGTCGGTGTCGTTGTAACCGACGCACAGCACCTCGTGGCCGCCCCCGCCTGAGTCCCACGTATGCCCGCAGGCATAATCGAAGTCCACGGTGGTGCTTTCCGCTTGGTTGTCCCAAGTGCTGAAGAAGGTGTTCCAGTCGCTTTGCGTGGCCATGAAAAAGGCAAACGCGACCGGTTTGTTCTGGTTCAGGATGGCTTTGATGTTCGCAATGGCTTGGGCTTGCCCCACCCCATAGGTGGTGATGCTGTTCGCCGTAATGGACTGCACCGGATAGTTGGGCGTCGTCGTGATGCTGGCGCACGGCGTGGCGCACGCCGCACCCCCATCCTGCCAGTATGCCCCGGGGTTGGACCACGGAACCGCGCGCTGGTAGCCCGCGGCGCGGTAGAAGGCCTGCAAATCGCTCAGCCAGCCGCCGTCGCAGCACCCCAGACCGATGACCGCGGTTTCGCACGAGTTCATCTCCTGCACGGAGAGCCGGTCGAATATCCCGTTCTGGACGTCCAGCAGGATCTCCATGCACCCGTGGCCCGCCCAGCACCAGCAGTTGCCGCAAGATCCTTGGTTGCGTTGCGACGGCACGTAGTCCAGATCCGACAGCAAACTGAGCGAAGCGCCCGGCGCGAGAAGGGCGGCTTGAGGCGCCATCGGCGGCTTCGGCATGGCCTCGTGGGCTTGGAACCATTTGAGCATCGTCGCATGGTCCGGGTGCATAATGGTGTGCGTGTTGGACGCCGCTTGATTCTGCGCCCAAGTGATTACTGGCATCCAAACGACGACGCCAACCGCTACAGCGATTGAAAGGGATATGCCTCGTTTCATCGTTTCTTCCTTCCTTGATTCAGTCGAATAGCCGCCTTCGCTCGACACTCGCAATTATTCCAACACGTATTCCAAGCCTCGCGCAAACGGGACACCTTGGGGTCGAGAAGCGGCCCCAGAAACGGGGCGATACTTGGCTTATACGCCTGTGTGCATTGGGGCGTCAATGTCTTTCCTGTAAGGTTTCCCCTGGCTCTTCTGTAAGGGAAAACCTTACAAGGCTGGTTAGTCCATTTGGGCTGCAGGAGGGGAATCGGTCGGTTTTGCGCGGACTGCAAGGGTGACCCACCCCCGTCCCCTCCTCGGAGGGGAGCATCATGAGCGCCGCGTGAGGGTTGCGACGGGGGCACGACATCGTCGCGTCGCGTCCGACTCGGCTTGCGGCCTACAATGTCGACTGGAGACCCCGTACACGACACGAGGGCAGGCAGTCGACGCTACACCAATATGGTGAGGTAAAGACGGCGTGAGGTGCAGTGAGACGCAGTGAGGCGCAGTGAAACGCAGTGAGGACGGAAGAAGAGACAACACCTCTAGGTTGGCCGGGAACCGGCCAACCGTTTGCTCAAACGTCATGCGAACCGCGTTTGGAAATTTGTTTCCGTTCCGCGGGTGCGCCACGGACGCAACTCAGGTCTTGGTGCGGTACTTGATGCCGCAGCCGACGAACTTGGTTTCCTTGACCGGGATTTCCTTGCCAGCGGTCGCGGCGTCGATGGCGTCTTGCAGGAAGTGCTTCGAGACCTGATCAACTTTCTGCGAGTCGTCGATGGCGCCGTGGTACACGAGTTTCCCGTCCTTGTCGAAGAGGAACGCCTCGGGCGTCCTGGTCGCGTCAAACGACCGCGCCACACCCGAAGTGGCGTCCACCACGTACGGGAAGGTGAAGCCCAACTGTTTCGCCCGCGCCTGCATCTCGGTAAAGCTGTCCTCGGGATAGCTGGCGGGATCATTCGAGTTGATGACGATCACGCCCACGCCTTTGCCCTTGGCCGCGTTGCCGATGGAGGCGATGCGGCCCTGCCACGCCTTCACGAACGGACAATGATTGCAGGAAAAGATGACGAGCGTGCCCTCTTTGCCGGTGACGTCCGCGATGGACACCTCGCTCCCGTCGACGTTTTTCATCTTCACGCTGGTTGACGGCGCTTTGTCGCCGATGTTAAGACCGAAGGCGCTGGCGGCCACCGACGCCGACGCAACCAGTGCCATAAACGAGCCTGTCTTCATCAATTGCCTCCTGTTGGTTTTGCTTGTTGACCCAGTACTTCGACCACCTTCTGCTCGAAAACGTTGAACGTGACCCCACCTTCCCAGAAATCGTGCAGCTTGCCGCTGCCATCGTACAGGAACGTCGCGGGCAGCGCGCCCGTCCATTGCTTGCCAAGCCCGTCGATGAATGGCTGGTCCTTCTCCGCCTTGATATACGCCGGGAAATCAACCCCTTCCTCGGCCAGGAATTTTTTCACTCCCGCCATGTCCTTGTCGTCATCGGCCGAGACCAGAATGACCTTCAAGCCTTGTCCCTGATACTTATGGGCCACGCGCACGAGGCCCGGGAACTCCTCGCGGCATGGGCCGCACCAAGTCGCCCACAGGTTTATCAAGACCGCCTTGGCTCCCGGTTCGCGCACGGTCCGCTGAATGTCGGCTGCGGTGACGGGTGTCACTTGGACGTCCTCGACGCGTACGCGGCTGGTCTGCCCGCAAGACACCAGCAGGACGCCAAGGCCCAAGAGAACGCCAGCCGCACAGAACCGTCGTTTCGTCACCATGCTGACAATTGTACACCAAATTGGTTGCCGCGCCAGTGGACAGTGCGCAGTGAGCTTGACAGTGTACTGGACACTGTGTCCAGCACACTGAACAGTTCGTGCTGGCTGCGGCTGCCCCGTTTTCGTGCGCCGAAGAAAATCTGTCGCGTTTGGAGGCGCATAACTGCCCTGCCCTACGCACGTTTCTCACATGTGCAACACCGTTGACTCGATCACCCGCTTCCTCTGGCACAGCCCATGCAATCTGTTCTCAGCGCAAGGTATGGTGGGTATAGGGTGATGCCGCCGGCGCCACCCGTCCGAATGATAGCGTAACGAGGGTCAAAGGTTATGGACAACATGCAAGGCGACATATTCGTGGAGCGTGAGTTTGTTTCGAAGAGCGAAAGGCCGCTGCGTCTGTCGATCTTGATGTTGGTGTGGGCTGGTTTTTGGACAGGGGTATTGCTCTGCGGCTTCGTGCTGTTGTTGAGCTAATCGAGCCGGTCATGGAAACACAGCCGCCGGGGAGCAGGGCCTTCGTAATCTACGCCCAACCGAAGCCCAGTTGGATCAAGGAGCACGTCTTGTTCAGGCTGGGCGTCTTGACCCTGTCGGTCGCGGCCGGCTACTTCTTCACCCTGTCACTGTACGCGGGACTGCGTCTGCTGCCGCCGTTGAGCGGGGGGCCGCACGAAAAGGCCAACCCGCTCATCGAAGTGTTGAAGATGCTGTATTTGGGCTTCAGCCGCTGAGCGGTTGGCTTCACGCCGGGGGTTGCGGTTCGGCGCGCACCGACGCCGGTAGGTTGTATCGTTCGGCAATTTTCCAGATCAACCCCAGTCCCAGGAAGTAGAACACCAGCCCCAACGTTTCATGCACGAAGCCATACGGCAGGCTTGTCCGCGGCGCGACCAGGCAAATGCTGGCGATCCGCAGGAAGTTGCAGACAATGGCGATGGGGATCGATACCGCCCACAGAGACAGTTTTTGCAACCAGGGCAGCCGGTGGAGAAATGCGAGCGTCGTCGCCACGATCAACGACGAGGTGAGCAGCCCGAACCCGTTGCACTCGGTCGCCACCACGAACAACTGGCCTTGCACCGACAGCAGGAGTTGCGGGGGTTGACCGTTCGCCAGCGCGATCTTCACGGGCACGCCGAACGCGGCGAGCCACCCGCCCGCATAACGCGCCGACATCGCCCGCAACGGCCAATCCAACCTCGGCACCAGCCCGACGAGGACGCCGAAGACAAAAAATGCGCTCACCGCCGGCAGGAACTGTCGCACGCCGACCGTGCCCAGGAGAAACGACACGATCCCCGCGAACGCGAGGCAGGCCGACAACAGCACGAGCGGCAGCGTCCAAAACCGCCACCGTGCCGCCAGCCAGAGACACAACAACGCGAGCGCGATCAAGCTGATGCCCAGATTGCCAATCTGCACGGTGAACCGCAGTTTATCCACGGCGTCGCGCACGCAAATCCCCAGCGCAAACACCACCAGCAGCGCGCCGTTGAGCAACTGTTGCGTGTGCAGCGTCCTCGACCCCAGCCAATGCAACAGGGGCACGTACAGCAGCCCGATCAACACGCCGATGACCAGCACCATCCATAAGCCCACCGGCGGAACGCGGGTCACCGGATTGTCGGTGGCCGCGGCGGGTTTTTCAGGTGGGGATGGCATTGGTTGAATTAGACAATACGCGGCGGTTTCCGCTCACCGCGCGCGTTCGAGCACCTCGCGCAGCTCACCATCGCGCAGCACCACGGGATTGCCCTTCATGCTGTTCGATATCTTCGCCTTCTCGATGATCTCCGGGAACGCTTCGCGCGTCACGCCATACCGCCGCAACGGCGGAATTTCCAGGGCCTGAACCAGTTCGCCGATGTCTCCAACGATCTGGCGTACTTCGTCAAAACGCCCGACAATGACTGTCGGGGCCGACACCGCGCCCCGGCCGGCCGGCCCGCGGATCATTTTCCGATTGGCTTCCATCACGTGCGGCAGCAGCGCCGCGCACAATGCACCGTGCGGCGCGTCGAACATTCCGCCAAGGGGCCCCGCCAACCCGTGCACCGCGCCCAACCCCGCGTTCGCCAGAGCCATGCCACCAAATAAACCCGCCATGCACATGTCTTCCCGGGCCGTGACATCGTCACCGTGCTCATACGCGCGCCGTAACGACCGCGCCACTCGCTGCATTCCCTCGCGGCAAATCGCGTCCGTCATTGGATTCGCCTTCACCGAGACGAACGGCTCGATCAACTGCGTGAGCGCGTCCAGTCCCGTGGTCGCCGTGATCTGCGGCGGCAGATCGTAGGTAAGCTCGGGATCGACCAGCGCCACGCGCGGGAGCATCAGCGGACTGCGCAGGCTGACCTTCACGCGATGCTCCGGCGAACCGAGCACCGCGTTGCGCGTGACTTCCGAGCCCGTGCCCGCCGTGGTCGGAATCGCCACATACGGCACTGGCGGGTTGGTGAACGCCTTCCCCTTGCCGATCAGCTCGACATAGTCCAGCGGATCGCCCTCATTCGTCAGCAACACCGCGATGGTTTTGCCGGTATCAATCGGGCTGCCCCCGCCGAAACCGATTACAAAATCGCAGCGTTCATCGCGCGCGCGTTGCGTTCCCGTTCGCACGACGTCAATCGTCGGTTCGCCGGCCACGGAAAATGTGGCGTATTCCACGCCTGCACTGGTCAACGCGCTCAACAACGGTTCAACGCGTTTCACCGCGCCCGCCGACTTGCCGATGACCACCAGCGCGCGGCGTCCGAGCGCCGGCGCAATCGCGCGGATTTCCCGCAATCTCCCCGCGCCAAACACAATCCGCGTCGCGGTGGCAAATTCAAAGTTCACCCGCCGAGTAGACTGCGTGACCTGCCGGTTTGTCCAGCGGAATGAATACACGCCCTGATACTCTCGTGAATTGACACTCAACAACGGGCAGGAGCACTATGCCTCGTCAGGAACCAAACCGATGCACAGTCACCTGATAAGGAGTATCCCATGCACTGGATTCTATTGATTCTTTCCATTCTGGCCGAGGTTGTGGGTACGCTGTGTCTGAAATGGTCGGAGGGCTTCGCCCGCTTTTGGCCGACGGTGGGAATGATTGTGCTTTATATTGCGACTTTCATCTTTCTCACATTATGCGCAAAGACGCTGGATCTGGGGCTGGCCTATGCCATCTGGGCGGGAGTCAGCGTCGCCGGCGTCGCCGTCTGCGGAGTCATCCTGTTCCATGAACCGCTGACCGCCTATCGAGTCATCGGCATCACGGCAATTATCGTGGGCGTCCTCGTGCTCAATCTGAAGGGAGCCGCGGAATAAGCGGTCATTGGTGGCACAACCCCCACACTACCCCGTCCAAAACACGTCGCCGTATTTCACACTGCTACGGGGCTCGGCCATCATCGGGGCTTCTGCGGGGGACGGGCTCGAAGAAGAAACTTCAGGTCTTTGAGGTCTTGGGGGCGACCCGAGGCTTCCTTGTTCTTGATCAAATCTTCGAGGCCAATGAGGAACGCCTCCGCAGTACCCTTCTCCGACGCGTACTGTCAGCGCGACACGCTCGAACATCCTTGGAGTTGGTGGGATAGACGCGGTCGCGAAGCTCCTTCGCCGCCCGGAGCCGTTGCTCGGGCGTCATGGCGACTTGCTGCTGGATGTCCCACTCGTCGGCTTCCTTGAAGCCTTTCGCTTTGTGAACCACCCGTTCCATGGTCACATTATGGCCGAAATCAAGGCGGCAAGCAAGCCGCTACCCCGTCCAAAACACGTCGCTGTACTTCACGCTGGTGCGAGGTTCGGCCATCATCGGCGCGACGGCGTCACGCCACGTGGCGTAGTGCGGCGTCTCTTTGTGTTTCGCGGGCGCGTCCGTCGTGCGATAGACTTCCACCAACACGAAGCGCGTCGGGTCATCGGCCTGCTGCACCACATCAAACCGGGCGACCCCGGGCTCTTTCACGCTGTTTCGCGCATTCTCGACGCAGATTCTCCTAAAAACCTCGACGCACTCCGGCTTCACGCGGACATGGACGTGAACAATCAGCATGGCGGATCTCCTCCTCAATCACGATTCGCCGCCGAGTCTATCAGGTTCTTGTCGTGCCGAGAAGTGCGTTGACCTTGCGCATGACCTCGAACGCGTCGGCCACGTACAGCGCATCGGCCCTGCCACGCCGCAAATGACTCGCCAGACAAGGGCTCTTTTCAGTACTGTGACCGCGGAAAGGGCGGTCAGGCGTGGAACAACGCAGCATCGAAGCCATTGTGCAGGCGCTCAACGCGGCGGGAGCGCGTTACCTCATCGCTGGTGGCTTGGCGGTCGTGGCGCACGGCTACGTCCGCTTCACCGCTGATCTCGATCTGATCCTGGACTTGGAGCAGGAGAACGCGAAACGCGCGCTGCGCGCCCTGGCCGGTCTCGGCTACCAGCCGCGCCCGCCGGTCGCCTTGGATGAGTTTGCCGACCCCCAGAAACGTAGCCAATGGGTTCGCGACAAAGGGCTGACGGTCTTCTCGCTGTTCAGCCGCGCCCATCCGGTCACGGAAGTGGATTTGTTCGTGGAGATGCCCTTGGATTTCGACCCGGCGTACGCGGCGGCGACCCGGATGGAGATCGCACCGGGATTGCCGGCCACTTTCGTCAGCTACGAACATCTGGTAGAATTGAAACGCCAAGCGGGACGACCGCAAGACTTGGACGACATCGCCAAACTTCAAGCGGTCCGCCAGCCGCCGCTGACATGAGCACACGCGCCGACAACGCCGAACAGACGTGGGAACACAGTTGGGACGGCCATGCGCTGATGCAATTGCGCCGACTCGCCCGGTTGTCGCTCGCGGACAAGATCGCGTGGCTCGAACAGGCGCAACGGGTCGCGCAACACCTGACCGCACAGAAGACTGCCCGCCCGATCAAGCCCGAGCAGCGGTGACGGCGAGAATGCCCGCAAAGAGGCTTGTCCGCCAACGTCCTTAGGGTGGAGTCACCCCGAATCCTTTTCGGGGCGCAAGAGCCACAAAATAAGTGGGAATCGCCAGTCGGTTTTTGCGTCTCTTGTGCATTCTTGCGGCTATGTCCCTCCTCGTTCGCACTACCGGCAAACAAACCAAAAGCCGTTGACGGTTCAGCGCAAGCGACGCATCATTGCCCGAAAGCAGGATTAGATTGCTCCGGCAAAAGATGCGACAGATTTGCGGAGAGTTTTTTGTAGGGCGCGATGCCCCCGCCGTTTGGGGTATCGCGCCGAATCCTGCGGCATCCACTCACGAAGCGGCGCGATACGTAAACGACCAAGCATCGCGCCCTACAATTTGGCTGCGGCCTCGTGCCGCGTTAGGGCCGAAAGAGACAAGACATTCGGATTTTGCCTTTTCAACGTAAAACCAGCGATATGACAAACTGAGTTTGTCTTAATAACAGTGTTACGCAGGGAAAGGAGACATGACATGAACTGGTTGCGCAGACTGCTCGGAGGAGCCCCCAAAAACCAATCGGTGCCCGAAAGTAGACCGCTCGGGGGCGCGGCGGAACACGACCAAGCTCACGCGCCAAGCACGACGCAACCGCCTTCTCTGCAAGTGAAGCCTGCGAAGGATCTCAATGGGGCTTTGCTCAAGGCTGCGTCGGCTGGCAACGCTGAAGAAGCACAGTCCCTCCTTGCGAGCGGAGCCGACGCCAACACGCACGGCGACTTCGATGTGACGCCCTTGATGTGGGCTTCGCGAGGAAGCAGCGTCGAGACCGTGAAGGTACTCCTGGATGCTGGCGCCGACGTCAACGCGCGAGCGAATGCTGGTGGCACGGCCCTTCTCTGGGCGATCGAGGCCGGCCATGTCAACGTTGTCAGGCTACTGCTGGAGAGAGGGGCAGACCCGAGCGTGAAGGAGAACGAAACCGGACGAAGCGCCTTGATGTGGGCCCAAGAGAAGGGTCATCGTGACATTGCGGCGCTTCTCGAAGAGAAGGGCGCTACGCATCCAGAATCGGCAGGCGGCACGGCCTCCGGGCAGGAGTCGCTGGCAATAAGAAGGGATTTGTTCTCTGGCATACCTGTAAGACAACCCTCGTTCCGCGACTCGCTCATTGAGCGAGCTGGGAACGTCGCCGCTGCTGCTTCAATCAACGTGAAGCACTATTTCATCACAGGCTATCCAGATACGCCCGCAGACGGGGCTGCTCTGTTCTCGACATTTGAGGGAGCTACTTGCCTTTTCGCGCTGGGTGACTACGGCGACGAGATATTTCAGGCGGCGTCCCAAGCCGTCAGGAGCTGCGTAGCTGCCATCGGGCTGAAAACGCACTGCTATCCCACGTATCCCATTCTGCAATTCGTCGTCTGGATTCATTCGAGTGGTTTTTTCCGTGAGACTGTCGCGGACATCCGTGATGGAAACATTATGGATTTTGTGTCGGACCTGTGTGCTACCCGGCAATGGAAGTTGATCTTCTGTCGCTACAACCCCAGCGAGGAGAAAAGGAGAGGAGGTTTGGTTGATCCCGTGTCAGCGACGCTCGAGATTCGTCCGGCCACCGTTGAGATCATTAAGAAGGAAGTGAGAAAGGCACGCGATGCTTACCGGGGAATAGCATCCCAGAAACTGGATTTTGCTGCAGCGTCTCAGCGGTTCATGGCGGCCAATGTACCAATTGGGGAGATGCCGAACAACTGAATCCACCCGACGACGGGGGCGCGCCGCTGCCGCTTTGCGCCGTCCCGTCGCGGGTGATTCAGAGCGTTACAACTTGCAGTTACTTCTTCGCTGCCAGCAGGGCGTTGACTTTGCGCATCACCTCGAAGGCATCGGCCACGTACAGCACGTCAGTTTTGCCGCGCGCCCAACCACAGTTCGGGTCGAGATTGACGGCCCGGCGCTCGCTGATGAATCGCCAGCCGACGGCATGCGGTTCCTCACCGTGGCAACACGTGGAAAGACCCTTGGGATGCCGCGGCGTCGCTCCGGTCTGGCCCACCTGATTCAGATGCGACATGAAGGGCAGGACACTTTGTCCTTCGCCGCTGAGGTCCACCAACGACTTGCTGCTGCCGAGCGACGCTTTCGTCAGGCCGAGGAACTTCAAAATGATTTCTCCCGCCTCGTCGGTGTGCGTCTGGCCGTCGGATTGTTTCTTCGTCCAACCCGCACCCGCCACGAACAACACCTTCGCATCGGGCCGAATCGTCTGCTGGTCAGCCGCTGGCGCTTTCACACCAGTAACGGTCGTGCGCTTCGCCGTGTCGCCGAGCGTCACGGCCACGTTCTCGACCGTCGCCGTGCCTGCCGAACCTTTCCACGCTTCACCGCAACCGGATTCCAGTGCGATGAACCACGGTCGCTGCGTCCGCTGCAGCATCGCCTCCATCCGTTGCCGGTAATACCAGCGCGTGACCGAAATCGCGCCGCCCGCCGCTGAGATGCCTGTCACATGCGTGTCCACGCGTCCGCCGAACCGATGGGCCACGCCCGCCAGCACGCGATTCCACCGCGACGTCGCCGGCGCAGTAACCACGGTGGCCTTTGCCGCCCGGCAGATCGCTTCCGCCGCCGCCGCGTCCGTGCCGTACCGCGCCTGCGAGAATTCCGTGCCGCTGACGCCGAGAAACTTCGCGGCACCACAACCGGCAATCGCGTTGGCCGCGGGCTGCACGTTGGCGCCGATCAAGCCGACGACAAACGTTCCGCCCAACGACTTCGCTGCGCCGAGGGTTTCCAACGCGCTCTTCGCCAGCGAACCATCCGCTTCCGCGTGCATGAGAACCAAAACTGTTTCCATATTTCACCTCATTTTTCAGCCACAAAAAGGCGCCTTTTGCGGCCAATCAATCACCCGCAATCCAGGCGACAATCTCTTGGGCAATCTCGTCGGCGGGCACGTCCTTGACGATCTTCGTCTGGCGTTGTTGCTTCGGCAGCGCCACGCTGGCGAATTTGACTCCTTCCGCGCCGATCTTGACGGGTTTGGCCTTTTGCAGCGCGGGCATGATGCCCCGCATGTTGGTCATCCCGACCTGTGGATTGTTCGGCGGTTCGGGCAGGTTGCCCGTCGCCCAGCCGAGCACGGCCGGCGGCCCGACGCACTTCGAGACTTGATGTTGGCCCCCCTCGACGCGTTCGAGCACCTCGATGGCCCCATCCGCGCCAACCGTCACTTTGTCCACCCCCTGAAACTGGTTCACGATGCCGAGCAGTTCGCCCACGATCTGCATCGTCGCACCTGCCCCCCGCGACGCCGATTCCCAACCGCCAAAGACCAGCAGCCGCGATTTATCGAGCCCGGGAATTGACTCGATGGCACCGGCCAGCGCCGCCGCCACTTCGGCCGCTTCGGTGAATCCGCTGGCGGAACCGTCGACCGCGACCAGCTCAAACAGGGCTTTTTGCGCGACGGTCATCATCACCTGTTGCAGTTTGGCTTTCGGCCCAAGGCTCACGAGCCAGACCTTGCTGCCCGGGACGCTCTTCGCGAGGTTGGCGGCTTCGAACAGCGCATGACTCGCCCACGGATCGAGCACGGCTGGCAACATCATCTCGTTCTTCAAGGCAGGCCCCGTCGCGCCCGTCACTGGCTCCAATGTCTGCAACGGATCGGGAACAATGCTCCCGCAAACCACGATCTGATATCCAGTGCTCATCGGTTCTGCTCCTGTTGGTTTAGCCGCAAAAAGGTTTACCTCGTTTCACGAGGTTTACCCCGTTACACGGGGCGCGCAAGAGTAAGAGCAAGGGCAAGCGCAAGCGCAAGAGAAAAATTAATTCTCCGCCGAGTGCCGCCCGCTAGGCGCGGCAAAGCGACTTCAGAATTCATTGCTTTCAAGGCCGCGCGAATTCCGTTGTACTGGCCGTGAAAATACGCCAATTGCGTTTGCTGGAGTTGTTCCCCTGATTTTGATAGACATACGATTGGGAATCGGGCTTTCGGTCGGTGTAGCCAACGGCGATGGAGCATATGATGACGACATCGCAACGACACCATCTCTTTCGCCAGTAGGTTAAACGGCAAGCGGGAACAACGCGCACGCGTGAGGCAATGCCGCCGAAGCTGTCTGTGAGAAAGATGTCTTCAACCAATTCCGGGCGGAACATCGCGGCGCGGGCGGCAACGGACAAAGCCGCTGTGCTCGTGCTTCACCTAGCAGAAGCCGGCGACAACCACCGGTCGCTGGTGGGCGGCAAGGCGTTTAATCTGGGCAAATTGATCGCGGCGGGCCTGCCGGTGCCGCGCGGCTTTTGTGTCACGACGACGGCATTCGATCACTTCCTTGCTTCGTGTTCGAGGCGGACTGAATTATCCAATCTGCTCGCGCAATGTTCCGGCGATGAGATTGGGCGGATCGCGGAATTGAGCCGGGAAGTTCGCTCCTGCTTGGCGGAAGATCACGTTCCGGAGGTGGTGAGGGATGCGGTGCTGTGCGCGTGGCGGGAACTGGGTGGAGAGCGGAGCTTTGCCGTGCGGTCCAGCGCGACAGTCGAGGACGCAGCCGGGATGTCTTTTGCCGGTCAGTTTGAATCCATTCTAAATGTGCGCGGGGCGGAAGCGTTGCTGGATGCCATCAAGTCGTGCTGGCTGTCGCTTTTCTCCGAGCGGGCGCTCGTTTACCTAGCGAAGCAGCGGGTGCCTGCGGAGAAGGTCAAGATGGCGGTGGTGGTGCAGGAAATGGTGGAGGCCGGCCACGCCGGGGTTGTGTTCACCGCTGATCCGCTGACGGGAGCAGCGGACCGGTTCGTCGTGGAGTACGTGAGCGGCCTGGGCGAAGGACTGGTGCAGGGGACAGTTCAGCCTGAGCGGATGGTGGTTGAAAAGCGAACTGGGCGCGTGCTGGCTTCGTCTGAAAATGAGCCGCTTTCGCCTGCAACTCTCGAAAACCTGTGCGATCTCGCCCGCCAGACCGAGCGCCTCTTTGGTTCGCCGCAGGATATCGAGTGGGCGCAGCGGGATAGCGGGGTGTTCCTGTTGCAGTCCCGTCCGATCACAACCAAAGCTCCGGCCAAGACATGGGAGGACAGGCAGGTTTGGGCCAATCTCAACACGGGCGAAGTGATGCCGGACGTGATGACGCCGATGACGTGGTCTATGCTGCAATCCTTGCTTGGTGTGGTCGGTTCCATCTTTCGCCTGGTGGGCGCTGATCCCACGCGCGCTCCGCTGGCGGGTCTCGTTGCCGGCAGAATCTATTTCAACGCCAACACGTTTTTGGCTGCGATCAAACCATTTTCTTTCCTGGTCAAGGGAACCCCCGATATGGCCCGGGCGCTGGGAGGCGGGTCGGTGGAGGCATATCGCCAGCTCCCGCTGACCATTCCGCCGGAAGATCTCCCCGACCTGGGTTTCCGCTGGCCGAAATACATCCTCTCCTGGCCTCGCATCTTTTACGATCTCATCACCCATTCGTCCCGCCGCCGTGGTTGTGCCTGGATGGCCCGCTTTAAGAAGCAAACGGACGAACTCGTCCGCCTGGATCTCGGAGCCATGTCCACGCCGGAGCTGACCCGGCTTTGCGTTCAAGTCATTCGGGAAGTTTTCAAAAAAGCGGATGTTTTCTACCTGGTGATGCAGGGAGCGGCGCTGCCGGTGTTTCAGAAAGCCTGCCGTGATTGGTTGGGCGAACCCGGCCTGACGCTCCGGTTGTTCGCCGCGTTGGGCGGCATGCCGGTCGCGGAGGCCGGCCTGGATCTCTGGCGCCTGGCAGCGCTGGCTCATGCCGACAGCGACACGGAGGCCGCGGCGTCTTCCGAAAACAGTTGGCCGGAGGTCCGCGTCAGGCTTTGCCGCACCGAACCCGGCCGGAAATTCCTAGCCGCTTGGGATGCCTTCATGGCCGAGCACGGACACCATTGCCGCGGCGAACTGGAGTTGTTCAACGCGCGCTGGTGCGAGACACCCGATTACATCCTGGGGCTGGTGCGCGGCTATCTTCGCTCGATGGGCCG